>JBDTCO010000103.1:0-49218 GCA_039923495.1 Polyangia bacterium
CGGGTCGCGGTGTGCGCCGCCGTCGGGCTCCTCGACGAGGCGATCGGCGACGCCGAGCGCGACGAGGTCGGGTGCCGACAGCTTGAGCTCGGCGGCGGCGGTCTCGACGGCGCGCTGGTCCTTCCACAGGATCGACGCGCAGCCCTCGGGCGAGATGACGGAGTAGACCGAGTACTCGAGCATGAAGATGCGATCGGCGACGCCGAGCGCGAGCGCGCCACCCGAGCCGCCCTCTCCGACGACGGTGCAGATGATCGGCACCTCGAGCAGCGACATCACCTCGAGGTTCTTCGCGATGGCCTCGGCCTGGCCGCGCTCCTCGGCGTCGATGCCGGGATACGCGCCAGGGGTGTCGATGAACGTGAGGATCGGCAGGCCCTTCTCGGCCGCGAGCTTCATGAGGCGCAGCGCCTTGCGGTAGCCCTCGGGACGCGGCATCCCGAAGTTGCGCTTCACGTTCTCCTTCGTGCCGCGTCCCTTCTGGTGCCCGATGATCATGACGGGCTGGCCGCGGAAGCGGCCGACGCCGCCGACGATGGCCGGGTCGTCGCGGAAGGCGCGGTCCCCATGCAGCTCGATGAAGTCGTCGACGAGGAAGCCGATGTAGTCGAGCGTGAACGGCCGCAGCGGGTGGCGGGAGAGCAGCACCTTCTGCCACGGCGTCAGCGCACCGAAGACCTCGCGCTCGAGCTCGCGCGCGCGGCGCTCGAGGCGCGCGATCTCGACGTCCATCTGGCCGGCGCCGAGCTGACGCAGCTCGTGGATCTTGTGCTCGAGCTCGGCGATGGGCTTCTCGAAGTCGAGCGCGAAGCGCGGATCGAGCGGCGCGCGCGGCGTCGGGACGAGCGCATGGACGGAGCCCGAGTCGATGGGGTCCAGATCGCGTTGCGATGAGATTCGTTCAGCCACGGCGGGACTCTATACCCGAGCGGGTCCTACGTCAGCCAGCGGGGCAGCTTGTGCGCGAGCGCCGCGTCGAGGCCGAGCGTGCGGCCGGTGTGGGCGAACAGGAGCGCGAGCGTCATCGCGACGAACGGCGCCGTCTGGTTGGCATCGGCGCCGTCGCCACGCGCGAGCAGGAACGACGTGGTGAGCACGAGGCCGCCGAGCGCGGCGCCGCGCGTGATGATGCCCGCGAGCAGCGCCGCACCGACGAGCAGCTCGCCACCGCACACGAGCCACGAGAACAGCTGCGCGTGAGGCAGCACGACGTCGTGCAGGAACGGTCGGTACAGCGCGTACGTGTGACCTTCCTTGAGCCAGCCCTCGAGCACTGCGGCGAGGCGCGGCTGCTCGAGCCAGCCCGTCGACAGCTTCGCGAGCGACGCGCGCAGGAAGACCCAGCCCACGAAGAGGCGAATGGGGAGGAGCGCGGGCGTGGTCTCAGGCATCGGGGCTCGACTCCGCGCGCTCGTACACGTGCAGCGTCGCGGGCTGTGAGTTGCCGGGATCGTCGAGCGGCTCGGGCTCGCCGATCTCGACCCAGCCTTCGGGGACGCCACCGACGAGGAATGGCACCACCGTGTCGCCGCTCACCTGGCCGGACACGCGCGTCACGTACATGCGCTGCACGTGCGGCAGCGCCTCGGTGTAGATGCGCGAGCCGCCCGCGATGAACAGCTCGTCCGCCTCGAGCCGCGGCGCGAGCGCGAGTGCCTCGTCGAGCGTCGCGACGCGGTGCACGCCGGCAGGCAGCTCCGCGGTGCGCGACACGACGATGGTCTTGCGGCCCGGCAGCGGCTTGCCGGTCTCCGCGAAGGTGCGCTTCCCGACGACGAGTGTGTGACCCATGGTCAGCGACTTGAAGCGGCGCATGTCCGCCGGCAGGCGCCAGGGGATGCGGCCGTTGCGCCCGATGACACCGTTCTCCGCGACTGCGACGATGAGGGATATTCTCATTGTGCTCGGCTCATACGGCCACCTTCGCCTTGATGCCAGGATGTGGGTCGTAGCCCTCGAACGAGACATCTTCGTACTTGAACGCGAAGAGATCGCGCACCGCGGGGTTCAGCCGCAGCGTCGGCAGCGCGCGCGGCTCCCGAGCCAGCTGGAGGCGCGCCTGCTCGACGTGGTTCGAGTACAGGTGCGCGTCGCCGAGCGTGTGCACGAGGTCGCCCGGCAAGAGATCGCTCACCTGCGCAACCATCGCGGTGAGCAACGCATACGACGCGATGTTGAACGGCACGCCGAGGAACAGGTCGCCGGAGCGCTGGTAGAGCTGGCACGACAGCCGGCCGCTGGCGACGTACATCTGAAAGAGGGTGTGACAGGGCGGGAGCGCCATCTTGCCGACATCGGCGGGGTTCCACGCGGACACCACGAGGCGGCGCGACTCGGGGTTGCTCTTGATGGCGGCGAGGAGCTCGGCGATCTGATCGATGGTGCGACCGTCGGGCGCCTGCCACGCGCGCCACTGCTTGCCATACACCGGACCCAGCTCGCCGTCGGGGGAGGCCCACTCGTCCCAGATGCTGACGCCGGCGTCCTTGAGCGGCTGCACGTTGGTCGCGCCGCTCAGGATCCACAGCAGCTCGTGCACGATGGACTTCACGTGAAGCTTCTTCGTGGTGACGAGCGGGAAGCCCTTCGAGAGATCGAACCGCATCTGCGCGCCGAACACGCCGAGCGTGCCGGTGCCGGTGCGATCTCCACGCGGAGCGCCCTCGTCGAGCACGCGCTGCAGCAGATCGAGGTACGCCTTCATTTCGTCGCGAACGTAGCACGCCGACGGACGGCTTCACGCGGCTTCGCGAGGCGCGTGATCCCCCGGTGACGCGACGCGCTTGCTTCATGCACGATCGACGTGCTGCGCGCACACCGTCGTGCCATGACCACGCGGCATCGCGCCGCGCAGATCGACCTTGTCGGACGGCAGCCGTTGCTGGAGGCTCTCGCCATGAGCCGCGACCCGCGTGACACGCCCATCGACGATCTCGAGCTCAGCGCCAACAGCGCCGCGTGGGTGCGCAGCCTCGGGGTGACCACGGTGGGCCAGCTGCTCGCGCTCCAGCAGCTCGCGCCGCCCGACGAGATGATCGAGGAGGAGCTCGGCGCCCACTTCGAGGATCTCGGGCTCACCTACGAAGGCGAGGTCATCGAGCGCGCGTAGAGCGCTACAGCGGCTTCGAGCCGTCCGTCGGTGGTGATGCAGCAGCCGCGGCAGTCTTCGCGAAGCGGCGCTCGTTGAGCCACTGGGCGACGCGCTGGAAGTCGCCGAAGCGGGTCATCTTGCCCACGGCGCCGAGGAAGACCATCGCGACGTCGTGCTTGGTCTCCTTGACGGCGAAGCGCGCGGCGATGGCGAGGCAGTAGAGGGCCACGTCCGTGTAGCCCGTCTTGCCGGCGAGCACGTCCCACTTCGAGCTGCGCGCGATGATGTCGGTGTTGTTGTATTCGATGGCCCAGCCCGGCTTGCCGACGGGGTGCGCCACGTACTGCGCCTTGTGCGTGATCTCCGAGATGAGCGGCTGCGCGATGGCCGCCTTCAGCATCCCGGCGACGTCGCGCGGCGTCGACACGTTCCCGTAGTTGAGGCCGACCGGATCCTCGTAGTGCGTGTGCTTGAGGCCGAGCGCCTTGGCCTTCTTGTTCATCTCCGCGGTGAGGTGCGCCGGATCGAGCCCGACCGCACGCCCGAGCGCAGGCACCGCGCGGTTGTCGGACGCCATGAGCGCCGCGTGGATGAGGTCGCGGTTCGTGAACGTCATGCCCTTCGGCAGCCGCGAGCGCGCGCCGTGACGTGCGATCAAGAGATCGGAGTCGTTGATGGTGGTCTCGCCATCGAGGTCGAGGTGGTGGTCGAGCACCACGAGCATCGCCATCAGCTTCGAGATCGACGCGATGGAGCGGACCGCGTCGGGGTTCTTCGCGTGCAGCAGCTCTCCGGTCGTGAGGTCGATGACCACCGCCGCTTGGGCCTGGATGTTCGGCGCACCGCCCTTCGTGTACACGGACACCGCGCGCTCGGCCGCGACGTGATGCGCCTTCTTCCTCGGCTTTGCCGACGCGATGGAAGGGACGAGCGGGGCCGCCAGCGTCAGCGCCAGGTACAAGGCCAGGGGAGCACGAGCACGCATCGTCCGGGTGAAGATGGCAGACGGTCCGGGGGCCCGCAATTTCTGGCGAAATTTGCTGTCGCGGGCACGCAACTTCCGCCTCGCTCGTGCCGATAACCCGTTTGCGGTACACTTGTATACGAGCGAGGGACGATGCCGAACTACGGATCTGGCTGGAACTGGTCGGGGGGCGGAAGCTCCACCACGCCATCGACAACGGGTACTGCAGCACGATCGGGTTACACCGCGGGCTGGTTCGCGCTCGAGATGGACAACCAGGCGGTGCCGGTCGGCTTCGTGACGCAGATGGACGGCGGCAGCTTCCGCTCCGACATCATCGAGAACCCGATCGGCTCGGGGCCGTTCGTCGCCAAGTACGGCGGCAAGCCGAAGTACGACGACATCACCATCGGAATCGGCATGCCGAGCACGGCGCGCCTCTTCAAGTGGGTGCAGTCGGCTGTCGCCAACACGCCCGAGCGTCACACCGGCGCGCTGGTCGGCTTCGACAACTTCGCCGGTCGTCGCGAGCGCTCGCGCCGCATCTTCGATCAGGCGCTCATCAGCGAGATTGCGTTTCCCGCGCTCGACGCCTCGAGCAACAGCGCGGCGAACATCACCCTCAAGATCTCGCCCGAGACGCTGCGCTACGAGGTCGGCACGTCCACCTTCGCAGCCCAGCAGGCCCGCGACGAGGACATCAAGCAAAAGCGTTGGTCCACCGCCAACTTCGGCTTCAAGCTCGACGGCATCTGGGGCTCCGGCACGCAGCGCAACATCCGCGTCGAGGGGTTCACCATCAAGCAGTCCATCCTCACGCACGACGCTGGCAACCGCCTCGAGAGCTACAAGGGCGCGGGCCGCATCGAGTATCCCAACCTCACGGTCACGTTCGGCGAGGAGAACTTCGCCACCTGGTACGCGTGGTGGCAGGAGTCGGTGGTGGCGGGCAACATCACGCGGCGCTCGGGTGCCATCAGCTGGTACGCGCCGGACCTCAAGACCGAGCTCATGCGCCTCAACCTCGACGGCGTCGGCATCCTCAACCTGGAGGTCGACCGCTACGAGGCGGGCAAAGAGCAGATCGCGCGCGGCAAGGTCACGCTCTTCGTCGAGGCGATGACCCTCGTCCCCGGTGACGGAAACGTGTGACCCGCCACGCACTTTTCCTTCGGATTCGCATCTTTCGGATTCGCATCCAAGGTTGAGCAGAAGATCACGTTCTGCGCCGGGGGCCTCGTGATACTGTGGCTGGGATTTCAGCGATCCGTGTGGAGGGTGCCCTTTGCGTACGAACTTGCTTTGCCTGGTCAGTGTCGTGGTTCTGGCGGGCGCATGCCGCTCGGGTGAGAACCCGCCCTACGATCTGAGCCCGGGCGGCGATGGCTCCTCCCGCGACATGAGTGCTCCACCGGATGGTTTCATCACGGGCGACATGTCCAACGTCACAGGTGACATGTCCAACGTCGATTTGGCAGAGCCGGCCGACGACATGGCGAAGGAGGCCTTTGGCGAGGCCACGAGCTACCCGGTAGGCACGGGGCCGATCTATCTCGCGCAGGCCGACCTCAACAACGATGGCACGCCCGATCTCGTCGTCGTGAACGTCAACGACCCGTCCGCAGCGAAGCCGTCCACGATGAGCGTCCTGCTCGGAAAAGGGGACGGTACCTTCCATCCGGCGCTGACCTCCACCATCAGCAATTACCCGTACGCGATCTCCATCGGCACGATGAAGACCGGCGGGAACAGGGACGTGCTCGTGAGCACGTACGAGGGCTTCGACTACCTCGCCGGCAACAACGACGGCACGTTCGCCGCGCCGGTTCACACGGTGGTGGGCACCAGCGGCTTCGACCGTGGTGGCGCGATCGCGGACGTCGACGGCGACGGCAAGCTCGACTTCCTCATCGGCGATCAGGGCGATCTCACCGCCAATGGTTCGATCTGGGTCGTTCCCGGCAACGGCAACGGCACCTTCGGGACGCCGGTGCCCAGCGCCGTCTCGTCGCAGGGCGACGTCAACGCCGTGCGTGAGCCCAACGTGCTGCGCGTCGGGCTCATGGACACGGACAACAAGCTCGACGTCGTCACCGGCAACATCAACGCCGATGGCACGAGCTCCATCAGCATCCTGCTCAACCGCTCGACGCCCGGCGTCATCAGCTTCGCGACGCCGAGCGAGATCATCAGCGCCAAGGTGCCGATCGACATTGCGCTGCGTAACGAGGATGCCGTGCACAAGACGGACATCGTGTCCGTGAACCTGGGTGCCGACACCGTCAGCGTCTACCTCTCGACGAGCGACGACGACACCCTCGCCTTCGCCATGCCCGCGCAATACGCGGCGGGATCCGGACCGACCTCCCTCGCGCTCGGTGACTTCGATAGCGACACGAAGAGCGACATCGTCGTCGCTGACACCACGAACACCGTCACGGTCCTCTTCGGCGATGGCCTCGGCGCCTTCGGGATCGCGAGCGGCGGCCGTCCGGGCGTCAGCACCTTCGCGGTCGGCACAGATCCTGTCTCCATCGTCGCGGGCACGTTCAACGGAGACACGAAGCTCGACGTGGCGACGGCAAACCAGGTGAGCAACGACATCAGCGTGCTCCTCAACACGTTCTGAGCAAGCCGACCCGGTCGCGCTTTCGAGCCCATCGACTCGAGAGCTACGGTGTTCCCTATCGAATCGACATCGAGCGACGCGCGACGACGCAGGCACTTCGCGAGGAGCGCTTGCGTGAGGTCCTTCCCCCCTTCACGCGGTCGCTACCGAAAGTGGAGCCGACCCGACGCTACCGACTGACGTTTGCCGGCCGTGAGCGGTTGCTCGCCATCGACGACGAAGCGCCGCTCGTGTGCCGGTCGATCCGCGAGACGCAGGACGCGCTCGAGGGCGATCTGGCGCTGCATGTGGCGGCCACCTGCCCGGATCGCGTCTTCATCCACGCGGGGGTCGTCGCGATCGACGGGCGAGCGCTCTTGCTTCCGGGTCGCACCTTCAGCGGAAAGTCGACGCTCGTGGCCGCGCTCGTCGCGGCGGGTGCCACGTATTATTCGGACGAGTACGCCGTGCTCGACGCGGCGGGACGGGTCGCTGCATACCCCCGACGGATGTCGCTGCGACGGAACACGGGCGCGCCGCGGCGCGTGCTGCCACGACGGGTCGGCTCCGCACGCATTCGCGTCTGCTGGGTCCTCGGCTCCCGCTACGAGAGCGGCGCCACGTTCGTCGTGACGCCGCTCACACCCGGAAGAACGGCATTGCTGCTGCTCGACAACGCGGTCGCGGCGCGGCTGGCGTCTTCACGCGTGCTCGCCGCAGTACGCGCGGTTGCGGCGACATGCCAGGGAGCGAGCGTCGTGCGCGGCGAAGCACGACGTACCGTCGAAGAGCTGTTGCACTTTTGTGCAGGCAAGGCATCTTACCCGCCAGTGCGCTTCGCTCCAGAGGATGGATGATGTCTGCCCAAATTGTACGGCTTCCCGTCGCCCGGCCCGCCGGTGATTTCATCGTCGAGAAGGTCGCCGATGAGGTCCTCGTCTACGACCAGCGCAACCACGTGGCGCATTGCCTCTCGCCAGTGGCAGCGCTTGTCTGGTCGCTGTGCGACGGTGGCAAGGTCGACCGGGTGCGCGCTGCACTCGCGGACGCCGGCCACAAGGACTCGGTCGAGGCGGTGATCGCCCAGCTCTCGTCGGCCGGCCTTTTGCGCGCGCCGGAGCGCGTCGACCACAGCCGTCGACGGATGCTGGGCACGACCGCGGTCGCAGCCGGCGTGGTGCTGGCGTCGCCGGTGATCTTCTCGCTCGTCTCTCCGTCCGTCGCGCAGGCCGCGTCGGCGGCCTGCGGCGCGAAGACGCAGATTTGCTGCACGACGGCGCCGAAGTGCAACATCACCTTGCGCTGCCAGAGCAACAAGTGCCTGTAACACGCGCCCCGAGGTGGTGAGCAGCGACCTCCGCTCCGGCGAGCTTGTCGCTTCGCTCCTCTCGCTTAGCTGGCGCGCCGCCCCACCCACCACCACAACGACACCCGCCGTCATCGAGCTCGCCATCTCCGGCGGCTCCGGCGCGCTCGCGCACCGACGGCTCGACGGGCCTCTCGCTGCCTCGCTGAAGGACCTCGTGCGTCACCAGATCCTCGAGGCGGCGCGCTTCGAGGCGGGGCTCAAGAGCAGGCTGCGCGCGTTCCGCGAGGCCGGCATCGACGTGCTCCTCGTCAAGGGCTGGGCCATCGCGCGGCGCTACCCGCAAAGGGGGCTGCGGCACTACTCGGATCTCGACCTCGTCATCGACGCCGCGCATCGCGCTACTGCCGAGCAGATCCTCGCCGCGCACGCGCACGACAGGCTCGAGACCGATCTGCACTTCTCCATCCCCCACATGCGCGGGCGCGACCTGTCCGCGATCCGTGCGCGGCTCGTCGAGATCCCGCTGGGCGACGTCGTGGTGACGACGCTCGGCGACGAAGATCATCTCTGGCTGCTCGCGTTGCACGGCCTCGGCCATGGGCTGTGGCGCAGCGTGTGGCTCGTCGATCTCGCCGTGATGCTCGAGCAGCCGCTCGACTTCGATTACCTGTACCGCGGGCAGCGTGACGACGTGCAGGCGCTCAAGATCTCGTTGCGACTCGCGCAGCAGGTGCTCGGCGCCGACGGGCCTGCGCACGCCGAGCTGCCGCGCTGGCTCGAGCCTGCCCTCATGGAGCAGTGGGGCAGGGGCTTCGTCATGTACGAGCCGCTCACGCGCGTGCCATCGCTGAACCAGCTCGTGGACGACGCGCGCCGTCGCTGGCCCAACCCGATCCGCGCGACGGCGCAGCTCGGCGGTCCGTGGAACGAGTGGCCGCGCCTTCCCGTGCAGCTCCTCGACTACGTGCGTCGCCTGGCGCGCTTCGCGAGGGCGCACGACGACCCGCGCGGCATCTGGGCGAAGTAGCCGCCCGACTCATCTGGGCTTGATCGGGTGTGCCGTCGCGATGCGCGTCGTGTCGTGGAAGACCGTGACGAGCAGCGTGAAGATGCGACGCGCGGTGCCGTGCGTGGGGCGCAACAACGGGAGCAGCGTCTTCACCAGATCGCCGGCCTCGTCGTGCGTGATGCGCTTGGCGATATCGAGCGCCTCGAGCTGCGGCGAGTTGGTGCCGTGCGGGAGACGCGCCATCTGCTTGATGGTCTCCATGTACTCGTTCATGAGCGGCCGCAGGGCCTGCACCGGGATGCGGCTCGTGACGGGCCCGGCGCCCGGGGCCGTGAGCGTGAGCTCGACCGCGGTCGGCAGCATCGTGAGGAGGCCGCGCTGGCCGAGCGCGATCTCGGGGCCGCCACCGTCGGCGAAGAGGCCCTCGGAGAGGATCTCGTCGATGCAGAGGTGCCACTCCGCCTGCCTGCCGGGGGTGCCGCTCGCCCAGGTCTGCTCGTCGAGCCGAAGCTCCGTCAAAACCCTCTGGATCGTGGACGCCTGGGACATTATACCGACCTCGTAGCCTCAACTCGGTTGCAGCTGGGTAACGCCCCGCGTCACTTTTCGGGTCACGTACGGAAAAGTGAAGCTACTATGTCGCGCACGCACGGCCAAGGGAGCCTCGTTATGTCGAAGGAAAGTCTGTCCGTTACCGATAACCGCACCGGCAAGTCCTATGAGATCGACATCAAGGACGGCGCCATCCCCACCACCGCGCTGCGGCAGATCAAGACGGGGCCAGAAGACTTCGGCCTCATGGGCTACGACCCGGCGTTCTTGAACACCGCGTCGTGCCGCTCGTCGATCACGTTCATCGACGGCGACAAGGGCATCCTGCGCTACCGCGGGTACAGCGTTGCCGACCTCGCCGAGAAGTCGAGCTTCATCGAGGTCGCGTACCTCATCCTCAACGGCGAGCTGCCGACGAAGGAAGAGCTCGAGAAGTACCAGCGCGAGGTCACGAACCACACGTTCCTCCACGAGAACATGCGGACGTTCATCGATGGCTTTCGCTATGACGCGCACCCGATGGGCGTGCTCATCGGCTCCATCGGCGCGCTCTCCACGTTCTATCCCGAGTCGAAGGACGTGAAGAACGCGGCCAACCGCCGCCTCCAGATCACGCGCCTCCTCGCCAAGATGCCGACCATCGCCGCATGGTCGTACCGTCACTCGCTCGGCTTCCCGTTCGTCTACCCGGACAACAGCCTCAGCTTCGCGGGCAACCTGCTCGCGATGATGAAGAAGATGGCCGAGCCGAAGTACGACGTCGATCCGGTCATCGAGCGCGCGCTCGACGTGCTGTTCATCCTGCACGCCGACCACGAGCAGAACTGCTCCACGGCCTCGGTCCGCGCCGTCGGGAGCTCGCTCGTCGATCCGTACTGCGCCGTCGCTGCCGGTGCCGCTGCTCTCTACGGCCCGCTGCACGGTGGCGCCAACGAGGTCGTGCTCCGCATGCTCGTCGAGATCGGCTCGGCCAAGAACGTCCCGGCCTTCATCGAGGAGGTCAAGACGGGCAAGGGCGAGAAGCGCCTCATGGGCTTTGGTCACCGCGTCTACAAGAACTACGATCCGCGCGCGACGGTCATCAAGAAGCTCGCCGACGACGTGTTCAAGGTCACGGGGAAGAACCCGCTCCTCGAGATCGCGCTCGAGCTCGAGAAGTACGCGCTCAACGACGAGTACTTCATCAAGCGCAAGCTGTACCCGAACGTCGACTTCTACTCGGGCCTCATCTACCAGGCCATCGGCTTCCCGGTCGACATGTTCCCCGTCCTCTTCGCGATCCCGCGCACGGCGGGCTGGCTCGCGCAGTGGGAGGAGATGCTGCTCGACGAGGAGCAGAAGATCGCGCGTCCCCGCCAGATCTACACGGGCGCGGACGAGCGCAAGTACGTCGGCTTCGCCGATCGCGCCAAGAAGTAAGCCTTCGCCGTGAGTCGACTGCGCAAGCTCGGCAGCGACGTCGGCGGCATGATCGATGGCGCGGTGCTCCGTGCGTTGCGCCATCGCTTCACGAAGTCTCCCTCCAACACCACGAACGAGGTCTTCTCCGCCGGCGAGCACGATCGCCGCGCGGAGCTCCTCGACGCCATCACGCACTACGAGTCTCCCGAGACGCGCGCGTCGTTCTTCGGCGTCCCGCCGCACCCCGATGCGACGACGAAGACGACGGGCAGCGTCGATCATGGGCGCGTCCTCGACCTGGCGTGGCCGAGCGCGTACGTGCCGAGCCTGCCGTCCGCGCGCGACGCGTACCTCGCGTGGGAGCGCAACCGAGGCGTCCACGCGCGCGCGTTTCTGCACGACACGCCCGCGCGCACGGCGGTCATCTGCCTGCACGGCTATCAGGGTGGCAGCTTCTTCGTCGATGAGCGCGCGTTCTCGGCGCGCTGGCTCTACGCGCTCGGCTGCGACGTCGTGCTCTTCGCGCTGCCGTTCCACGGGCTGCGCAAGGA
This sequence comes from Polyangia bacterium, assembly GCA_039923495.1. Lineage (GTDB taxonomy): Bacteria > Myxococcota_A > Polyangia > Palsa-1104 > Palsa-1104 > JBDTCO01. The sequence continues at coordinate 11,486 of JBDTCO010000103.1, forward strand.
CCGGCACGCGCCGTCGTGGCCCGCGCCCAACCCGGTTCGCAGCAACGAGGGCTTCGGGCAGGCCATCTTCGATCTGCGCGCGCTCGTGAAGTGGCTGCGTGCCAGGCCGGGTGCCGAGGCGCAGAAGATGGCCGTCCTCGGCATCAGCCTCGGAGGCTACACGGCCTCGCTGTTCGCGACGACCGACGCGCTCGACTTCGTCGGACCGATGGTGCCCGTCGCGTCGTGGCCCGAGCTGCTGTGGTCGCACGGCGAAGGCCGCGCCGAGCGTGATCGCGCCGAGAAGGAGGGCATCACCTTGCCGCTCCTCCAGCGCGCGATGGCGCTCGTCTCGCCGCTCGAGCGCACGCCGCTCGTGTCACCGGATCAGGTGCTCGTGCAGTCCGCGCGCGGCGATCGCATCGCGCCGCCCGAACACGCGCTGCGTCTCGCGCAGCACTTCGGCGGGGTACACCTCGCGTTCGCCGGCGGCCACGTGCTGCAGCTCGGCCGTCGCGATGCCTACACCGCGATCGCCCAGCGCATGGCCCTGCTGGGACTCATCGATCGACGCTGAGCGTCAGGCAGGGGTGCGCACGCCGACGTTCGCGAGCTCGTCCCAGAAGTGCGGAAAGCTCTTGGCGACGACGTGCGTATCGTCCAGCGTGAGCGTCGCGTTCGCGAGGACGGCGAGGGTGGCGGCCGACATCGCCATGCGGTGATCGCCGCGGCTCGAGAGGGTGATGTTCTCGGGCACGACGCCCGGCTCGATGACGAGCGTGTCGTGCACGCGGCGCGAGCGCGCGCCGCCCGCTTTCACCAGCGCCTCGATGCCGGCGAGGCGATCGCTCTCCTTGAGGCGGAGGATCGGGACGCCGTCCAGCGTCGTCGGGCCGGGCAGCACGCAGGCGAGCGCGGCGATGGTCGGCAGCAGATCGGGGCAGTCGTGGCCGGAGGCCCGGACCCCCGATGTGGGTACGCCGACGACGCGTGACTCCGCGCCGTGCTCGACGGTGAGGCCGGCCTGCGCGAGTACGTCGAGGATCGCGCGATCGGGGTGCGCCGCCTGCACATCGACGAGCCTCACGTCGCTGCCTGTCTTCCATGCGACGACGAGCAGGTAGCCGAGGGAGGACCAGTCGCCGGGCACCGGGCCGCGCCGGGGCGTGGCAGCGCTCGGCGAGATGGTGATGCGTGCGTCCTGGCGTTCGTAGGAGACGCCGGCGCGATCGAGCCAGTCGAACGTGAGGTCGAGGTAACCCTCGGATGCCAGCTCGCCCTCGAGGACGACCTCCCAGGAGCGACCTTCGCGACGCGCGAGGCCGGCCGCGGCGATTAGGAGGCTGGTGGCGAACTGGCTGCTCTCCGCCGAGCGGATGGAGAAGCGCGGGAGCTTCGCGAGCGTCGTGATCGGGTGGATGCGTAGCGGGAAGAGCGGGGCCCCACGCTCGATTCGCAGGCCGGCCGGGGAGAGCGTCGTCGTCAGCGACTCGAGGAGCGCGTCGTGCGGCCGCTCCGCGAGGCGCAAAGAGCCCGTGATCATCGACGGTGCCGAGCAGATCGCAGCCTGTCCGAGCAGGATGCGCAGCGGCGCGCCGCCGTCGCCGACGTCGATGGGCGTCGGCAGCCCTGCACGCAGCGCCTCGAGGCCACGCGCGAGCGCGCGCACGTCCATCGGCAGGTCGTCGCTGATGCGCATGGGCGCGATGAGCGGATCACCGAGCGTGTGCGCGAGCGCGAGCGCGCGCTGCGCATCCGACTTCGAGGTAGGCGGTGTGAGCGTTCCGGCGTGGAGGCTACGCGCGTCGAGTGTCTCAGCCGCCACGCGCACGCTCCTGGAGCGCGCGTGACCAGGGTAGGACGCTCGCGAACACGGCCTCGACGAAGTCCGGGTCGATGCCGGCCTCCATCGCCCACGCGCGTCGTTCGGCGAATGCGGCGGCCTCGCGCTCGGGATCTTGCACGGGGCGGCCGAGCTCGGCCTTGCGCTGCGAGATGACGGTTGCGAGGTCGGCGCGCTCGCGCAGGAGCGCCACGAGCTGGTGATCGACCCGATCGATCGCGCCACGCAGCGTCGGCAGATCGGCGTCCGCCGGGGCGGCGGGGATGATCTTCCGCATCGCGTCGACGAGCCGATCGCGCACGTCGGCGGCGAACGGGTTCGACAGCAGCACCGTGTCGCGCAGGTGGCCGGCCACCGCGTTCTGCGCGTTCACGAGCTGCAGCAGCGGCAGCGCGGAAGGCGGCGCGGCCACGTGCGATGACGGGAGCTGCGCATCCCTTAGCGCACCCCCGACGAAGGCGCTCAGGGCCTGGCTCTCGGCCATCACGCGATCGTGCGTGGCCGCGTCCATGAGCGACACCGTGCAGCCCAGCTGTGCGTAGAGCGCCTCCACGAGCGACGTGTCCGCAGGACGATCGGGACGCGGACACACGACGACCCGCGGCACCACGTCGCTGCGCAGGATCGACGGCCCGAACAGCGGGTGCGTGGCGACCCAGCGACCTTCCCCCATCGCTTCGCGCAGCGCCTCGACCGCGCGGACCTTCACGCTGCACACGTCGACGATGATCTGATCGGCGCGAGGCTGAAGCGCACGCACGACCTGCGCGAGGCCTTCGAGCGGCACCGCGACGACGACGAGCTGTGCAAGGGCCTCGTAGTGCTCGGTGTGCGGCGTGGCCTCGACCGGCTCCCACGAGATGCGCGCGCGATCGAGCAGCGCACCGAGGGTGTTCCCGAAGCGACCCATGCCGACGATGGAGACGGCGGGGGTCATGCGCGGAGGCGCTCGTGCAGCGCGCGGCGGGCCTCGTAGGTCTTGCGCACGAGCCTGCAGTCCTCGATGAAGTGGGGGAGCTCGGCGAGCGTGAGCGCCTGCGGGCCATCGCACAGCGCCTGCTCGGGGAACGGGTGGAAGTCGACGAGCACCATGTTCGCGCCGGCGACGATGCCCTGCGCGGTGACGTGGTGGATGTCGAGCAGGCCGTCGGGGCCCGCGGCGCGGAGGCCGACGGAGTGCGACGGATCGATACACACCGGCAGGCGCGTGAGTCGACGCACCACCGGGACGTGCGCGAAGTCGACGAAGTTGCGGTGCGGGTCGCCGAGGTGCGTCTTCACGCCGCGGAGGCAAAAGATGATGCGGTGGTTCCCGCTCTGCGCGACGTACTCGACGGCGTTGAGCGACTCCTCGAGCGTGATGCCGAGGCCCCGCTTGACGAGCACGGGGAACTCCTGCTGCTGGCCGACCGACCTCAGTAGCTCGAAGTTCTGCGCGTTGCGCGTGCCGATCTGCAGCATGACCCCGGTGGGCTGTCCGCTCTTCTGGAGGGCCTCGGCGATCTCGTCGACATGCTGCTGGCGTGTGACCTCCATCGCGATGACCTTGATGCCGTACTTGCCCGCGAGCTCGAGCACCCATGGCAGGCACGCCTTGCCGTGACCCTGGAAGTCATAGGGGCTCGTGCGCGGCTTGTAGACGCCGGCGCGCGTCGTCGTGATGCCGTTCTCTTGCAGCGCCTTGAACGTGGCCTCCACGTTCTTCGGGTTGTCGACGGCGCAGAGGCCGGGGAAGAGGTGGAACGACTCGTCGGTGAACTCGATGCCGTTGTACGAAAAGCCGAGCGGCACGGCGTTGCCGCTGTGGCGCGCGATGGTGCGGAACTTCTCCGACACGCGGATGACGCGCTCGACGCCGGGCAGACCCTCGAACGCGTCGACGGGCACGGCGGCCGTCTTGCCGATGAGGTGCACCTCGGTGAGCGCGCGCGCGGCGCCCTTGTAGCTGTGCACCTCGGTGCGGAGATCGGGGTACTGCGCGGCGACTCGAACAACGCGCGCCGCATCGTCCGAGTCCGGTCCGACCTCGGCCTTCAGAAGGATGATCATGAGCGGTTCTCCAGGAAGTCGACGAGCAGGGTGCAGACGGCGTCGGGCTGGTGACGGATCATCATGTGCGATGCGCCCGACATCGCCTTCGTGCGTATGTGATGGAACGCACCGAGTCGTGTGGAGCGCACCTCGGCGGGGAGCTTGAACGAGGAGCGATCGCCTTCGACGTAGAGCACGTCGCATGTGATCTTCCTCCAGAAGCGCTGCGCGACCACCTCCTCGAACCCGATGGGCGTGCTCGGGCCGAGCAGCGGGTCGTGGCGGAAGACCCATTCACCCGTCGGGAGCTGGATGCAGCCCTTCTCGGCGAGGAGGCGCGCGAGCGCGGGCTCCAGCTCCGGATCGTGGTGCTTCATGCGCACGGCAGCCTCGTCGAGGCTGGCGAAGCGACGCGAGCCCGGCTGCGCTTGGGTGCCGCGACGCTTCACGGCATCGGCGCGCATGCCGTTCGAGGTGCGCAGCCGCTCGGGTGAGGTGGGCCGCTCCTCGACGACGAGCCCCTCGAGCAGCACGAGCTTCTCGACGAGCTCCGGGTACGTGCCGGTGAAGTACGCCGACACCATGCCGCCCATCGAGTGACCGACGATCGACAGGCGCTTGCGGGCGCGCTGGCTCACGAGCGAGGCGAGGTCGGCGACGTAGTCGAGGAAGTAGTACATCGAGCCGGCGCCGACCCAGTCACTCGCGCCGTGGCCGCGGAACGAGGGCGCGAGCAGGTGGTACTTGCCGCAAAGGCCCGCATCGACGACGGGCTTCCAGCCCCACGCGAGATCGAGGTACCCGTGGAGCAGCAGCACGGTGTGGTCGCACGAGGGGTCGTCGGGCAGCCACTCCAGCAGCTCGCAGCAGAGGCCCGTCGACAGCGGGAGGCGCGCCGCGACGGGCTCCTGGATCATTTTGCGTAGTCGGTGGCGCGCGTCTCCCGGATGACGCACACGCGGACCTGGCCGGGATATGTGGCCTCGGCCTCGAGCTTCTTGACGATGTCCTTCGCGAGCATCGCGGACTGATCATCCGAGACGCGCGAGTTCTCGACGAGGACTCGCACCTCGCGGCCCGCCTGGATGGCGAACGCCTTCTCCACGCCCGGGAAGCTCTCGCACAGCTTCTCGAGATCGCCGAGGCGCTGCACGTACGACGCGAGCAGCTCCTGACGCGCACCGGGACGCTGGCTCGAGAGCTGGTTGGCTGCGTCGACGAGGTGCGAGATGACGCTGGACGGCTCGGCGCCTGCCTCGCTGTGGTGCTCGGCGATCGCGGCGATCACCTGCGGCGGCTCGCCCCACTTCTTGGCGAGCTGTGCACCGACGGCAGAGTGCGATCCTTCCATCTCCTGATCGACGCTGCGGCCGATGTCGTGGAGCAGGCCGGCGCGACGCGCGAGCTTCACGTTGAGCCCGAGCTCGGCGGCCATGAGACCGGCGAGGTGACCGACCTCGACGGAGTGCTGCAGCAGGTTCTGCGCGAACGACGCGCGGAACTTCAGGCGACCGAGCGCGAGCACGAGCTCGGGGTGGACCTTGTGCAGGCCGAGATCGAAGACGGCCTGCTCACCCGCCTCCTTGCACTGGGCATCGATCTCGTGCTCGCACTTCTCGACGATCTCCTCGATGCGAGTCGGGTGGATACGACCGTCCGCGATGAGACGCGAGAGCGCGAGCCGCGCGATCTCGCGCCGCACGGGGTTGAAGCAGGAGATGATGACGGCCTCCGGCGTGTCGTCGATGATGAGGTCGATGCCCGTCGCCGCCTCGAGCGCGCGGATGTTACGACCCTCACGGCCGATGATGCGACCCTTGAGGTCGTCCGACGGCAGCTGCACCACGGACACCGTGCGCTCGGCCACGTACTCCGACGCATATCGCTGGATCGCGGTGCCGAGGATGCGCTTCGAGACCTCCTCGGCGCGCTCCTTGGCCTGCTGCTCGATGGTCTTCACTTCGACCGCAGCGGTGGCGCGCGCCTCGTCGATGACCTGCGCTTGCAGCTCGGTCTTCGCCTGCTCGGCGGACAGACCCGAGATCTTCTCGAGCTGCGTCTTCGCGTCCTTGAGCAGATCCTCGGCCTTCTTCACGGAGGCCTCGGCGGCTGCCTCGCGACCGGCGATGGTCTTCTCTTTCTTGTCGAGCTCGGACTCCTTGCTCTCGAGCGAGCCCTTGCGACGCGCCTGTTCCTGCTCGCGTTTGCGGATGTCGTCCTCGCTCTTGGCGAGCTCGGCGCGACGCGTGCGCTCGAGCTCCTTGGCATCCGTGATGGCCTTGAGCTTGAGCTCCTCGGCTTCGAGGCCGGCCTTGCGCTTCATCGAGTCCGCTTCTTCTTTGGCGGCTTCGACGAGGCGCTGACGCTCGGCCTCGGGGACGGCGGCCTGTGTGCCGCGGGCGAAGAGTCGATCGAGGACGACACCGAGGATCGCGGCGCCGATCACGAGGAGGACCCCGGTGATGGTGACGGTCATGGTTGAGCTCCGGAGGAGACGGGCGCGCCGGGTCGCGGCGCGCATCGAATGTGACGAGTGGGAGTGATGAGGACATCGACGCGCTGATCGCGCGCGCCCATGGGCAAAGAGGAGACGAGCTGTTCGTCGTGCGCGTAGCCGATGCGCAGCGCAGAAGGTGAGGCGGCGAGCGTGGCGTCGTAGTAGCCGCCGCCGTTCCCGAGGCGATCGCCGGCAGCGGTGTAGCCGACGCCCGGCACGACATATGCGTCGATATGGACAGCGAGCGTGCTGTCGGCCTCGGGCTCGAAGATGTCCATCGCTGCGAGCGCCAGCGCAGCTTCCGTGACCGTGTGGAACGTGAGCTGCGGTTTCGCGTGCACGCGCGGGTACACGGTGCTGATGCCGCGCGCGCGCAGCGCAGGTGCGGCGACGCGTGGGTCGAGCTCGCCGCGACGACCCGCATACAGCGCTATCGTGCGCACGCCGTCGAGCGAAAGCGCAAGCAGCCGCGCGGCCGCCTCCTCGGAGCGCGCATCCACCACCTCGCGTGGCAGCGCCTCGCGCGCGGCGCGCAGCGTGCGTCGAAGCTCCTGCTTTTGTGCCGCGAGGTCGGCGACGTGGGAAGAACGCTCGGTCACGGCCCTCCTTGAGGGCAACCGAACGGATGTCTACGGAGTTGTCGTCGCCAGAGCGCGAAGCGGCGTGAAGCTATCGTAAACACCCGCGTCGGAGCGGATGGTGGGGTCAGGGTTCATGCGGAAGTGCCGCCGAGGAGGGTACGGAGGCGGTCGGTCTCGGTGCGGATACGACGACGAAGTGCGGTGCGACGACGCTTCTCGCGCTCGAGCTCGTCGGCCAGCTGGAGCGCGACCAGCGTCGCTGCGGCCTCACGCGACACACCCTTGAGGCTGCGCTGCGTGGCCTTGCTGATATCACGAATACGACCATCGACCACGCTCGCGAGCGCGCGCACGTAGCCAGGCTCCGCGTCCGAGCGGATCGTATGAGATTGACCGGCGATTTCGATGGTGATGGAGCGCATGTCTGCTGGTGGGAACTGTAAGGATCCCAACCGGATGAACGTATCCAAAAGCCCGAGGCCCGGCAAGCGGCAACGTGTCGTGCCACGTGCCGGACTGCGATCATGGGCATTCCGCGGTACGCTCGAAGCTCGACATGGCGGGGCCGTCCACCGATCTCCTGCTGTGCGCCCCGGCGGAGTGGCACGCCGGGGCGTTCTGGAGCAACGCGCGCGCCGAGCTCGCGACTCATCCCGCCGCCGCGTGGACCGGCGCGATCCTCGTCCTGCTGCTGCTCTTTGGTCGCGCTCTGCTGCCGCCGCGCTCGCGACCGCACCTGCGTACGGCGTCGATCCTGGCGGTGTTCTACATCGTCACGATCTTCGCGCGGACCGAGCTCCTCTATCTCGGCGTCGCGGACGATGCGTACCAGTGGGTCGCGCTGGCCGGGGTCATCGCGCTGTCGTTCGGCGTCATCAGCACGCTGTCGCTGCTGTTCTTCGATGGGGTCCTCGGTCGCAGGTCGAGCGTGCCGCGCATCCTGCGCGACGTCACGACCGCGGTCGCGTGCGGCGTGCTGCTCGTGGTCCTGCTCTCGCGCTCGGGCGTCAACGTCCTGCACCTCGTCACGACGTCGGCCGTGATCACCGTCGTCATCGGCCTCGCGCTGCAGGACACGCTCGGTAACATCATCTCGGGCATCGCGTTGCAGCTCGACTCCGCGTTCAACATCGGCGACTGGGTCCGCGTCGACGACAAGGTCACCGGCAAGGTGCAAGAGATCCGCTGGCGCTCGACGCTCATCGAGACCCGCAACGGCGATCAGGTCATCTTTCCGAACACGCTCGTGAACCGGGCGCAGGTCGTGCGCTTCCAGCACGGCTCGCTGCAGCACCGCCAGTGGGTCTACTTCCACGCGGCGCTCAGGCATCCGCCGAACCGTGTCGTGGACGCGGTGCTCCAGGCGCTCGTCGGCACGCCCAATGTCTCGGAGGTCACGCCGCCCGACTGCATCGTCTGGGACTTCGACGACATGGGCACGAAGTACGCCGTGCGCTACCGCCTCGTCGACATCCGACCCGATGACGGCACCGACTCGGAGGTCAAGAAGCGCATCTGGTACGCGCTCCACCGCGCCGAGCTCGAGATGACGTTGCCCGGTCGAACCGTGCACCTCACGCAGGTCTCGGAGGAAGAAGGACAGCGCGCGCGCGATCTCGACAAGCGCCTCGGCACGCTCGCGCACATCGCGTTCCTGGCGCCGCTCGACGAGGCGGAGCGCGGGCAGCTCGCGGCCGGGCTCCGCTTTCACCGCTACTGCCGCGGCGAGGCGATCATCCGCCAGGGTCACGTGGGCGACTCGCTGTTCGTGCTCGTGAAGGGGACCGTCTCCGTGCGCTTCGACGTCGGTGACAGCGCGCACGAGCTCACGCAGCTACACGTCGGCGACTTCTTCGGCGAGATGAGCCTCCTTACCGGAGCGCCACGTCGCGCGACCGTCGTCGCGGCGGAGGACGTTGACTGCTACGTGCTCGACCGCGCGCTCATCGAGGGCGTGCTCAAAAACAATCCGGCGCTCGCCGAGCAGATCGGCAAGTTGCTCACGGAGCGCGAGCGCTCGCTCGCCAAGGAGCAGGAGCGAGCGAAGCTCGGCACGGCTGCACCGACGGAGAAGGACCTGCTCGCTCGGATCCGCGACTTCTTCGGGCTCGGCGAGTGAGCGCGTTCTCGGCGCCCGCGTGGGCTGCGCGTCAGCGCGAGATCGATCGTGCGCGCATCGGGGACGAGTCGCTCCTTGCGCACAAGGCCGAGCGCATGTCCGGCTCGCCGCTCGCGCTCCTGCGCGGCGCCGCGCCGCTGTTCTACGAGCTCTGCGCCACGTGGCCCGAGCTCGCAGCGGGCCCCGCTGCGACGGGCTGGATGGTCGGCGATCTGCACATCGAGAACTTCGGTGCGTATCGTCCGTCGGCGCTCACGGTCGCCGATGACACGGACGCCGGTCGCGTGGTCTTCGACATCAACGACTTCGACGACGCGACCGTCGGCCCAGTGCACCTCGACCTGCTGCGTCTCACCACGAGCCTTCTGCTCGGCACGCGCGACCTCGGCATCGATGGCAAGGATCGCGCGGCGCTCGGGCGGGCGCTGCTCTCGGCGTGGGCGCAGGCGCTCGTGCAGGATCAGCCTCTCGCGCCTCCCGACTGCGTGCACGTCCTGCTCGACCGCGTGGGTCGCCGCGATCGCCGCGCGCTCCTCGACGGACGCACCGAGCTCGTCGGCAAGCACCGACGCTTCCCTCGTGGGGCGCGCTACCGTGATCTCCCGCCTTCGATCGGCGGCGCGGTCGTGCCCGCCTTCGCCGCGTACGCGAGGAGCCTGCCCGACGACGAGCGACCGTCCGACGCGGCGCTGGAGGTCCTCGACTGCGCCTTCCGCGTTGCCGGCACCGGCAGCCTCGGCGCACTGCGCGTCGCGGTGCTGACGCGCGGCAAGGGCGGACCGGACGGTGCGTTCATCTTCGATCTGAAGGCGCAGGGCGAACCGTCGTCGAACGCGCTGTTCGCGGGCCCTGCGCTCTCGCCCGTCGCGCGGGTGCGCACGGCAGCGCAGGCGCTGCTCGGTCAGCCGCCGCGCATGCTCGGCGAGACGACGCTCGAGGGGCGCGCGTGCCTCGGCCGCAGGCTCGCACCGCAGGAAGATCGACTCGACTGGACGCAGGTTCACGGCCACGAGCTGACGACGCTGGTCGCGCACTTCGGTACGCTCGCAGGCCGCGCGCACCGTCGGGGATTGAAGCACGCTGCGCCCGTCATCCCAGCAGACCTCGAGACGATCCTCGGCAACGCGATGACGCTCGCCGGCATGCACGAGGCGATCTACCTCGGCCTGAGCTGAGGCTCGCGCGCTACCCGCGATCCCGGACGACGAAGCGCTCGACCAGCTCGAAGAGCCACTGCACGAAGAGCGCGAGCAGCGCCGCCGGGATGGCGCCCTCGAGGATCTTGCCGGAATCGTCGAGCCGGATGCCCGCGAGGATCGGCTGACCGTAGCCACCCGCGCCGATGAGGGCGCCGAGCGTGGCGGTCCCTACGTTGAGCACCGCCGAGGTCTTGATGCCGGCGAGGATCGAGCGCGCAGCGATCGGCAGCTCCACGAGCCGGAGGCGTGCCCATGGCGACAGCCCGAGCGCCTCCGCCGACTCGCGCAGCGATGGCGCGAGATCGAGCAGGCCCGTGGCCGTGTTGCGGACGATCGGCAGCAGGCTGTACAGGAACATCGCGGCGAGCGCGGGCAGCCGGCCGATGCCGAGCAGCGGGATCATGAGCACGATGAGCGCCAGTGACGGCACCGTCTGCAGGATACCGACCGCTCCGAGCACCACGTGACCGATGCGACGACGCTTCGCCGCGAGCACGCCGAGCGGCAGCGCAACGACGATGGCGGCCAGCAGCGACACGATGACGAGATAGAGGTGCTCCCACGTGCGTCTCGCGATGCGCTCGATGAGCGTGGGATCGCGACCCGTGGGCCGTACCGCGAGCCGATCGGCCAGCAGCTCCGCAGCCACAGCGCGCTCGCTCTCGTGCTCGAGCGTGACCCTCGCGTTCATCGCGATCATGCGCTCGTCGGAGATGGCATCCGCGAGCCTGTCGAGGGCCGTGCGCGCAGCGGGCAACAGATCGCGACGCATGAGCAGAACCGCCTGGTACGCCGGGAAGTAGTGCTCGTCGTCGACGAGCACGCGCAGATGGCGGTGCGCGATCTCCGCGTCGGTGGAGTACAGATCGACAGCGCCGATCTCGTTCGTATCGAGCGCGCGATACGCGACGTCGTGGTCGAGGCCCTTCACCTCGTTGCGCAGCCCATAGCGACGCTTGAGGCCACGCCAGCCATCGGCGCGCTCGATGAACTCGTGCGACAGGCCGAGGATGACCTCCGGGTGCGAGCGCAGGTCGGAGAGCGTCCGTATGCCGAGCCGCTGGGCCACTTCCTCGCGCATGCCGACGGCGTACGAGTCGGCGAAACCGAGCGGTGCGCTCATCACGATGCCGCGTTCGGCGAGCAGTTCGCCGAGCTCGCGATCGGGCTCGTTCGGGAAGATCTCGGCGCGCAGCGTCCCGGTGTACTCGGCGTAGACCTGCACGCGTCCACCGAGCAGCGCGTCCCACACGATGCGCGTGCCGCCGAGCTCGCGACGATGTTCGGCCTGGATGCCGGCGGCGCGCAGCACCTGCGTCGCGACCTCGCCGAGCAGCACCGACTCCGTGAAGCTCTTCGAGCCCACCGTCACATGCGGCGGTCCACACGCGGACAGCAGCAGCAGGAACGCGATGGCAACTCGCTTCATGGGCCGCGCTTCACAGCGCGAGGGTCCGTTGCGCCTTGACGAAGCGCGTGACGAACGGATCGGCCGGCGCGTTCACCAGCTCGTCGACGGTGCCGCGCTGCAGGATCTGGCCGTCACGCATGAGCACGAGGACGTCGCCGAGGTACGCGGCCTCGCCGAGATCGTGCGTCACGAGCACGCATGTCTTGCCGAGCTCGCGCACCACGACCCGCAGGTCGTCCTGTAGCTCGGAGCGGATGACGGGATCGAGCGCGCCGAGCGGCTCGTCGAGGAGCAGCACGTCGGGGTCGAGCATGAGCGCACGCATGAGGCTCACGCGCTGGCGCTGGCCGCCCGACAGCTCGCGGGGGTAGCGCGCGAGTGCATCGACGCCGAGGCGCGCGAGGCTGCCGAGCTCGGTCATGCGCGCGTCGATTCGCGCCTCTGACCAGCCGAGGTAGCGTGCCATGAGGGCGACGTTGTCGCGCGCGGCGAGGTGCGGGAACAGGCCGCCGTCCTGGATGACGTAGCCCATGCGCCGCCGCAGTGACGTGACGGTCTTCGGCGTGACGAGCACGCCCTCGAAACGCACCTCGCCCGCGTCGGGGAGGAGCAACCCGACGATGAGGCGCAGCAGCGTGGACTTGCCGCAGCCGCTGCCGCCGATGAGCACCGTGGTCTTGCTGCGCTCGATGCAGAGGTCGGTGGGTCCGAGCGCGATGGCGTCGCCGTAGCGCTTCACGGCGGCCCGGAGCTCGATCATGGGTTCGATGATGGGTTCGGCGGCGGACATCCAACGAGACAGCGTACAGCGATTGATGCACCGCAACGCGTGTTCGATACACGCGGTGCGTGATAGAGGAGGGCGCATGCCGGCCACCATCACGAGACGTCCCGACAAGTACGCGCTGTACGAGGCCTCCGTGCAGGAGCCCGACTGGGACCTCGACAACATGGCGAAGCTGTATCGCAAGCGCAACGGTCGCGAGGCGCGCCTCCTCCGCGAGGACTTCTGCGCGACGGCCGCGCTCGCGACGGCGTGGGCGCTGCGCCACCCCGACAACCGCGCCATTGGTGTCGACTTCGACCCGGAGCCGCTCGCGTGGGCGCGCCGTCGTCGCCTGCCGTTCGTGCCCGAGGTGAAGGAGCGCCTCACGCTCGTGCAAGGTGATGTGCGCGTGGCACGAAGGCCGCTGGTCGACATCGCGTGCGGGCTCAACTTCTCGTGGTGGATCTTCCGCGAGCGGAAGGATCTCCTCGCGTACCTCGTCGCCTCGCGCAAGAGCCTGCGCGAGGGCGGCATGTTGCTGCTCAACAGCTTCGGCGGCACCGATGCGGAGAAGCCGCTCGTCGAGAAGACGCGCAAGCCAGCCAGCAAGACCGCGGACGGCGAGAAGATCCCGTCGTTCACGTACGTGTGGGAGCACGCGCACGTCAACGCGACGAACCGCAACATGCTCGCGCACATCCACTTCGAGCTCGGCGGCGGTCGCTCGATGAAGAAGGCATTCTCGTACGACTGGCGCCTGTGGACGCCGCCGGAGGTGCGCGATGTGGCGCTCGAGGCCGGCTTCTCCGACTTCGAGGTGTGGAGCGAGCGCGAAGGCAAGGTCCGCCTCGGCAAGATGATCGACAACGACGACTGCTGGTTCGCCAACCTCGTCGCCTATCGGTAGGCTTGCGTCGAATGAACGGGAAGCTGCGACAGCTCGTGACGTGGGAGGGTGGGCTCGCGCTCGTCTGGCTCTTGCTGACGATCGTGGCGCTCGTACCCGTGTGGAGCCAGCGCCTCCTGCCGATGCTCGATACGCCGAGTCACCTCGCGCTCGCCCGGGGCTGGCACAGCTTCCACGACCCGGCGTTCCACATCGCCGACTTCTACAACCTGCGCATCCGGCCCGTGCCGTACCTGGCCTTCTACGCGACCATCGATCTCCTCATGTACGCGATGCCGATCGAGCTCGCGAACAAGGTGTTCCTGTCGGCGTATCTGGTGCTGTTCCCGCTGTCGATCCTCTCCGTTGCGCGCGCGTTCGGCCGCAGCCCATGGCTCGCGCTCGGGGCCTTCCCGCTCGCCTTCAACCAGAACTGGATCTACGGCTTCTCGTCGTTCCTCATGAGCGTCGCGCTCTCCGGCTTCGCGCTCGCGCAGCTGCTGTATGTCCTGCGCGAGCCCACGACGAGGCGCGCGCTCGGCCTCGGTGCGCTGTGCGTGCTCGCCTACGCGTTCCACATCCTGCCGTGGGCGATGTTCGGGCTCGGGGCCATCGTGCTGCTGTGGATGTGGCGTCGCAGCGTGCGCGCGATCGTCGTCGCTGCCGTGGCGATGGCCCCATCGGTGTTGCTCGCGCTCTATGCGATCTGGGATGACCGCGTCGAGGGCGTGTACATGAAGGGCCAGGGCGGCTTCGAGGGCGTGTTCAAGAGCTTTCCGGCAGCCGTCGGCGAGTGGCCGCGTCGCGTGATGGAGCTGTTCCCCGGGCGCATCGATGGCGTCGTCCTGGCCGTCCTCGTGGTGACGACGCTCGCGCTTCTGTGGTGGCGCGGCGCGAAGGGGGCGCCCGCGCTGGTCGTGCTGCTCGTGCTCATGGGGCTCGAGTACGTGACGCTGCCGTACTCCATCTCGAAGCCGATGTCGTGGTGGTTCGTGTCGCCTCGCATCCCGTCGATGATGGCGCCCCTCCTCTTGCTCTTGCCATCGGGCACGTTCACGGGGAAGCAGCGCCTCGTGTTCCTGCCCGTCGTCGTGGCCGGCCTCGTGCTGCCTCTTCAGCTCTCGCGCCTCTACCGCAGCTTCTCGCGTCGCAACGCCTCGTTCATGAACCTGTGCGACCACATCCCCGACGGTGCCAGCACGTTCGTCGACTACCGCGGCATGGTGAAGGGCAAGGGCTCCGCGGAGCGGAGCGGCGATCCCGCGACGGCAGGCCCGGTGTACTGGCACTTCGGCTCGTGGCCGATGGCGCTCCACGGCGGCTTCGGCGCGCACATCTTCGACCAGGGCATTCCGATCCGGCCAAAGCAGAAGAGCACCGCGCCGGTCGCCGCGCTCGCCGACTCGTTCACCTTTCGCGCTGCGCCCGAGTTCGACTACTACCTCGTGCGTGACGCACCCGAGTACTTCGATCGCGAGCCGTCCGTGGAGGTGGTGGAGAAGCGCAACGACTGGACGCTGTACCACCGCACGCACGCGATGACGGAAGAGCCGTGATGGAGCGCCTGCGTCGCATGGTCGCGTGGCTGTGCCTCGGCCATCGCTTCACGCTCGTCGCGATGGCGATCCTCGTCGTGCACTACGCCGTGACGTGGGGCGCGTACCAGGGCAAGGCCGCAGGCGACGGCTGGTTCGCGTTTCTCTACCTGAAGTCGATCTTCTACTACCGCACCCTCGACATGAAGCTCGCCGCGCCGCAGTTCCTGCGGTTCTTCGGCGAGTTCGGCCCCGGTCACCACATGCCGAACCGTTGCCCGATCGGCCCGACGCTGATCTGGATGCCGTTCTACCTGCTCGTTGCCGTCCCCGAGTCGATTTTGATCGCGCTGCACGTGCTCAAGTCCGGCCCCGACACGGGCGCGATGCCCATCCACGTCTGGGTCACGGGCCTCGGCACGCTGCTCTCCGTGCTCGTCGGCTGGCGCCAGCTGCTCAAGCTCTACCTGCGCTATCTGTCCGTCGGTGCCTCCGAGCTCGGCGCCGCGGTCACCGTGTGGGCGACGCCGCTGCTCTGGTACACCTCGCACCACCCGTTCTACCAGCACGGCATCGCGTTCATGGTCGTCGCCGTCTCGCTCGAGTACTGGGATCGCACGCGCGGGCAGTCGCGCTGGCAGCGCTTCATGTGGCTCGGGCTACTCGGTGGCTACGGCATGTCGGTGCGCGCGCAGGAGCTCGTGTGGCTCGCGCCCATCGGCCTCGAGACGCTGTGGTACCTCGCGCGCGGCCCAAGGCGCACGCAATGGCTCCTCGGTGGGGTGCTCCTCGTCGCGATGGCGGCGCTCGCGTTCTCGCCGCAGCTCTTCGTGTGGCACTACTACTCGGGCGCGTGGAGGCCGGTGCAGGCCGAGCCGCTGCGCCTCGGCGAGCCGTTCTTCGTCGTCACGCTGTTCTCGAGCCGCGGGGGGCTCTTCCCATGGACGCCGCTCGCGTACGCAGCGGTCCTCGGGGTCGCGCTCCTCTACGTCGATGCGCTCCGTCGACGCACGGTGGCCGGCCTCGCCACGTTGACCGCGCTCTTCAGCATCTCGTTCCTCGCGGACCTCTACATCGTCTCCTGTGCGTGGATGGTGACCGGCGGCTTCGGATACGGACAGCGGCGCCTCAGCGACTGCGTCGTGCTGCTCGGGCTCGGTGTCGGCTACCTCTGGGACCGCTGCGCCGCGCACCGCGTGTGGCGCGGCCTGCTGCTCGCGTTCATCGTGTTCACCACGTTCCTCAACTTCATGTGCGTAGAGCTGCTGCGCCTCCGCAAGATGGGCTCGCCCGGTGGTGCGACGCGCTCGTTCGCGGCCGTGCTCGAGAACGAGGTCCACGCGCCGGCGTGGCTCGTCTCCATCGCGCGCAACGTCGGCTATCCGTTCTGCCAGCCCGCGGGCTGGATCTGGAGCGCGATCCACCATGCCAAGCCCGCGGCGTTCGAGCTGACGAAGGGCGCGTTCATCCTCGACCGCGACAGCCAGTGGCGCACGCTGCTCAACCACACGCTCGAGCTCGACCGGAAGTATCGCGATGGCGTGGCCGAGGGGCTGCGCTGGACCGACGAGAAGTCCCCACCGACGGTCGAAGGGCCCGTTCGCATGTTCGCCGAGATGTTCGCGCAGGAGCTCGTGGACCTCACGATCGTCGGCACGTTCCCGCAAGGCGCGTTCGAGCTCCGCTGGAACGGCACCGTCGTCCCGGCGCAGCGCGTGACCGCGGGCTATCACGCCGTCGTGCCGAAGACGCTCGTCGTTCCCGGTACCAATGAAGTCGTGGTCGTGGCGCCGGTCGGCTCCACGATGAAGAAGCTCGAGATGGGCTCACGTGGAGGCTGGTGGTGAACACTCGCAAGGTCTTGCTGCTGCTCGCCGTGCTGCTCGCCGTGGCGCACTGCCTCTGGTTCTCCGGCTTCCTCGTCGACGATGCCGCGATCAGCTTCTCGTACGCGCGCAGCATCGCGCACGGCGCGGGCGCGGTCATCACGCCGGGCGGCGAGCGCGTCGAAGGCTACACGAACTTCCTGTGGGTCGCGCTGCTCGCCGGCGGCATCCGGCTCGGTGCCGATCCGTTCCTGCTGGCGCACCTGCTCGGCGCGCTGCTCTGCGTGCTCGTCGTGCTCGGCACCGCGCGCCTCTGCCACGCGGTCCGCGGCGCGCCGGATGTGCTCGACGGTGCTGCCGCGTGCCTCGTCGCCCTCATCCCGCCCGTGGCGTACTGGTCGATGAGCGGCCTCGAGGGGGGCCTGTACACCGCGCTCGTCGTCGGTTGCCTCGCGCGCCTCGTGTTCGAGCGTGACGACGCCACGGCCTTCCCGTGGTCGGCGATCTTCGCGGCTGGCTGCGCGTTGACGCGTCCCGACGGTGCGTCGATCCTCGTGCTCGGCCTCGTGTACACGCTCGCGTGCGGGCAGCGGCGCAAGCTGTGGCTGTTTCTCGCGCTCGTACCGGTGCTCGCGCACGAGGCGTGGCGTTACGTCTATTACGCGTGGCCTGTGCCCAACACGTTCTACGCGAAGGTGTCGAGTGCCTTCCGCTTCCGTGAGCTCGTCGACTACCGCTCGCAGGGCTGGAGCTACGTGCTCGGCTTCGTCATGCGCTACTGGCTGTTCGCGCTCGTCGTACCGGCGCTCCTCGCGCTCGTCCCCGGCCGGCGCTGGACGTACCGCATCATCGTCGTGCTCGCGCTCGGCGCGATCGTCTTCTTCCCGATCTATGCGCGCGGCGACTGGATGTCGGAAGGTCGCTTTCTCGTCGCGGGCGTGCCGCTCCTGTGCGCGCTGGCGATAAACGGCGTCGATCGACTCGGCTCGCGATGGTGGGTCCGCGCGATCCCGATCGTCGCGTGCGCCGCCCTCGTGCTGCCCATCTCGCTCAAGCACAGCTGGGAGCGGCACGGAAACTACCCGGTGCCCGCGGCGTTTGTCGCCAAGCGCGGCCTGCACTACAAGGAAGTCGCCGCCCGCTACCACGTGGCGCATCCCTCCGCGCTCGATGGCGATCTCGGCGGTACCTCGTATTACTCGGGCATGCCCATCGTCGATCTCGGCATGCTCGCAGACGTCACGCTCGCGCGCTCACGCAAGGATCCGTCCATCGAGCGCGAGTACGTGCTCGGCGAGCGTCGGCCCACGTTGATGCGCCTCGCGGGCTTCTGGCTCGACGATGGGCTGCAGCTCTACCCCGAGTTCATCGACCGCTACGTGCCGTCGGGCATGGCGGACATCACCGTCGATCGCAGCGTGTTCCTCGCGGAGGACGTCGACCCACGCAAGCCGTTGATGACGGGCGATGCAGACGGCATCGACGTGCTCGGCGTCCATGTGGGCCCCGAGCTCGAGGCGTGGCTGCTGCCGAGACGAGTGGGTGGCGTGGTCCCCGAGGTTCGCGGCAGCGTCACGACGCGGCTCGAGGACAAGCTCTACACGGTGCAGCGCTGGCGTGCGGGCGAGATCGTCCACGTGCGCATGCCGCGTCCCATGGGTGACCTGCAGCTCTGCATCGCAGCGCGTTGCACGCCACTCAAGGACGGCTACAACGGCGTCAAACCCATGGTGAAGCCGCGCCCCGGCGTCCCCGAGGTGCTGACCGCGCTCGAGCGGCTCGATGTCCCGACGGCGCAGCGGCTCGAGCTCGACACGGCGGACGTCGGCGCGAAGCTCGAGGCCCGCGCCGATCACGAGCGGACCACCGGCGATACCGCGGCCGCGTTCGCCGACTACCTCCTCGCGCTGCGAGCCAACCCGTCGCTGTCGTTCGCGCGCAAGCACCTCGAGGGGCTGCGCCTGTCGCCCCGCGCGCAGTATCGCGATCGCGATGCTGCGCGCCTCCACGAAGCGCTGCGCGACTTCCGCCTCGCGCCGGATGCCGACAAGCTCGGCACCATCGCGCTGCTCGCGCATGCCGCGAACCTGCCGTCGGAGGCGACGTGGGCCGCTGTCACCACGGGCCTCGTCCCGACCGACGAAGGCAAGGCCGCGCTCGCGTGGTGCTATGCCGCCGACGGCCTCCCCGAGCAGGCCCGCGCGCTCGGCGACACGAAGGTGAAGGACGCGCAGCGCTGGGTCTTCGACGGCAACGACACGATGGGCTGGACCGCCGCGGGGGCGCCGGTGGCCGTTCGCCAGATCGCCGTCGGGAGCACCGTGCGCGGCGTCGAGGGCCACGGCTATCTCGCGTCGACCGGAGCGGGAACGCTCACCTCACCTGCGCTGCGCGAGGGCGTCGACGAGGTCTGCTTCGTGATGGCCGGCAGCAGGGCAGGGGCGGGCGTGCGCATCGACGACGGCGCACCCGTGCTCGGTCGCAATGACGAGTTTTTACGCGACGTGTGTCTACCTGCAACCGCGGGCGCACACGTCGTGGTCTTCGCCGAGCAGGGTCACAGCGTGCTCGCCGACGACTTTGGTTGCTACACACACGGTCGTCCAGTCGACTGCGGAGGTACGTAAATGGTCCCGTTCATCACGACGTTCGGCGCACTGCTCGTGGTGCTGCTGGTGGTATGGCTCACGACGCGACGTCGGCGCGGGCCGCGCATGAGCCGCGAGGACTGGTCGCTCTATCGCGATCCCAAGCAGGTGGCGGTAGCGGTGCGCGTCGACGAGCTGCTCGAGCCGCTGCGTCGCTGGGGCTATCAGCCCGAGCTCGCGCCGGTGGTGGATGGAGGCCCGCAGTTCGCCCGCCTGCGTCACGAGCCCGCGAGCCACGGCAGCCTCGTCATCGATCTGCGGCACCTCACGTCGCTCGGCTACGCGACGGTGGAGGCGCACGATGTGGGCGACGAGCTGTACAGCGAGATGGCGCGCTACGTGCTGTTCGAGCTCGGCAAGCTGCTCCCCGGTAGCACCTACCGGGAAGCCTACTCACCGCTCACGGCCGAGCTGACGGATACGCTCGAGCCGCAGCTTCCCGAACGGCCGCACAACCTGCCGCGCTGATCGGGAGCTGCTGCCCTGCCGCGCTACTCCCAGAGCTTGCCCTTCTCGGCGATCTCGACGAGCGACGCGGGCGGCAGGAAGTGCTTGCCGTACCGCTCGGCGAGCTGGCGGGCGCGCATCACGAAGCCGCGCGGGCCGTTGCCCGACGGACCCTCGTACCCGTTGATGTACTGGATCACGCCACCGGTCCAGGGCGGGAAGCCGATGCCCATGATCGAGCCGATGTTCGCATCCGCGACGGTCCGGAGCACGCCCTCGTCGAAGCACTTCACGGTCTCGAGCGCCTCGGCGAACAGCATGCGCTCCTTCATGTCCTCGAACGGGATGCTGTGGCCCTTCTTCACGAAGTGCTCGGCGAGGCCCGTCCACAGGTGCGTGCGCTTGCCGTCGGCGCCGTACTCGTAGAACCCGCCGCCGGTGGAGCGACCCTTGCGGTCGTACTTCTCGACGAGCGTGTCGATGATGCCGTAGCTCGCGTGCAGCGGGAACTCCTTGCCCGCGGCCTTCGCTGCGTCCTCGGCCTCCTTGCGGATCTTGCGCGGCAGCGTGAGCGTGAGCTCGTCCATGAGCTGAAGCGGCGTGGCGGGGTAGCCAGCCTGCGCGCCGGCCTGCTCGATCGACGCGGGCGCGAGGCCCTCGCCGACCATCGCGATGGCCTCGTTGAGGAACGTGCCGATGACGCGGCTCGTGAAGAAGCCCCGGCTGTCGTTGACGACGATCGGCGTCTTGCCGATCTGCGCCGCGAGGTCGAACGCCTTCGCGAGCGTGGCGTCGCTCGTCTTCTTGCCGGCGATGATCTCGAGGAGCGGCATCTTGTCGACGGGTGAGAAGAAGTGCAGACCGATGAAGTCGGCCGGACGCTCGACGCCCTCGGCGAGCTTCGTGATGGGCAATGTCGACGTGTTGGAGCCGAGCACGGCGTCCTTGTTCACGACGCCCTGCAGCTCGGCGAAGACCTTGTGCTTGAGCCCTTCGCTCTCGAACACGGCCTCGATGACCATGTCGCAGCCGGCGAGATCCTTGTAGTCGGCGGTCGCCGTGATGCGCGCCAGGAGCGCGTCGCCCTTCTCCTTGGGCACCTTGCCCCTCGAGACGCCCTTGTCGACGAGCTTCGTCGAGTACGCCTTGCCCTTGTCGGCGGCCTCCTGGCTCATGTCCTTGAGGACGACGTCGATGCCGGCCTTCGCGCACACGTACGCGATGCCCGCGCCCATCATGCCGGCGCCGATGACGGCGACCTTCTTCACGGTGGTCTTCGGCTGATCCTTCGGACGGCTGGCGCCCGCGTTGATGGCCGAAAGGTCGAAGAAGAACGCCTTCGTCATGTTCTTGGCTACCTGACCGATGGCGAGCTCGGTGAAGTAGCGCGTCTCGATGAGGAACGCCGACTCGATATCGACCTGCGAGCCCTCGACGGCCGCGGCCATGATCGCGCGCGGTGCCGGCATCGTGCCCTTGACCTGCTTGCGCAGGTTCGCGGGGAACGCGGGCAGCGTCGCGGCGAACGACGGCGTCATCGGCGTGCCGCCGGGGATCTTGTAGCCGGGCAGATCCCACGGCTGCTTGGCGCTCGGGTTCGTGGCGAGCCACGCCTTCGCCGCGGGGAGGAGCTCCTCGACGGTGCCGACGAGCTCGTCCACGAGGCCATGCTTCTTGGCCTCCGACGGCTTGTAGCGCTGGCCCTGGAGCAGGACCTTCATGAGCGCTTCCTGGATGCCCATCATGCGGACGGTGCGCGTGACGCCGCCGCCGCCGGGAAGCAGACCGAGCGTGACCTCGGGCAGGCCGATGAGCGAGCCCTTCACGTCGGCCGCGATGCGACGGTGGCAGGCGAGCGCGATCTCGAGACCGCCGCCGAGCGCCGTGCCGTTGATCGCCGCCACGACGGGCTTGCCGCACGTCTCGAGCGCGCGCAGCTGCGCCTTGAGCTCGTTACCCCACGTGGTGAGGCGCTCGGCATCCTCGGGACGCGCCTTGATGAGGTCCTTCAGATCTCCGCCGGCGAAGAACGTCTTCTTGGCGGAGGTGAGGATGATGCCCTTGATGGCGTCCTTCTCCTTGAGGACACGGTCGACGGTCTCGCGCATCGAGCGGAGGTACGCCGCGTTCATCGTGTTGGCGCCCTGGTTGGGGTCGTCCATGGTGAGGACGACGATGCCGTCCTCGTTGGTCCAGCGGATGGTGTTGGTCTCGCTCATGGTCATCTCCTACAGCCGCTCGATGAGGGTGGCGACGCCCATGCCGCCACCGATGCACAGCGTGACGACGGCGCGCTTGGCCTTGCGGCGCTCCAGCTCGTCGACCATGGTGCCGAAGATCATCGCGCCCGTTGCACCGAGCGGATGACCCATGGCGATGGCGCCGCCGTTGACGTTGAGCTTCTCCGACGGGATGCCGAGGTCGCGCTGGTACTTCAGCACCACGGAGGCGAACGCCTCGTTGAGCTCGAAGAGATCGATGTCGTCGACCTTGAGCCCGGCGAGCGCGAGCAGCTTCTGCGTCGCAGGCGTGGGGCCCGTGAGCATGATGGTCGGGTCGGCGCCCGACGTGGCGACCGCTGCGATGCGCGCGCGCGGGGTGAGGCCCATCTCCTTGCCGAGCTTCTCCGAGCCCACGAGCACGAGCGCGGAGCCGTCGACGATGCCCGACGAGTTTCCGCCCGTGTGCACGTGGTCGATCTTCTCGACCTGGTGATACTTCTGCAGCGCGACGGCGTCGAAGCCACCGGCCTCGCCCATCATGGTGAAGGCCGGATTCAGCTTGCCGAGCGACTCCGCCGTGGTGTCGGGACGCATGTGCTCGTCGTGGTCGAGGATGAGCACCCCGTTCTGATCGCGGACCGGAACGATGGACCGCTTGAAGCGACCCTCTGTCCATGCGACCGCGGCGCGCTGCTGCGAACGCACGGCGTACGCGTCGACGTCATCGCGCGAGAAGCCCTCGATGGTCGCGATGAGGTCGGCCGAGATGCCCTGCGGCACGAAGTACGTGTCGTAGCTCGTGGCCGGGTCCATGGCCCACGCGCCGCCGTCGTAGCCCATCGGCACGCGCGACATCGACTCGACGCCGCCGGCGATGACCATGCCCTCCCAGCCGGAGCGGACCTGCTGCGCCGCGAAGTTGATGGCCGCCAGCCCGGACGCGCAGAAGCGGTTGAGCTGCACGCCCCCGACCGTGTTCGGCAGGCCGGCCGCGAGCACCGCGGTGCGCGCGATGTCGGCGCCCTGATCACCAATGGGCGTGACGACGCCGACGACCATGTCGTCGATGCGGTTCGTGTCGAGCGTGGGGTTGCGATCGCGCAGCGCATCGATGAGGCCGGTCAGCAGCGACACGGGCTTGACCGAGTGCAGCGCGCCCTTCTTCCCTTTGCCGCGGGGGGTTCGGACGGCGTCGTAGACGAATGCTTCGTTGCTCACGATGTTCCTTTCGGCGGCGGCGATGCCGGCGGTGAATGTCCGCACAATCTGGTCCGCGTCCGTGACGGGGTCAAGGTCAAAAGTGTCCCGCGGGTAACCTGAGTGACCCGCTGGACACCTGTTGCGAAGACGCTACGATGTGCGCGGATGCCCGCGACCCAGAAGCTCAAGGCACACCAGCCATTCGCCGATCGCTCGCGCCAGCGCGACGACAAGCGCAGGGCCGTGCTGAAGACCGCGATGGGGCTGTTCCTCGAGGTCGGTTACCACCGCGCGACGCTCACGGAGATCGCGCGCCGGCTCACGATCACGAAGCCCGCGCTCTACAACTACTTCGCGAACAAGGAAGAGATCCTCGTCGAGTGCTACCGACTCGGCTTCGAGCTCATGAACGTCACGATGCTCGAGATCGAATCTCGTGGAGGCACCGGTCGAGAGAAGCTGCGCGCGCTCATGAAGAGCTACGCCAAGCACATGATGAGCGAGTACGGCCGCGGCCTCATCGCGCTCGACGATCGCGAGCTCGCCGGTCGCGCGCGCGGTCGCGTGCGTGCCGACAAGCGCCGCATCGATCAGTGCTTCCAGCGCTTCATCGCCGAGGGCATGGAGGATGGCTCGATCGTGCAGGGCGACGTGAAGCTCACCGCGTTCACGCTCGCGGGCGCGCTGAGCTGGATCTCGCAGTGGTACGATCCGCGCGGTCGCTGGCCCGTCGAGCAGATCGCGGACGAGATGACGACGCGGCTCATCGACGGTCTGGCCGCGCGCTGACGCCGGGTCAGGCGCGGCCGTGGCTCGCGATGGCCGCGCACCAGTCGTCGAGCCCGATCTCGCGGCCGAGCGCGAGCACGCCCGTCGCGCGACTGCACACGTTGCCGTCCTCGTCGAGGATGCGCGCCGAGGAGAAGATCATGTTCGACGTTGCGCGATCGAGCGTGGCAACGCAGCGCGCGGAGCGGCCCCGGACCGCGCGCTCGAACGACAGCGAGATCTGCACGGTGGCGTAACGACGGAGCGGCGCGAGGAGGATGCCGGTGTTGCCCAGCGCGAAGTCGTACATCGCGGACATCACGCCGCCGTTGATCGCCTGGCTGCCCATGCCGCCGCGGTGCTCGTCGCGAGCCTCGGGGAGCGTGATGGTGACCGCGTCCGGCGCGACGCTGCACACGAGCCCGAGGTGGCGGAGCATCGCGCTCGACGAGAACGCGCTGGCGTAGCGGTCGAGCTCGGTCTGGTGAAGAGACATTGCGCGGAGAGGTGTCTCTCAACCGCGCAGGGGGAGCAAGCTACACGTGCGGAGGTGCGGGCTGCTTCGACCGACGCGACACCGCCAGGTGCTGCTCGGTCCACACCGCGTGACACGCGAGGCACTCGACGCGCCAGCCCTCGGGCACGAGCGCGTACATGCGCTTTGGCTCGCAGTCACATGGCGTCTTTTGTTGGCGCTCATCCGTCATTCGCAGACGCACTATGCACGCTCATATGCAAGACGCAACGACTCGAGCGCTGTGTTACGCGCGCTCCTCAGCGGATGACAGTCAGCCCGTAAAAAAACACGGGCTGACTCCGCGCGCGAGCTACTCGGTCTTGGTCTTGGTCGTCGTCTCGGTCTCCTTCGACGTCGTGGTGCCGTCCTCGTTCATGTGCTTCGACTTGTGGACCTTCTTCGTCTTCGTCTTCGACCCATCGGCCGAGCTCTCGCTGGACGTCTCCGTCTTCGTGTCGGCGAAGGCAGGTGCAGCGACGGCAGCAAGGGCAAACGTGGCGGTGAAGGCGAGCAACAGCTTGTTCATGGAGATCTCCCTGGAGAATAGATACGCACGCGACAATCCGTCGCGCCCGATGAGAGTCTCACGCGAACGGAATCGGTGCGTCTTATCGTCGTCCCGATGTCGCGCGGCGGCGACATGGTCCGCGACTCGAGCGCCGGGAGCCGACGCTCAGCAAGCGCGAGCTCGCCTGCATGGAGCACGGGCTCGAAGACAGGTCAGCGGGCCAGCGTGTCGATGCGATCGATGAGGTTCTTCTTCAGATCGCTGGAGATCGGCTTGTGTCCCAGCCAGATCGTCCACAGGTCATGCGAGAGGCGCAGGTTGGTGGGGCCAGGCTTCCGCTTCCCCGCGAGCTCGACGACGATCATGCCGTCGGCGCGAGTGCGGATGATGACGCTCTCGTTCTCCCGCACGTCGTCGAACAGCGCGAGGAATGCCTCCGTGTCTTGCTTCAGCTGGGCCGGCGCGGCGCTCGACAGATCATCGGCCAGCGCCTCGCGGTAGGCGTCCCGCGTCTGCTTGGCGGTCACTGCGCGCACGAATCGTAGCTGCGCCATCTTGCCGAACTCGCCGAGGATGAGGAACTCGAACGCCAGATCGTCGCGCATCAGCGTCTCCTTGTCCGAGCCTCCGGCGCGGGCGGCGAACGCTGGGAAGAGCTTGCGAGCCGGCTCGTCCTCGACGTAGAGGGCCATCGCGTAGACCTTGAACAACGAGACCTTGCGCGCGCCCGCGCCGAGCATCGTGTAGGGCTTGCCGTCGACCTCCACCATCGTCTGGAAGGTCTGCTTGGTGACGGGCTCGACGTAGGGCAGCGAGGGTGGCAGCTTGCGCTGTTCGACGGGCCTGAGCGCTGCGGCCCTCGCGGCCTCGAGCTCGTTCAACTCCTTCTGGAGGACGTCCGCCCGCGCCCGCGCGAGCTGCTTCGCCTGTTCGTCCTCTTGCCCTTCGGACTTCCCATCGCAGTACGCGCGGTAGGCCGCCACCGCCTTCTTGCGGTCACCGCCCTTGTCGTACGCCGAGGCCAGGTTGTAGAGGAGCCGCGGGCGCGCATCCTCTGCGTAGGCGCGCTCGAACTCCTTGGCCGCGTCGAGGAAGTCGCCGCGGTTGTACAGGAACTCCCCCGTCTCGAAGAAGCGCTTGGCCGCGATGACCTTCGAATCGATGGGGGCAGGCGGGGATTTCTTCGCGAGGGCGGAGCGCCCCGAGGAGTCGAGGAGCGCAAGCGTCACGACGAAGATCGAACCGATTGTCGCCGGGCGGGGCATCGACAAACCGTACCACGTGCTCCCGCGATGGAGCCCGCTTTCGCCCGTCGTCGTCGTCGGCATGCGCTGCTACATGCGTTGGTGTGTCGAGTCCGGCTCCGCCCTGATGTTCTCCGAGGGATCGCGGCATAGCTTCGCCTCCGGGGAGTTCGAGGCGGGTGTGTCTCCGACGAGGTGAGTCAGGCGCTCGGCCACAGCGCCACCGTCGTTCCTGCCCGCTACTACCGGCGGTTCATCCGCAAAGACTACTCCCGAGGGATGCTCGGGCCTCTCAAGCTCACCAACGCGAAGATCCTCGCGTTCAAGCCGACGGAATGAAACTCACAGAAAGTCAGCGACGATCGTCGCGGCGGCGGCGGCGAGACCCAAGAATATTGCCGTCGCTATGGGGTTGAACCGTCTCGGGGGCGATGCTGCGCGCATATGCTTCTGGGCGATGTTCAGAAGGAGCGCGAGCAGTCCTACCCCGGCACCCACCAATGCAGCCGCTTCAAGCGTTGCGATGGTGCGACCGTGACCCCGACCAATGCCCCAGCGCACCGAAGCTTTAGCGATGAATGGTCCCATCGCGACGGATAGCGCCGGCCAGGGGAAGTACTGACTCGTCTTCTTGGCCTCGTCCATTTGCCGCTTCCTACGCGGGTACTACCGCGGGTGGACACACCCAACCTCACTACTGGCGACCCCAACGGGATTTGAACCCGTGTCACCGACGTGAAAGGCCGGTGTCCTAGGCCAGCTGGACGATGGGGTCTTACGTGCGGTTAGCTAGTTAGGTCAGCGGCGCGTGCAAGTCAAGCCGAGTTACTTGGCGGGCTGCGCGTCGGCGATGGAGGGGTCGCCCTTGAGCGCCTCGATGAGGCCCTTGGTGCCGGCGGGCGCCGTGCAGTGGAGGACCGCCTGCTCCTTGCCGTTCCACGACTTCGGCTCGCAGACCCACGAGCCCACATCGACGGGGGGGAACATCTTGTCCTTCACCTTCACGAGCGCTTCTTCCTCTGCGGCCGGCGCGACGGGAACCTCCGTGGGCGCGGCAGCCTCTTTCTTCGTCGCCGCCGCGGTCTTGGTGCTCGTCGACGCGCCCTTGTGCGCGCAGGCCGACAGCCCCGCGGCGATGCTCGCGACGACGACGAGAGGACGCGCGAGGCGCGATGGGAGCATGGCTTTCATGTGGTCGCGACGTTCTCTTCTCGCGGCGCGTGCTGTCAAGAAGCGCACCCTTGACCGCACGCCCCGAACAGCTACCCTGCGGGCGCTTCTCGGGCCTGTAGCTCAGCCGGTAGAGCAGTGGCCTTTTAAGCCATTGGTCGTGGGTTCAAATCCCACCGGGCTCACCAATTCCTCACCGTCGGTGGGGCGCCTTCTGCAGCCGAGGCGCGTCCGGGGTCCCAAGCGTCGGAGCCCATCCGGAGCCCACTCCGGTTCCAGCGGCCTAGCCTGACCCGCCGCGGCGTGGTGTGCGACGATGTCCGGCGCGGCCGGCCGTCGGCCCGCACAGGAGGCTCATGGAGCGTTGGTTGGTCGGGTTCGCAGTGGCTATGCTCGGGTGCCGCGGTAGCAACGCTCCATCACCTGTCGCAGCGCCAGCCACCGCGGTCGCGACGCCCCAGCCCCCGACACCGCCGCCGCTGCCGACGGCTGCGCTCGCTGTCGCTTC
Source organism: Polyangia bacterium (assembly GCA_039923495.1). Taxonomy (GTDB): domain Bacteria; phylum Myxococcota_A; class Polyangia; order Palsa-1104; family Palsa-1104; genus JBDTCO01. The sequence continues at coordinate 39,391 of JBDTCO010000103.1, forward strand.
GTTCGGCGGCGACTTCATGATCGCGTGCACGGAGGTGCACATTGCATCTCGAGACGTACCGACGGGCCGCTCGTGGCCCCGCCGCGGCGCAGTCTTGAACCTCATCATGGACGACCTCCTCGCCGGGCTTGCGAAATCGTCTCGTACGATGGTCGAGAAGGATGGCGGAGATTGGTACACCCTCTCGGTAAACCCGGTCCGCATCCTGGCTGCGGCGGAGAAGCCAGACTCGGGCGTGAGCGACGTGTTGGAACTCTTTGCCAAGTACGCGACCGACGCTGAGTCGTGGCCCCCCAAGAATCGAGAGGCGGCCACCGAAAAGGGTCAGCTGGCGAAGGTTGATACCTGCGAGGTGTCCGGTAAAGAAGCGCTCGCAACTTGCTCGTGGAGTGGTGGAGAGGGCAGCGACGGAAACTGGCAGGCCAAGCAGTCCTACTACTCCGTCGCGGAGACGATCGATACTGACGTCGCTTTCAAGCGCTGTATCCACGAGCACGGGAAGTGGGCAGCGCTCGACGCGACGGATGACCGCGTCATGCACGAGCGCGCGCGCCAGCACGGCGCCCAGACGCGCGACGCAATGGAAAAGTTACGCCGCATGACCGAGTAACCTCGATCTCGCTCTGACGTCACTAAGTCGAATGCGTCGAGTTCGGCGGGAGTCGTCGCCGTTGCTCCTCGTCGTCGCGGTTCGCCGTGACCGGACCTAGCGTCGGGAGGCGCGTCACGTGGGACGCGACGTGCGCGGTCGCGAGGTACACGTAGTTCGACGCCATCTGCAACGTGGAGTGTCCGAGCGCGTCGCGGACCGCGAGAGCCGACTGGGCTTGATCGTTTTCCGTAGACACCAAGCAGAGGTGGATGTGGTGACGAGCGTGGCGGAGCGGCGAGCACGTCGGCGTTTCACGGACGGGTTCAAGAACGGCGCAGTGCGGCTGGTCCTGGATGAGGGCAAGACGATCGCGCAGGTGGATGTTGCCGACCCGCGATCGATGTCCATCTGCCTCTGTGTCGCGGTCGATTTTTCTTCGGAAGGCGCGAGCGCCCGACACGTAGGGTCGGAGGTGACCATTGCGGTTTTTGGCACGAAGAAGCGGCAGCCCGATCGCGTGAGATGATGCGCGACCTCACGCTCGAAGATGGGTGGCCCGTCGAGCGGCGCCATCACACCCAGCGAAGCACTGACCGTTTGCTGTTGTTTATCCCTACCCCGGCTTGATCTCGAAAGGACCCACGATGCGGGTACACCGCGCTACGTACGCCCTCGCTGCTGCACTTTGCTTGCTCGCTGCCGCGTGTGGCAACGGACATCCAGCCGGCGAAAACGACGGCGGCGTCATCGCGCCGTCCGATGGCGCCACCGGCGACGGGCCTGCGACCACCAGCGACGGGGCCACGCTCGAGGACGCGGGTGACGCCGGATCGACGGTCATCCCGCCGGGGAGCATGGTCACCGGCCGGGTGGTCGACACCAAGGGCTCGGCGCAGGGCCAGGTCACGGTCGAGATCGGCGGCGTCCTCGCGGTCACCGATGCGGCCGGCGGCTTCTCGCTGCCGGCGCCGGCGAGCACGCCGTTCTCGATCAAGCTGAGCGGGAAGTTCAGCACCGGTGGCTTCATGCAGACGATCCAGACGGTGGGCATGCTCTTCACGGCGGTCGATCGCCTCGACCCGACGCTCATGCTCCCGCTCGCTGCTTCGACTCCGACCAATGCCAACCCCGTCAGCGGTACGATCACCGGGACCCTGGCCGGGCTGGGCAAGCCCATGGACGCGACCAGCACGGTGGTGATCTCGCCGCTCGGGTCCGTCGGCAACGCCAGCGTCGGCACATACTCGCTCGTGCAGCGCTGGCTCAAGGCCGACGCCGCGGACACCAGCCGCACCGTCGCCGTCAGCGCGCTGTTCTGGAAGGGCTTCGGGGCGAGCCAGAGCTTCCTCGCCTATGGTAAGAGCGCCGATGTCGTGATCACGGCCGGGCAGACCACGCCGGGCGTCACGATCACCACCGCGACGCCGACGATCGTGCAGATCCCGGGCACCGTGGCCGCCTCGGCGTCGCTCCAGACCGTTTCCGTCTCGGCGACCATCGCGCTCGGCAACGCCACCTTCGCGGCCGGCGCGAGGGGCGTGACGCTCGCCGGTCCGACCGCCTTCTCGCTGCCGGTCCCGCTGATGGACGGCGCGCAGTACGACGTGTTGCTTCAGAGCAACGTCGCGGCGCGGACCACGAGCCTCCTTCTGCGTCGGATCACGCCCGGCACCGACCTTGGCGCGCAGACCCTCTCCGATCCCCCGGCCCTCATCGAGCCGGCGAACGCGAGCACCGTGCCCGTTGCGGGGACGCTGTTGCGCGTGCAGGACCCGGAGAGCCGCGCGCGCGTCTTCAGCATCGTCTCCGCCGACGCGACGCTGTTCGTGCTCACCGCGGACAAGGAGATCGCGATCCCCGATTTCAGCATGCTCGGCATCGCCGCGCCGTCGAGCGGCACCAAGGTGGACTGGAGCGTCAAGCGCTACACCGTGGCGACCCCTGCCGAGGCGGTGGGTCCACTCGGCTACGCGGGTGACCGATCGGACCGCGCCGCGATCCAGCCGGGCGAGACGTACGCCGAGGCCAGGAGCGAGACCTTCTCCTTCTTCGTGCAATAGCGGCGTCCATGGGCCTCCTGTCCTGCATCGCCAAGAAGGCCGGCGTCCAGCGGCGGACGGGCCCTCACCTGCACGACGCTCGGCGGGGTGATGAAGGCCTACGACGCGTTGGCGCACGACGAACTCTCGATCCACCTCGGCTCGGGTGCGGCTGGTTCGCAGTCGATCAGTAAACTGATCAGTACTCAGAGGAGCCACGCGCCCATGTCCCTGCGAATCACCTTCCCCTCCTTACTCCTCGTCTCCTTGCTCGGCACGATGGGCTGTGGCAAGCCGAGCGGCCAAGCGGCCGACGGCGGCACACGGGCTGACGCCCAGCAGCCGACGGACGGCGACCTCCCCTCCGACGGCGCGCTTCCCGGGGACGGATCGATCCCGAACCCGCCGGGCAGCATGGTCACCGGCAGGGTGGTCGACGCGCTCGGGGTCGCGCAGGCCCAGGTCACGGTCGAGGTGGCAGGGGCGCTCGCCATCACGGGTGCCGATGGCCGCTTCACCACGCCTGCCCCCGCCGCGCTGCCCTTCGAGCTCCGCGTGAGCGGCGTGTTCTCCGTCCAGCTCCCAGGGATGTTCCCGCCGCCACCGTCGACGCGACGCGTCGGGGTGCTGTTCATGGGCGTGGATCGCCTCGATCCGACGCTCATGTTGCCGGTCCAAGGGAGCAGCGTGTCGCCCACCGTTCAGGCGCGGGCGAACGTCGAGTTCACGGTCTCGGGGCTGGGCCGTCCGGACGCGGCTCAGGCCGGGGTCGTCATCTCACCGCTCGGCGGCAGGACCTTCGCGTACCCCTGGACCTATAGCGCGCCGGCCAGCTGGACCCGCACCACACCGACCGTCGACAGTCCTCCGACCGCGGTGAGCGTCCTGTTCATAGGGTATGGACCGACCTACCTCGCGGCGGGCAAGAGCGCCGAGCTGATGCTCCACAACGGCGAGATGAAGACGGGCGTCGATATCGTCACCGCGGCGCCGACCACCTCGACACTCAGCGCGACGGTCTCGGCGTCAGCCGCCTTCACGAGTATGGCCGGCTCACCGGTGCTCGTCTTCGGAAACACGACGAACCAGCTCGGCAGTACCGCCGCCTTGCTGAGCGGCGCGTCGCCTCTCTCGACGCCAGTCCCGGTCATGGACGGCGCGCTGTACGACCTGTCCATCAGCGCGAGCGGCGCGCCGCGCACCGCGCGCGCGATCGTGCGAGCGCTCGCGGCGGGCACGAACGCTGGCGCCGTCACCCTCCCGGAGCCTCCGGCCCTCATCGAGCCGTTGAACAATGGCACCGTCCCGCTCTCGGGGACCGCCTTCCGTGTGCAGCAGCCGGACGACCGCGTGCGGACCTTCTTCTTCGACTACGACGACGTCTCGCTGGTCGTGGTCTCGACAGACAAGCAGGTCTCCTTCCCCGATCTCTCGCCGGTCGGCATCGCCGCCCCGTGGAGTGGCACCAAGGTCGGCTGGCGCGTCACGAGCTACACCGCGCCCTCCATCTCGGCGGCACTGGGATCGAACGGGTACACGAGCACGCTCGTCGATCGCGGCGCCGTCGTGCCCGGTGAGATCTTCGTCGAGGCCAGCAGCGAGTCGTTCCAGTTCACCGTCGAGTAGCGCGCACCAGTCGATCCGGCCAAGGAGCCTCCGTGCAGCCACGCACCCGAACAATCTTCGTCCTCGCACTGCTCGGTGCTGCTGCCTGCGGCAACGCGACCCACCGTGATCCGGACGGTGGGAAGCTCGACCCGACCGATGCCGCGGCCTCGACCGACGGTCCCGCGGGAGACGCTGGCGCCGACAGCGGGATACCCATCCCGGCGGGCAGCATCGTGTCCGGTGCGGTCGTCGATGCCATCGGTGTGCCGCAGGGTCAGGTCACCGTGGAGATCGCGGGCCAGCTGGTGGTCACCGGCAGCGACGGTAGGTTCAGCGTGCAGGCCCCGGCCGCCTTTCCCTTCGACGTGCGCGTGAGCAGCCGCTACGACGTGTCGGCTGTACTGCCGCCCCAACCGCCGCGTCGCATCGGCGCGCTCTTCGTCGGTGTGGAGCGGCTCGACCCGACGCTGATGCTCCCTTTCGAGGGCAGGAAGGCCTCGGGACCGCGGGCGATGGGGCAGATCAATGGTGGGCTCGCCGGGCTGGGGCGCCCCTCCGACGCGACGTCGGGCATCGTCATCTCACCGCTCGGGATCGGCAACGCGGGCGTCACGACCTACAGCGCCTTGACCGGTTGGGCCCTCGTCTCGCCCACGGACACGAGCCGCAGCACGGCGGTGCGGATCGCCTACTGGAAGGGCATGGGAGAAACCATCTCCTTCCTCGCGATGGGCAAGAGCGCGGACCAGACCATCAACAACGGCCAGACCGTGACCAACGTCAACATCACGACGGCCGCGGCGAGCAGCGCCCCGCTCTCCGCGAGCCTGACGGCGTCGAGCACCTTCACGTCTCTCAAGTCCCTGGTCAGCATCGGGCTCGGTGACTTCACGTTCACGCCCTGGGAGGCCAACAAGCCGCTCGCTGGCGCGACGACGATCTCGATGCCGGTGCCCCAGCTCGATGAAGCGAGCTACGACCTCTCGCTCCTCGCCCGCGTCAGCGCCGACGACACGAGCGGCCGCCAGGTGCACCTGGTGGCGCGCAAGCTCGCCCCCGGTGCCGACCTCGGCGCCGTGGCCCTACCAGATCCGCCGGCGCTCGCCGAGCCGGGCGATGCGGCCATCGTGCCTCTCTCGGGTACGGCGTTCCGCCTCACGCAGGCGGAGAGCCACGTGCGGGTCTATGCCTTCGACTACGACGACGTCGGAGTGTTCGTGATCTCGGCGGCCGAGCAGATCGCCTTCCCCGACCTCTCGCCGGTGAGCATCACGACTCCGACGAGCGGAACCGCCGTCGGCTGGCGCGTGACCAGCTACGCCGAGGCGTCGGTGGCCGCGGCGCTCGGGCCGCGTGGTTACACGGGTGCAAGCGCGGACCGCACATCCATCCCGGCCGGCGAGGTCCGCATCGAGGGCTCGAGCGAGCGGCGGACCCTCATGGTGCAGTAAGGGATCGCCATCATCTCGATCACCCAGCCGCTGCTGATCGTCCTCGGACTGCTCACGCTGCAGCCGCCGTCCTTCGAAGGCGCCGCACAGTCCGAGTTCTCGAGCGGCCAGTCCTATCCCTACAAGGCGGGGCTCAGCCCCACTGGCCAGGTGGTCGGGGAGGCAGGCGATCGCCACTCCCTCGACCTGACCTTGGGCCAGATTTCCCCGGGCGGGCCACTCCTCGCGATCTCGAACGCACGCAAGCGCAGAAATCCCCGATCACGGCCGCAGCGAAGAACAACCGCTGATCAGAATAGAAGTCGTCGCTCGGCAGCCGCCATCACTGGCGAGATGATTCGCGTTGCCTGCGCCACACGAATTTCAATCGCTGCCGAGATCGCCCGGCACAGGGCCGCACGCCAGGGGCACGCCCGAGGTGACGTGACAGACGAACTTGCCGCTCACGCAGACTTGAGTGGCGTTTTCGTAATTGCATTCCACGCCCTCGTAAAAGCACGGGGTGCCGGGTGGACCCTGGGTGCCCCGGCAGCATGCGATGCAGGCTTCATTTGACGCGTTCAAGCAGTCGATCTGTGCGCCCGGGTTACAAGGAGCCGCCGCGAGATCCGCGGGTGCGGACGTGGGACTGCAGGCCACCAACAGGGTGAGTAGGAGCGCGTGCATCGTGAGTTTCATGAGCGGCACGCGATGCAATCATAAGGCCGCGTTCATCTACCGGTATCCGCTCACCCACACCGACGGCATCGCGACAGGCGTGTCGCGGGGAGGCGACGTTCCGCGCGCCTCAGCGCGTGCCTTTCATCACGGACGGGGACGGAGCGGCGGGGCTGCGTTGCACAGCGGACAGGTGTCGCGTATGGCGACGGTGCGGCACGACTTGCAGTCCACGCGGTACCCGTGGAAGCCCTCGTCGAGGAGCTCCGTTCCGCAGCGCGGCTTGTCGGCGCGGCGCCCGTTGTAGGCGACGCTCGCCGGCACCATCGCGATGTAGCGCAGCTCCTCGCCCTCGCAGGACGGGCACTCGGTCGGCACGGGCCACTCGTTGGTCGTGGCGAGCGCCTTGGCGAGGCCGCCCGGCGCGTGGCAGCGCGGGCAGACGTCGGCGGCGAACAGCTCCATGTTGCAGTCGGCGCAGCTGACCTCGAAGACGCCGTCGACGAACTTCTCGCCGTCGTAGACCCACGTCATCTTGCCGACGGGCTCGGCGTCCATGATCGGCAAGAGAGCGTCGAGGTACGCGCCGAAGCGCAGGCGCGTCGACTTGCACTTGCTGCACCCGGTCGACGCGAGCGCTTCGAGGCCTGCTTCATCGAGGAGTCCCACGCGCGCAGCGTACTCCGTGACGACGATGATCGCGCGCGCCAGTCTCGAAGTCCTCCCGGCTACCGTTCAGTCGACGAGGTCGCGCAGCACCATCAGTGCAGCGCCGCGAGGTGCTGTGCGATGCGCGCGGGATAGCCGGGCCCGTAGCCACGGTTGATGAAGCGAATCACGCCCGCGCCGTCGACGAGGAACGTCGTGGGGAAGCGGCGGTGGCCCCAGGCGGTGGCCGCGACGCCGTGATCGTCGAGGACGACGTGCACGGTCGCCGGCAGCGTGCGGCTCGCGTAGTGGCGCTCTACCGAGGCCGCGTCCTCGCCGACGTCGACGATGAAGAGCTCGAGCTCGGGGGTGACGAGCGGGAGCAGTGCGGCGAGCGCCTCGTGGCACGGGCCGCACCACGTGGCGGAGAAGTCGATGATGGCGACGCGGCCGGGCGTGCGCCGCACGATGTGGCCACGACCGTCCGGCAGCTCGAGCGCGGGCGCCGCATCGCCGATGCGCGGATCGGCGTGCGCCGAGCAGGCGAGGACAAGCGAGGCCACGACGAGAGCACGCATCGATGCAGCGTACCTTCGCACTGCGCCCGGCGTCCAAGCCAGCCGGCGTACGGGCTCGCCGTCGCGTTTGCCCACTCGTGGCGGCGACTCGTGCAGCAACCCCGCGAACTGCCGGGGACAGGCGCGTGGGCCTCGGGTTGCAGTACGCACCACCGGAGGCTCCTCGCGCATGATCCGTGTCCGTTCGCTGCTCCTCATCGCTGCTGTCGCCGCTCTCGTCGGTTGCCACGATTCGGGGCTGGGCAGCACCCACGACCTCGCCATGCCGGCCGATCTCGCGCCCGTGGACATGGCCGATCCCGTCGATCTCTCGCTGCCACAGCGCGATCCCACGGATCACCCGGCGGCGCTCGCGCTCGACAACGCGGGCGGTGCCACGATCGCGGCGATGGAGGTCTACACCGTCGTGTGGCCGGGCGACGAAGCGCTCGGCGCGAAGGTGGAGGCGTTCGTCCGCTTCCTCGTGCAGAGCGACTGGTGGATGACCACGCTCACGCAGTACGGGGCGGGTCCCGGCGTCTCGAAGGGCGTGGTGGTGATGAACAAGCCCGCGCCCAACATCATGGACGACAACGAGTTCACCGGACTCATCACCGGCATGATCACCGACGGGCTCATCCCGGCGCCGAACGACAACACGATGCTCTTCTTCATCCCGCCGACGACGCTGCACTCCACGCTGCAGGGCGCGGCGGGCTGCGACGTCTACGGGGGCTACCACTCGGAGACGGAGCGCATCGACGGGCAGAAGGTCGTCTACTCCGTGGACCTGCAGTGTCTCGGCGATGCGCTCACGTCGAAGCGCGCGTTCGATGACCTCACGGTGACGATCAGCCACGAGGCCGCCGAGGCGCAGAGCGATCCGTACCCGTTCACCGACCCCGCATGGGTCACGCAGGAGTCACTGCTCGGCGGAGAGGTGAGCGACCTCTGCGTCTTCGAGAACGTGCACGAGACGACGCATGCCACCGGCGGGCTGCCCGACACCACGTACCTCGTCACGACCGTGTACTCGCAGGCGGCGGCGATCGCGGGGAACCAGGCGACGTGTCAGCCGAGCGCGGGGCCGTTCTTCAACGTGGCCGTCTCGCCGGGATACATCCAGGTCCAGCGTGGTGCGGACGGCACCGGCACGGCGACCGCGAAGTACCTGCCGTTCTCCTTCGGCGACGTCGGTCCCATCTCGTGGACGCTGCAGTTCTCGCCGGGGAGTGGCATCAAAATTAGCCCGTCGTCCGGCGAGGCCAACGCGGGCGACACGATCGCGTTCACCGTTACCACCTCCAGCGACGTGCAGAAGGGCCCGTATCTCATGGCGGTCACCGCGCGCGACGCCGCGGGCGACAAGGCCGACTACACCGCTGAGATCGACGTGAACTGAGCTGCGACGGGCGGCTCGGCGGCATCGAGCAGCGTCGAGACGACGAGGTCGCTCGCCACGTTCGTCGTCGCGCGCAGCCGCCCGAGCAGCCAGTCCACGGAGAGCAGGAGAGGGAGCAGCTCCGTCGGAAGGTGCGCGGCCTCGAGCACGAGCGCGAGCGTGATGAGGCCCGCCTCGGGGATGCCGGCGATGCCCGCGGCGGCCAGCGCGGAGGTCGCGCACAGGAGCACGAGCGCGGTCGGCGGCAGCGGATGCCCCGTGAGCTGGGCGATGAAGATCGCTGCGACGACCTCGTAGAGCATGATGCCGTCGTTGTTGAAGTTGGTCCCCACGCATGCGGCGAGGCGGCTCGCCGCCGGCCGGATGCCCATCCGGTCGAGCGTGCGCAGCGTGACGGGCAGCGTCGCGAGGCTCGAGCCCGTCGACAGCGCGGTGAGCAGCGGCCCCGAGGACGCGCGCCAGAAGGCGAGCGGTCGCTTCCCAGCGATGCGCAGCAGCAGCGAGTAGTACACCGCGACGTGGATCACGAGGCCGAGCGCGACCGTCGCGACGAGCCAGAACAGCGCGCGGAAGATGCCGAACCCCGTGCTGCCGATTACGCCGGCGACGACGCCGAAGATCGCGATGGGCACCGCGCGCACGATCCACGCGAGCACGAGCTGGAGCAACTGGAGCGCCTCTGCGACGAGCGTGGCGAGCTGCTGTCCTTGCGCTCCCTTGCTCACGAGCATCTTGCGGAGCGCGAGGCCGACCGCGAGCGCGAGGAGCACGACGGCGAGGACCTGGTTCTCGACGAACGGTCTGGCGAGGCTGTCCGGCACGAGCGCCTCGAGCGCATGCCGCGTCGAGAGCTCGGGTCGCACGATCAGCGCCG
>JBDTCO010000104.1:0-34631 GCA_039923495.1 Polyangia bacterium
GGCGTCGGTGTAGACGATGTCCTCGGGGCCCGCCGTCACGATCTTCTGCTTGTACGCGTCGACGGCGCCACACTCGGTGGACGCGATGAAGCGCGTGCCGATGTAGCAGAGCTGCGCGCCGAGCGAGAGACTCGCGACGATCTGCTGTCCCGTCGTGATGCAACCGGCCGCGATGATCGGCACCGAGAGCGCCTCTTTGAGCCACGGGTAGAGCACGAAGGGCGAGATGCGTCCGGCGTGTCCACCGGCACCCGCCGCGACGGCGATGACGGCGTCGACGCCCGCGGCCTCGGCCTTTTTCGCGTGGGCGAGCGCGATGACGTCGTGGAACACCGTCATGCCGGCGGCGTGCGCGCGCTTCGCGAGGTCGGTGGGGTTGCCATAGCTCGTGATGAGCACGGGCACCTTGGTGTCGATGCAGGCCTGGAAGTCCGCCTCGAGCCGATCCTTGGCGGTGAGCCCGATCGTGAGGTTGATGCCGAACGGTCGGTCCGTTCGAGAACGGATCCACTCGAGATCGGCCTTGAACTGCTCGGTGGTGCGCGCGTTCAAGGACGGCATGCTACCGAGGATGCCGGCCTCCGCGCAGGCGACGATCATCTCCTTGTTCGAGATGAGGAACATCGGCGCAGCGACGAACGGATACCTGAGGCCGAGGCGACGAGACAGTTCGGTTTCGAGCTTCATGCGAGCAAAGTACACGAGCCTCGGCGCGCGGCCAGTGGGTCACATCGCGGCGCGGCCGGGGTCGCGAGGCGGCGCGACCGGGTGCGGGGGCTCGGGCGGAAGATCGACGGGCTTCTCGTCCTTCAGCGACGGATCGAGCAGACGACGCAGCTCGTCGAGCTGCACGTTCGACTTGCCGACCCAGTCGTTCTTCTCGCCGTTGCGCTCGGCCATGAGCACGTTGTTCTCGTGGAAGGCGATGGCCTTGACGAGGAGGTTGCGAACCTTCTTGCGCACGGCCTCGACGTAGATCGGCTTCTCCTCCTCGGTGAGGCTCGGCGGCATGGGCGCCCCGACGAGGTCGTCGTACATCTCGCGATACAGGCTGCCGATGCGAAAGCCCGCCGCGGTGGCCCACCCGACGTGCTTGACCCGGATCGTGTCCAGGTAGCGCTGCTGCGCGAGGAGCACCATGCGCGCCTTTGCGTCGAGATCGGCCTCGAGCTGCTTCTGCGGCAGCCGCACGGGCAACAGCCGAAACTCCTCGTGGGTCACCTCCGCGAGAAAGAACTGCCCCATCGCGAGGAAGTAGTCGGTGTCGAGGCGCTCCTCCTCCTCGTGCTCGCGATACAGCTCGCGCAGCTGCCTCAGCGTGTGCTCCGCTTCGTCGTAGCGCTTCTGCTGGAACTGCGCCTCACCGACCCTGGCGTACGCCTCGACGCGATCCGACAGCGTCAGATCCTTGCGCTTCAAGATGCGCTGGTGCACGGCCTCCGACTCGGGCCACTCCGTGAGCTGCACCAGCGTCGCGCCGAGGCGATACAGCGCGTCGAGCGACTCGGGAGAGTCGGGGTAGTCGTCGGCGAGCTTGCGATAGCGCTGCGCCGCCTCGGGCTTGCGACCGAGCTGTTCGAGCGCGAGGCCCGCGTTATACAGCGACGAGCGGGCGTGCTGTGTGCCGGGGTTCTCTGCGGCGACGCGATCGAACAGTGCGAGCGCCTCCGCGTAGCGATCGGCCTGGTACGCCTCGGCGGCCTGCGAGAACGGCTCGGCGGGGTCGAGCACGGCGACCTTGCCGTCCTTGCCGGCCCGGAACGTGATGGGATCCATCTGCAACGCCGTCTTCGGCGCGACGGCGCGATGCGCGCACGCGGAGAGGCACATCAACGCGAGTCCTACGAGGGAACGACGCAACGGGGACCTCCGGGAGCATAGAGCTAGCACCCCGACCCGGATGCCTCTATGAATGTTGCACGCATGAGCGGCCTCCGCGACCTCCCCGATCTGCCACACCGCGCGCCTTTTCGCCTGGTGGACCGGCTGGCCTCGCGCACGGAACAGAGCGCCACGGCGATCCGCCAGGTCACGGCGAACGATCCGCTGATGGGCAGTGAGCTCCCGGCGACGCTCGTCGTCGAGGCGCTCGCTCAGACGGCCGCGCTCATGAACGACGGCACCATCGGTGCGCACCGCGGCTTCCTCGTGGCGCTGCGCGACGTCCGCTTCGAGTCGTCGGTTCATGCGGGCGACACGCTGTCGCTGCACACCGAGCGCACAGCCTCCCTCGGCGGCCTGCACCGCGTGATGGGCCGCGCCCACGTCGGAGATCGCCTCGTCGCATCCGGCGAGATGACCTTCGCGATCGAGGTCGTATGAGCATCACCATCGTCATCCCCTGCTTCGACGCCGTCGCCACCATCGGAGAGGTCGTCGCAGGTGCCCGCGGGAGCGGCCACGCGGTCATCGTCGTGGACGACGGCTCCACCGACGGCTCCGGCGCGCGCGCGGAGGCCGCGGGTGCCACCGTCCTGCGTCACCCCGCGAACCAGGGCAAGGGCGCCGCGCTGCGCACGGGCTTCCTGTGGGCGCTGCGTCATGGCGCCGACGCGGTGCTGACGCTCGACGCCGACGCGCAGCACGATCCCGCCGAGATCCCCGCGCTCATCGAGGCGCACCGCGACCAGCCGACCGCGCTCGTCATCGGCGTGCGCAGCTTCGCGGCGGACTCGATGCCCCGTCGCAGCCGCATCGGCAATCGCATCTCGACGTACTGGATCGCGCGCTTCGCCGGACAGCGCTACGCCGACACGCAGTCGGGCTTTCGCGTGTATCCGCGCGCGCTGCTCGAGCTCCCGGGCCTGCGCACGCGACGCTTCGACACGGAGGCCGAGCTGCTGCTGTCGGCGGCGAAGCTCGGGCTGCCGCTCGTCGAGGTGCCGGTGCGCACGATCTACGGCGCGTCGCGCACGACGCACTTCCACGGCCTGAAGGATACGCTCCGGGTGATGCGGCTCGTGATCGGCTCGCCCGTGTGGGGTCGCGGACTCAGGCGCCGCTCGTGAAGCGCGTCGTGTGCAGCCTCGGGCTCGCGCTGCTCCTCGCCGGCTGCGCACACGTAACGTACGTTCCGGCAACGGCAGCGCTCGTCGAGCACCCGGCATGGAAGACGCTGAGCGCGCAGCACCGCGTGACGGTTCAGGTGCGGCTCGACAAGGGTACCGAGCAGCGCACGCTGCGTGGGCTCGTGGCGGTGCAACGTCCGGATCGCTTTCGCCTGCGCGCGCTCGGGCCGGCGGGCCTCACGCTGTTCGATCTGCTCGTGCGCGACGGCGTGCCGAAGGTCGTGTCGGCGATCCGGCGGCCCGAGCAAGGCCCTGGTGGCAAGGCGCTCGACGAGGTGATCCACTCGCTCGCCGACGATCTCGCGTGCGCGTACCTGCTCGAGCCGTCACCGGGAAACCGCGTGGTCACGCAGAAGGGCGATGCGGTCGAGGTGCGCGAGCCGGGCCGCACGGTGGTGCTCTCGCGCTTCGCTGGCACGCCGGCCACGTGGCGACGTGCGGAGATCGAGACACCGAAGTACCACGTCACCGTCGAGGTCGACGAAGCGACGCCCGACGCGACGCTTGATCCGGCCATGTTCGACGACTAATGTCGCCCGCGATGAGTGACGGCGGAGTACCGATGGACGCGCAGTACCGAGAGGTCGTGTACAAGCCCTGCGAGATCACGCATCGCTACGGGCAGAACGTGCACATCCTGGCCGATCCCCTCTCGCTGACGATGCTCGCGCGGCTCTCGGCCAAGGGCACGGTGCAGCCCGAGGTGAACCGCCTCGTCATCGAGCTGCAGTCGACGCTGATGCGCGAGGTCATCGCCGCCGAGTTCCCGCGCCAGCCGATCGCGCAGCCGACGCGCATGATCGACGTGACGCCAAGAGGCGTGTGGCGCGGCGATGCCATTGCCACGTCGACGCCGGCCGTCGTCGTCTCCGTCGCGCGCGGCGGCCTGTTGCCTTCTCAGGCCACGTTCGACTTCCTCACGCAGGTGCTCGAGCCGGCGGGCGTGCGCCAGGACCACCTCTCGCTCGCGCGCACCATGGACGACAAGGGCGGCGTCACCGGCGCGGGGCTGTATGCGTCGAAGATCGGAGGCCCCATCGACGGCGCGATGCTGCTCATCCCCGATCCGATGGGCGCGACGGGCTCCACGATCTCGAAGGTCGTCGAGCAGTACCCGCAGGAGCTCTACGGCAAGCCCTTCAAGATCATCGCGCTGCACCTCATCGTCACGCCGGAGTACGTGCGCCACGTGACGACGAAGCACCCGTCGGTGATCGTGTACGCGATGCGGCTCGATCGCGGACTGTCCCCGTTCGACGTGCTCGACACCATCCCCGGCGAGCGCTGGGCGGAAGAGCGCGGGCTCACCGACAACCACTACATCGTGCCGGGCGCAGGTGGGCTCGGAGAGGTCATGAACAACGCCTATGTCTGAGACGAATGCAGGTCCCACCAAGGTCAACGAGCTCATCTCCGCCGAGAAGATCGCTGCGCGGATCGCCGAGCTCGGCAAGCAGATCACCGCCGACTACGCCGGCCAGGAGGTCGTGCTCGTCGGTGTGCTGAAGGGTAGCTTCATCTTCCTCGCCGATCTGGCGCGCGCCATCGACTCGACGCATGTGCGCGTCGAGTTCCTCGGCGTCCACAGCTACGGCGACGAGACGAGCTCGTCCGGCGTCGTCGAGATCACGTTCGATCTCAAGAAGCCGATCGACGGCAAGCACGTGCTCCTCGTCGAGGATATCGTCGATACGGGCCTCACGATGGCCTACATCCAGAAGAACCTCGGCACGCGTGGGCCTGCGTCCATCAAGCTGTGCTCGCTGCTGCACAAGCCCGCGCGCCAGAAGGTGGTCACGCACATCGACTACGTCGGCTTCACGATCGAAGATCTCTTCGTCGTCGGCTACGGGCTCGACTACACCCAGCGCTACCGAAACTTGCCGTACATCGGCGTCATGAGTTGACGCGGCATCGCCGCTCCGGCTGACCACGCTTCGTGCCCGACTGCGTGTCCCGCTTCGATCGTCGTAGGATGACGCTGATGCGCATTGCTCGCTTTGTGTTCGAAGGGACGCCCCTCCTTTGCGCTGTGCTGCTGGCGGCCTGCAGCGCGGGGATGAGCACAACGTCGGGCACCGATGGCTCGGTTTCTACGCTCGACGGGGGGAGCGTCGGAGACGCAGGCGCCGGCGACGCCGCGATCTCGGCGGGCACGGATGCGAGCACCGCGAACTGCAAGTACGAGGCGAACAAGACCGGCCTCAGCGCATTCCAGCAGGCGGGCGGCCTCGCCTTCCATATTTACGCCCCGAGCAACTACGACCCGGCGGTAGCGCACACGGTCGTCGTCATCATGCATGGCCAGGACTCCGACGGCACCGACGAGCTCACCAGCCTGTGGCAGCCCATCGCCGACAGCCAGCAGCTCGTGCTGATCGCGCCGAAGGGCTCTCAGCCCGCGACGGATCCTGTCAGCTACCCGAACGGCGCGAACTGGTCGGTGAACGACCTCAACAACATCCAGGACCTGATGGAAGAGATCGACGCCTGCTACAACGTGGCGCCGAAGAAGCACATCCTGTGGGGCTTCTCCGAGGGTTGCTTCTACGGGTACCTGCTCGGGATAGGCGCAGCGAACCAGTTCTCGGGTCTGGCCATGGGCGGGGCCAACACGAGCTTCGCGCGCTCCAACGGCTACCCTCCCTCCGCCGAGCAGTGGCACATCCCCGTCAGCCACGTGCAAGGAACGATGGATCAGAACGGGGTCGCGCAGAGCATCCAGGATCAGGCCGACTTCGAGTCGGCGGGCAGCGTGTTCACCCTGTATCAGCCAGTACAGGGCCACACGATCACGCCGGCGCAGGTGCGGATGCAGTACGACGATCTCAAGGATTCGTCCTCGCCCTGAGGATGGCTACCGAACCAGCCGATCGGCTGCAAGTCTAGCCATCGTTTCAAACCGATCCGCGTCGCGACTCCGGTCGGCGGGGACAAGTTCCAGTAATAAAATCGAGTTTGATCAGACTGTTGCCCATGTTTAAACGATCGACATTTTTCTGGCATCCCGGTTGCTTCACGGGAAAGGGTCGCACACCTACCCCACACACCGGAGACCAAGAACATGTCGAACGTCATCGTCAAGATCAGCTCGGGCCTCCTCGCCGGCGTCCTCTCGCTCGGCTTCTCGGGCCTCGCGCACGCGACCTTCCAGTCAAAGGGTGAGCTTGCTCGTGGCGTCACCGCTCGCACGGGCGCGGCGCAGTCGACCGTCGTTGGTCGCTCGTCGAACCGCACGACGTTCTACGTCCGCTCCGAGGGCACCAACGCCCGGGGCAAGTACCTCACCACGCGCCGCGTCGACGCCAACACCGGCGCCATCAAGGGCACGTCGGGCAACCAGCTCGGCAAGATCAAGCAGGCGGTCGCGCTCGCGGAGCGCAACGGCGGCAAGGGCGGCATGACGCACGACTTCGCCTACCACGTCCGCGCGAACCGCAACCTCATGACGAACGGCGGCAACGTCAAGATCTCCGTCGACAACGCGGGCTTCCCGGGCCACACCGAGGGTCGTCTCGTCACGCTCACGAAGACCGGCGCCATCAAGCACATCACCGACTCCGCCACGGACGGCCGCAAGTCGCGCTGGTAGCTCGGGCGCTACGGCGCCTCGAACGCGCCGAGGTCCCACTTCGCACGGACCGGGCGCGCCTTGCTATCGACGTCGTGGTCCGTCCCACCGCTCGTCAGCTGATCGACGCAGCACTGGTTGTTCGCAGTTGCTGGCGCGCCCGCGGTCATGTCGAGGCGGAAGTTCGACGTGCTCACGTACGCCGGATCGAGCCTGGTGAGGCCCGTGGCCATGGAGCCCTCGCTGCTCCCGGCCACGACGTTCGTGAACGCGCATGCGCCGGAGAACTGGGTAGCGCTCGCGGTCGTGTTGCCGGTGACGATCGACGCGGTGATCGCGTGGGACGCCAGGCTGCAGTCGATGCCACCGGCACCGCCTGAAACGAGGTTCTTCGCGACGGTGTTGAACGCGAAGCCGGCACCGGCAGCCGCTGCGTCGGTGGCGGCCACGAAGCCGGGCACCGTGCCTGTCGTCACGTTGCCGTTCGCAGCGATGATGTTGTTGGTGACGGTGTAGGTGCCGCCGGCGAGCTTGATCCCGCCACCGTGGTTCGACGTGATCTCGTTCGCGTCGAGCGTCACGGCGCAGCCGGTCGCGTCGACCCCGTCGCCGCCGCTCGAGGTGATGAGCGAGCGAGTGAGGGTGAGCCTCGCCGTGGCGCCAGCGGAGGCCAACCCCGACAGGCCCGGGGCGCCGGCACCGCTGGAGGAGCCGGTGAGGACGATGCCGGTGGCGGACACGTCGGCGGCGCCGGACGACAACGTGACCGCGAGACCCGGCTTGGCGTCGGTGAAGAAGGTCGCAGTCGGCGTCGTGTCGCGCCCGGGTCCGACGACGGCCTTCGTCGTTGCCGAGCTGAGCGCGATGCTCTCGTAGTTCTTCGTGCTCCCCGCCACGACAATCGTCGAACCGGTGGCAGCGAATGCATCACCGACCTGACAGTACGGATCGGCGGAGGTGCCGGCGTGGCTCGTGCCCGTGCACGCCCCGTTCTTGTTGTCGACGTAGACGATATCGCTCGCGGCCGCGCACACATGATCTGCCCTGCAGGCCCCGCTCGAGCAGTCGGCGTTCGCGTTGCAAGCGACGCACGTGAACGTGCCCGGATCGCAGCTCTTGCCCTGCGCAGCGCAATCCACATTGCTCGCGCACTCGACGCAGGCACCCGACGCGCCGCAGACGGGCTTGTCTGCGCTCGTGCACGCCGAGCCGTCCGCGCAGCCCGCGGCGCTGTCCACGCCGGCAAGATCGCCCACCGAGCCGTCGGGCGGCGTGGCCTCGCACTCGTGCCTGACGACGTCACAGTACGGTCGACCGCCTGCGCTCTGGCAGGTCAAGGTGACGCCATCGCAGTACAGCGGATTCGGCTTGGTGTCCCAGCAACCCGCGAGCCCCAGCACGAGGGAGAGACCTGCCATGAGCCAACCTGGATGGAAGAATGCGCTTGGTGCCATGTCCGGAAAACCTCGTGCAGCGTGGGGGCGGGATGACACGGCAGGGCCGAGGCGCGACGGTCCTCGCGGTCGCTCAGGCGACGTAGAACGGGCTGGGTGCGCCGGGCGAGCTGGCACTCGCGAGCTGTTCTCGCTTGTGCCAGCGTGTGCCTTCACCCTTGCGGTCCTCGAGCGTGCGGTAGAGCCCGCTGAGGAGCTGGCGCAGGTCGTCGCTGTCCTCGGGCGATCGACCGCGCTCCTCGACCCAGAGCAACCATCGTCCACCGCGGTGGGTCCGTGCGCGGAGCTCGAAGCGGAGCTCGCGCACGTCGACGATAGCGACCGGTTTGCCATCACTGCCGCGATCGATGGTGGATGAAAAGATAAACTGCGCCTCCGCCAGTGTGTTCACGATCTGCCGGAGCTGCTCCTGTGGATCCCCCGCGATGTCGGCTGCGAGCAACGGTGGATCGCGCCAGTCGACGACGGTGCGGAGTGCATCCGGATCACGGCCTGCAATCGTCGGTGGACGTCGGAACAGAGCGACGACGCTGAGGACGCCGACCACGAGCACCGGTGCGAGGAGCAGATAACCCACGCTGCTTTACGCCGAGGGACCGTCGGCGGCCTGCTTCAGCTTGAGCTTCAGATCGGCGAAGCGACGCAGCAGCTCGTAGTTCTGCTGCCGGAACGCGCCGAGGTAACGACGCTCGCGACTCTTCGCGAGGAAGGCCTGACGGAGCTCGTCGAGCCGCGCGACGAGCTGGTGCGCATCGGTGAGCGACGCGAGCAGCGGGATCATGCGCGAGCCCTCGATCACCTGCGCGCGCCCAGGCTCTGCGCCGGGTCGCGAGTACAGGATCGTGATGCTGTCGGGCGACGCCGCGCGCAGCGTCGTCGCGATCATCGAGCCCGGAAGATCCGGCAGACCATCGGCGATGAGCACGACCTGGAAGCGCTTCGTCGCGCCGACGTCGAGCGCTTCACCGCCCGTGTACACGCGCTCGAGCTTGTAGCCCTTGCGCGTCGCGAGCTCCTTCTGGAGCGCATCGCCGAGCCACGGGTCGTCCGACGGCTCGACGACGAGCAGGCTCGTGGACTCGTCGGCGTCGGCGGACTGCGCGCCACCGCCCAGCTTCTCCTCGAGCTCCGCCGCGCGCCGCGACGTCTCGACGAGACGCTTCAGGAAGTCCTCGTGCAGCGAGAACACGTCGTGCAACACGCGCTCGTTGGAATCGGTCAGGCGCACATGCAGACACGCCGAGAGCACGCGCTGCTTGAGGTACTCGATCTCGCCGGGTGCCTTCACGATGACGTCGGTGGCGCCGGCTCGGAACGCGTCGACTGCCGCCTCGTACACCTTGCGCGCCGTCAGCACGATGAGCGCGGTACCCGGCGCTTCCTTGTGCATGTAGCGCAGGAGCTCGAGCGCGCCGCCGGGGACCGGTGTGTCGAGATCGACGATCGCGACCGCGAAGTACTTCTCGCGCACGAGCGCCTGTGCCCGGTCGATGTCGGCGAGCACCGTCGGTACGACGCGGAGCTCTTCGAGCAAGGACTGCATGCCCTTGCGGACGTTCTCGTCGCCATCCACCACCAGGACTTCCTGGCCATCCGCCTCGGGCATCGCCCCCTTATACTAAAAAGGCCGCCCGCCTTCACGCGATCAGCCACCAGGAGAGAAGACGAACGGGTAGATGAGCTCGAACTCGCCGGTCGAAGGACGCGGGAACTGCCACTCCGCGATGCGCTGCTGGAGGCAGCCCGCGAGCGCCTTCGACTGCGTCGCGTTCGACTCGGTGCGGAGGTGCGAGGCGCGACCGTTGCTACCGACCACGAAGCCGATGTCGATGCGGCCGCCCGGCGGTGCACTGTCCTTGAACGCGCGCCCGTAGCACGCCTGCACCTGCGGCAGGTGCGCCTGCACGACGAAGCGCACGTTGTCGGCGTCCGCGCGCGTCGCGTCCTCGATGTGACGCTCCTCCGGCGTCTGCGGCGCGTGCTCGTCGTCGCCGGGCCCCGCGACGAGCGCCGGCGGACCGGACCGCTGCGCAAGGGGCGGCCCACCAGTGCCCGAAGGCTGCGCGCTCACGTCGTTCGCTCGCGAGTCGGTCTTGCCGCTCGCCTTGTGCGGAAGGCCACCTTTGCTCGACGGCCCCGGCTTCGGCGCGACGGCAACGAGGTGCGTCTGGCCTCCGACGACGACGGGCTTCGCCTGCTTGGAAGCGGGCGGCTTGGAAGCGGGCGGCTTCGTCAGGACGGGCGCGACGACGATGGCTGCGGGCCTGGCGGGCTCTGGCTTCGCGGGCTCGACGGGCTTGGCGGGCTCGGGCTTCGGCGGCTCGACGACCTTCGGCTGCGCCACCGGCTCCGGCACGTCGATCACCGGTGCGACGACCGACGTCTCGACGGCAGGCCCCACCACGATGGCCTTTTGCTTGAAGTGCGCGATCACGACCATCGGCACGATCGCGACGGTGATGGCACCACCGAGTAGCAGCAGGAGGCCACCGAGGCCGCTGCGCCTCCGCACCGGCCTCGACCCGCCGCTCTCGCTCACGACGGGAACGACCTCGGTGTCACGCACCTCGGCCACGTGTGCCGCGACGGCGTCACGAAGCAGGCCCCGGCTCGGCGCCAGCGCGCGCGTCGGCTCGTCGAGACCGCGCACGACGGGCTCCGCCCCTGCGCCGCCGACGCTCGCGCGAAATCCCGTCTTCCAGCCCTCGACCCTGCGCCCGCAGCTCGGACAGAAGCTCACCGCGTCGGCCGGGTCGGCCGGATCGGCCGGATCGACCACGCCCGTCAAACGAGGAAGAAGTCCTCCGCAATGCGGGCAGTGCACCGGTTCCGCGTCACTCACGCGCCCACCTCATGAGGTGCTCTCTTAGCACGCTTCCTCGACGAAGATCGTGGTTTCGGGTTACGCTCGCTCCATGAACCAGATCCTGGATCACGTTCTCGGCGCGGCCCGGCAGCTCGGCGCGTCCGACGTGCATCTGAAGGCGGGCCTGCCCCCCGTGTTCCGCATCAAGGGCGACCTCCGCACGCTCCGCGACACGCCGCCGCTCACCGCCGAGGTCATCGGGACGTTCGCCGTGAACCTCATGAACGACACGCAGCGCGCGTCGTTCGACAAGCACCACGACTGCGACCTCTCGTACGGTACGCCCGATGGTGTGCGCTACCGCGTGAACATCTTCATGCAGCGCGGCCTGCACGGCATGGTCCTCCGCATCATCCCTCCCGACGTGCCGGGCTTCGACAAGCTCAACCTCCCTCCCGCCGTGCAGAAGCTCTGCGAGGAGGAGCGCGGGCTCGTCCTCGTGACGGGCATCACGGGTTCCGGCAAGTCGACCACGCTGGCGGCGATGATCGATCAGATCAACCGGACGCGCGCCGCGCACATCGTGACGGTCGAAGATCCCATCGAGTTCCTGCACAAGGATCGCCGCTCCGTCGTCAACCAGCGCGAGATCGGCTTCGACTGCGAGAGCTTCGCCCGTGCGCTCCGCGCTGCGCTCCGTCAGGATCCCGACGTCGTGCTCGTCGGTGAGATGCGCGACGAAGAGACCATCGAGACCGCGCTCCATGCCGCCGAGACGGGCCACCTCGTCATGTCGACGCTGCACACGCTCGATGCCGTCGAGACGGTCAACCGCATCATCGGCATGTTCCCGCCGCACCAGCAGAACCAGATCCGCATCGCGCTCGCGTCGGTGCTCAAGGGCGTCATCAGCCAGCGCCTCGTCGCACGCGCCGACGGCAAGGGCATGGTGCCCGCCGTGGAGATCCTCGTGATGACCCAGCGCATCCGCGAGCTCATCGAGGATCCGAAGCGCACGCGGGAAATTCGCGACGCGATCGCCGGCGGTCGCAACCCGTACGGCATGATGACGTTCGACCAGTGCCTCATCGATCTCGTGCAGCGCCAGCTCATCACCTACGAGACGGCGCTCTCTGCCTCCACCACGCCAGACGATTTCGCGCTCCACTTCCGCGGGGTATCCAGCTCCTCGGATCAGGTCACGCCATCGGAGCCGGGCGCGAAGAAGGCCGCGCCTGCGCCGGCGGCGGCCCCTCCGTCGATCGCCGACGGAGGCAACCTCGAGCTCGAGCGCCCGCAGCGTCGGTGAAGAGCGGCACCACAGCGCGCCTCCGCGCGTGCGCTTTCGCGATCGTTTGCACGATCTCCGTCGCGGCCTGGGCCAAGCCCACCGTGGCGGTCGCCCCGTTTCGCGGCCCGTCCGTCGCGCAGATCGAGGTCATCGTGCAGCGCGCGCTCAAGCCGTACGCGACGATCTTGTCGCCGCATCGGTACGCCGTCATCGCGAAGCAGCTCGTCGCAGAGGGCGGCACGGCGGAGGACGTCGCGGCCGTCGCGCACGAGCTGCCAGCCGACTTCGTCATCACCGGCACGGTGAAGCTCGACGGCAAGGACTGGACGCTCACGGTCAGCGTGCGCGAGGGCGCGACCGGCAAGGCCCGTGATCGGCTGCGCTATCCGCTCGGCGGACCGCGCGTCTCGAACGTCGTGCTCAGCACGCTGTACGACGAGATCATCACCGCGCTGAACAACGTCGTGAACGCGCCTCCCGTCGAGCCGATGCCGAGCCGCCACGACAAGAAGCCACCGTTCGACGTCATCGCCACGACGCCAGTGCCGACGCCAGTGCCGACGCCAGCGCCAGCGCCGAAGCCCGCCCCTCCGCCGAACCAGCGCCCGCGCTGGGCACACTGGTTCGAGCTGGACGCGGGCATCTCGATCACGAGCCGCACGTTCAGCACGAACATCGACGGCGGTCCGAGGTTCACCGGGCCGCCCGTCGCTGGCATCCACCTCGACCTGAGCTTCTTCCCGCTGACACCGACATGGCGTCGCCTGCGCGGCGTGTTCTCGGGCCTCGGGCTCGGCGTCACCGTCGACAAGCCGTTCTGGCAGCCGACGCTCACCGCGAAGAACGATCCCACCCAGGCGTTCGCCACGAGCGAGCTGCGCGTCGAGGGCGGCCTGCGCTGGAAGATCACGCTCTACAAGCCGATGCCGCGCCCGCAGCTCACGTTGTTCGTGCAGGGCGGCCTCCACGAGTTCACGTTCGTGCGGCCGGCGGCAAACCCCAACCTCGTCGCCGTGCCGGACGTGAAGTACGTGTACGCGTCGCTCGGCGCGCGTCTCTCGATCCACTTTGCCGAGTGGTCGTGGGTGTGGGTGCAGTTCCTCTATCACATCGTCTCGAATGCGGGTCCGATCCAGGCGCACGACAACTACGGCCTCGCGTACACCAACGGCTTCCGCGTCGCTGGCGGGCTCGACTTCCTGGCGTGGCGCGGCATCCACATCGGCGCAAACGGCTTCTACGAGCGCTTCACGAGCACGTTCGGCTACGACACGAATGCCGTGCGCATCGCCAACAACAGCTCCGACGCGTACTTCGGCGGCATGCTCGTGTTCGGCTACGTGTTCTAGCCGCCATGATATAGACGGCGCACCATGCAGAGCCTCGACAGTCTGTCGCTCCGGAAGAGCTTCCTCGACCACTTCGCGAAACAGGGTCACGAGATCGTGCGCTCGTCGCCGCTCGTCCCCGCCAACGACCCGACGCTGCTGTTCACCAACGCCGGGATGGTCCAGTTCAAGGACGTGTTCACGGGTCAGGAGAAGCGGTCGTACACGCGTGCGACCTCCTCACAAAAGTGCGTGCGCGCGGGTGGCAAGCACAACGACCTCGAGAACGTCGGGCGCACCGCGCGTCACCACACGTTCTTCGAGATGCTCGGCAACTTCTCCTTCGGCGACTACTTCAAGGAGCAGGCGATCGAGCTGGCGTGGTCGTGGCTCACCGGCACGCTCGGCATCGATCCCCAGCGCCTGTGCATCACCGTCTTCGGCGGAGACGAGAAGCTCGGCCTCGGGCCGGACGACGAGGCGCGCGCGATCTGGAAGCGCGTCACCGGCTACGGCGACGAGCGCATCATCGGCATGGGGATGAAGGACAACTTCTGGATGATGGGCGACACCGGCCCCCAGGGTCCCTGCTCCGAGATCCATTACTTCGTCGGTGGCGAGGCCGATCTCTCGAAGTTCGATCAGGAGCCCGACTCGAACGGCGTCGGCTGGATGGAGATCTGGAACCTCGTCTTCATGCAGTTCGAGCGCAAGACGAAGGACGCACCGCTCACCCCGCTGCCGCGTCCATCCATCGACACCGGCGCGGGGCTCGAGCGCGTCGCCGCCGTGCTCCAGGGCGTGCGCTCGAACTACGACACGGACCTGCTGCGTCCGCTCGTCGAGGCCGCCGGTGCGCTGGCCAACAAGAACTACGTCCCCGGCGACAGCGACGACAGCGTTTCGATGCGCGTCCTCGCGGATCACGCGCGCGCCAGCGTGTTCCTGCTCGCCGACAACGTGAGCCCGTCGAACGAGGGCCGCGGCTACGTCCTGCGTCGCATCATGCGCCGCGCGATCCGCCACGGCGTGCGCCTCGGCCTCAAGGAAGGCGCCTTCGCGAAGCTGTGCGCACACGTCGTCGAGAAGATGGGCGGGGTGTACCCGGAGCTCGTCGAGGCGCAGACGCTCATTGCGCGCTCCGTCGACGCCGAGGACCAGGCGTTCCGTCGCACGCTCGACCGGGGCCTGAGGCTCCTCGACGAGGTATTCGGCAAGCTGCCCGCGAAGGCCGAGGTCCCCGGAGACGTCGTCTTCAAGCTCTACGACACGTACGGCTTCCCGGCGGACCTCACGCGCGTCATCGCCGAGGAGCGCGGGTATACCGTCGACGAGATCGGCTTTTCGCGCGCCATGGACGAGCAGCGCAACCGCGGCGACTTCGCGGGCTCGGGCGAGGCTGCCGTCGCGGGGCTGTGGAAGGAGCTACGCGGCAAGGTCGGCGCCTCGGACTTCATCGGCTACGACTCGCTCGAGACCACCTCACCGATCGTCGCGCTCGTCGTCGACGGAAAACAGGTCGAAAGAGTTCACGCCGGCGAGACGTTCGATCTCGTCGTCGGCAAGACGCCGTTCTACGGCGAGTCCGGTGGGCAGGTCGGCGATCGTGGCCACGTGTACCTCGGCGAGATCCACGCAGCCGACATCGGCGACGCGCAGAAGCCGGTGGGTGACCTCACCGTGCACCGCGGCACCGCCAAGGTCGGCCTGCACGTCGGGCTCGGCGTCACGCTGCGTGTCGACAAGGAAGCACGCGATCGCACGCGCGCCAACCACTCCGCGACGCACCTCCTGCACCACGCCCTCAAGGAGGTGCTCGGCAACCACGTCGCGCAGAAGGGCTCGCTGGTCGGGCCGGATCGCCTGCGCTTCGACTTCGCGCACTTCGCGCCGATGACGGAAGCAGAGAAGCTCCGCGTCGAGGATCTCGTGAACGACGAGATCCGACGCAACGTCGACACGAAGACGAACGTCATGGGCTTCGACGACGCGAAGAAGGCCGGCGCCGTCGCGCTGTTCGGCGAAAAGTACGGCGACAGCGTGCGCGTGCTCTCCGTCGGCGCTCAATCCGTCGAGCTCTGCGGCGGCACGCACGTGCACCGCGCCGGGGACATCGGGCTCTTCAAGATCACGCAGGAGCTCGGCATCGCGCAGGGCGTGCGTCGCATCGAGGCGCAGACTGGCGCCGGCGCCATCGCGTTCGTGCGCAAGCTCGAGGCCGAGCTCGATGCTGCCGCGGCCAAGCTCAAGGGAGCGCCGTTCGAGGTCGCGCTCAAGGTCGAGCGTCTCGTGGAGGACGCGAAGGGCCTGCGCAAGGAGCTCGAGGAGCTGCGCAAGAAGCTCGCGATGGGCGGCGGCGGCAACGACCTCTTCAGCAAGGTGCGCGACGTAGGCGGCATCAAGGTCATCGCCGCGCGCACCGATACCGCCGATCCGAAAGCGCTGCGCGAGGTCGCGGACGAGCTGCGCAACAAGCTCGGCTCCGGCATCGTGGTGCTCGGCGGCGTCGCGGACGGCAAGGCGCTGGTCGTCGTCGCGGTCACGCAGGACCTCGTCGGTCGCTTCCAGGCCGGCAAGCTCGTCGCCGAGCTCGCGAAGATCATCGGCGGCAAGGGCGGCGGTCGCCCCGACTTCGCGCAGGCAGGCGGGCCCGATGCAGCGCGCCTCGACGAGGCGCTGGACAAGGCGTACGAGCTCGCCGCCGGCTGACAGAACGTGAAAGCGTGAGGCCGACCTGCTAGGCTGCCGCGCGTGACCGAGCGACGGGAACCGAAGTCGTCGACGATGCGGGTGAAGCTCCGGTACCCCGACGTCGACACGTTCCTCGTGAAGTACGGTCCGAACCTGTCGCGTGGCGGCGTCTTCATCGGGACCCGGACACCAAAGGTCGTCGGGACGCCGATCCGCTTCGACTTCGTGCTCGTTCACGACGACGTCGAGCTCAGCGTGCTGCGCGGCGAAGGCGTCGTGCACTTCGTCCGCGAGCCCGATGCGAGCGCTGCCGGCCGAACGCCGGGCATGGGCCTGCGCTTCACGAAGCTCTACGACGACGGGCAGTCCATCGTCGATCGCGCGCTCCAGCTGCGCGCGATCACCGTCGAGCCCGAGGGTACTGGCCCCGCGCCCTCGAACATCCGCGAGGTGACCGGCGAGGTCGAGCTCGTGACCGGACCGCAGCGCGCGCTCGAGAACAACTACGATCTGGACGCGCTGATCGTCGAGTCCGGCATCACGGCCGCTCGCGTCGAGGCCACGCTGCACCGTCGTCGCAAGACCGACCTCGGGGAGGGAGTGCTGCAGGCCCTGCTCGAGCGCAAGCCCGGCGGCGTACCGACCACGACCGAGGCGGTCGCAGCCCTCGACGACCTGCTCAAGAGACGCTGACGCCTCTCGGGGTTCGTTTCAGGCGATGGCGAGCGCGGCGATCATCTGCGTGACGTCGCCCTTCGTTCGCGTGAAGTCCGCGAGGATGCGATCGGCGACGGTGCGGCCCGTCGTGGCGACCTCGACGAGCGGCTGGAGCAGCGCGACCGCGCCCGGCTCGATGGTGGCCAGGCCGTGCTCCGCGATGGCGACGAGCGCCTTGGCGCGCACCTGCAGCGGGTCACCGAGCAGCTTCGTCCTGAGCGCGAGCCGCGGGACTTCGTGCTGGAGCTGGACGCGGTCGGCGAACGAGATGCCGTCTACGAGTGTCCACGCGGCGTCCTGCGTGTCCTTCGTCGCATAGATGCCGCGCCACAGCGCCGGCAGCGCGTTCACCATCGCGCGCGTCGAAGCGTCCGCCTGACGCACCTCGATGTAGCGCTTGAGGCGAACCTCCGGGAACAGCGTGGAGAGGTGCAGCTCCCAGTCGTCGATGGTCGCGCGCTGACCGAACTTTCCCTCGGCGATGAAGCGACGGAACGAAAACCCCTCGCCCGCGAGCGACTGGTAGCTCCCGTCGCGGTAGACGAAGAACATCGGAACGTCCAGCGCCCACTCGACGTACGAGGCGAAGCTCGCGCCAGGCTGGAAGAGGAACGACAGCAGGCCGCAGCGCGCGGGATCCATCTGTAGCCACGCCGACGCGCGGAACGTCTGCTCGCCGGTGTCACGACCGTCGGCGAGCGGCGAGGCGGCGAACAGCGATGTGACGAGAGGCGAGATGCCCTGACCGACGCGCAGCTTGTCCATCGCGTCGGCCTCGTCGAGGTAGTCGACATTGGCCTGCACCGTCGCTGTGCGCTTCATCATGTCGTGCGCGCGCGCACCGTAGCGAGGCAGGTAGTCGCGCATGACGACGTAGCGACCCTTCGGCATCCACGGGATGCGATCGAGCCCGAAGAAAGGACGGAAGCCCGTGCCGAGCAGCGTGACATGGTGACGCGCGGCGACCGCGACGAGCTCGTCGAGATGCCTGTCATTGTCGACGACGGCGGCCTGCACGGTGTCGTGCGGTTCGCCCGAGTGCTCGAGCTGTCCGCCCGGCTCGAGCGTGAAGGTGCCGAGGCCCGGCTTCACCGCGCCGATGAGCGCGCCCGCCTCTTCCATGGGCGACCACCCGTCCTTGACGAAGGAACCGATGATCTTCGCGATGACGTCGTGTCCGGGCGCCGTGCCATCCGGCAGCACGGCAATCTTCTCGTGCTCGAGCCCGATACGATGACGCTCCACGGGCTTGTTGCCAGCGACGAAGTAGTCGATCAGCTCTTTGAGGTCGCCGATCGGCGCTGCTGGGGTCGAGGCCATATACGTAGCGTCTGCGCGGTGCAGCAGCGGGACACGATAAGATTGCCCGCGCCCATGCGCAAGAGCGCGGTTGACCCGCTCGTCACGACCACGATAGCGTCGGTCCGCACATGACGGCGTCCACCATCGAAGCACACACACGCGTCATCGGCTCTATCGAGGCCGACGGCGACCTGGTGGTGCTCGGATGCATCGACGGCTCCGTGCGCGCGAAGGGTCAGCTCACGCTCGGGCCGGCCGCCGAGATCACGGGCGAACTCGCGGCCCACGACGTGCGGATCGCCGGAAAGCTCGAGCGCGCGGTGCGTGCCGACGGGGTCATCCACCTGTTGTCGACCGCAGAGGTCCGCGGCGATCTGCACGCGGCGCGGGTCATCATCGACGATGGCGCAGTCTTCGAGGGCCAGGTGCGCTTGCTGCGTTCTCGTTCAGTCCGTGCGCCGGTTGCTGCGCCGCGCGTCGTCCCCGAGCTGCCGACGGTGGGTCGTCGTTCGATCCAGCGAAGGCAGGCATGACCGACCTCGTCCGCATGGCACCGACCGTCGCGCGCGGCCGCCTGCTCGAGCTCTTGCGCACGCTGTCCTATGCCGAGCGCGAGGTCGTGCTGGCATCCGGCCTGCGCTCCAGCTTCTACATCGACTGCAAGCAGACGACGCTGACTGCCGAGGGTCACTTCCTCGTCGGCCTGCTGGTGCACGAGCTCGTGGGCCGCGTCGCACCGGAAGCACGCGCCATCGGAGGGCTCACGATGGGCGCCGATCCGATCGCGAGCGCCGTCGCCACCTATTCGTTCCTCGCAGGCAAGCCACTCGACGCGTTCTACGTGCGCAAAGAACCGAAGGGCCACGGCACGCAGGCCTGGATCGAAGGCGACAAGACGGTGGTTCCTGGCACGCCTGTCGTCGTGGTCGAAGATGTGTGCACGACCGGCGGATCGAGCCTCAAGGCCGTCGAGCGCGCGCGGATCCACCACCTCGACGTGCGCCATGTCGTCGCGCTCGTCGACCGGCAAGAAGGTGGCCGCGACGCCGTCGAGCGCGAGGTCGCTTTTTCGTCCCTGTTCACGCGCGCCGACTTCCAGTGAGGATCGCCCTCGCTGCGCTGCTGCTCTCCGGCTGCGCCATCACGAACCCGGTGCTCTCGCTGTCGGCGCCGACCACACCGGCGCGACCGTCGGACTACGTGAACCAGGTGAAGCGCTGGACGCGTCGCGGTGACACGCTGTTCGACTTCGACGCGGCGCTCATCATCGACGCAACCTTCCACGCTCCCGAGTTCCAGGCGGCGTTCGACGCGAAGTACATCGATGCATATCGCGTCAACGAGAACGCACGTGCGCAGGTGCTCGCGAAGCTCGACGCCGCTGCCGACGAGGGCTGGGTCTTCCACCTCGAATCTCAGTCGCACACCTACGAGCTCGGTAACATCAAGCCCCCGAAGACGATCTGGCGTACCACGCTCATCGACGACAAGGGTCGAGAGGTCTCGGCATCGGCGATCAGCCAGGATCGCACGCGACCCGAGGTGCTCATCGCGTTCTATCCGTACATCGGGATCTTCTCGCGCGCGTGGCGCGTGGTGTTTCCGAAGACGCTCCCCGACGGCACACCGCTCGTCACGCCCGAGACGAAGAACCTCACGCTGCGGATCGCCGGACCGCCCGGCATCATCGAGCTGCGCTGGAGGTTTGCCGAGGAGCTCCCAGCAGCCTCGAAGTAGCTAGCGTTTCTTGCGGGGCTTCTGCGGCTGCGTTTTCGCCGACGCGGCTCTCGCGGGCTCGGGTTTCGCGGGCACGGGCTTCGCGACAGGCGAGGGCTTGCTTCCGCCGAAGAGGCTCCACTTCTTCTTCGGCGCAACCTTTGGTACACGCCCCGACGCGTCGAGATCGTCGAAGGTCTCCACCGGATCCACGCGCTGCAGCTCTTCTTCCTTCGCGAAGAACGCCTCGTCCAGCTCGTCGAACGTGTGCGGGGCGTCCGCCTCCGGCAGCTCGTGCTTCGGCAGCGCTGATGCAGGGACGATCTGTGCCGCGGCGGCTTTGGGCCGCTCGATGACCGGCGTGAGCGCAGCGGCGACCTCCTCCTCGTGCTGCGCCTCGACGACGACCTTCGGCTCCGAAGGCGGCTGCAACGCCGTGTGCTCCGTGTCGGTGGTGATGTCGGCGAACGTCTCGAAGCTCTGCTCGGACGGAAACGGGGTCGCAAGGTCCGTGACGGTGGCGGCTGGCAGCGCCGCGACCATCGTGGTCGCGAGTGCGGAGTCGCTGGCCTCGGGCTGCGCAGCCTCTGCGTGCGCCGTGTGGTCCAAGCCCAAGGCCTCCGCGTCGAGCTTCTCGACGCGGACGGTCCGATCGCCGAAGAGGTCATCGCTCTCGCCGGGCTCGTTGATCGCGTCGGAGCGACGCGCAGCCTCGTCGGCGTACGCCTCTGCCGCGCGTCGACCCGCTTCCGTGACGGTGGAACGCGCCTCGGGCGCCGCGGTGCCGAGCAGCCAGTCGCGCACAGCGAGCTGTGCGGTCAGCGGGGAGATCGCGCGCACGGGATCGCGCCGCGCAACGAGGCCGAGCTCGCACAGGCGATAGCAGACCTTGATGGTGTCGAACGGCTTGAACGGGCTCGACTCGACGATGTCGACGAGCGTCGCCCCGCTCACGAGCGCCTCCGCGAAGCGCATCACCTCCGGCGGCACCTTCAGCGCCGCATCGGCGAACTTGTCGGGACGCTTCTCGAACGTGGCCTGCGGACCGCCAACGCGCGCGGCGAGCTTCTCGAACTCGTCGACGAAGCGCAGACCGCTCTGCAGGAGCTCGTCGATGGGCGCGTGGATCTTGCGCTCCCCTGGTGGCGACGAGAAGCGCAGCTTGAGCTGAGCCTCACCCCACAGCAACAGGTGGTGGAACGCGACGACGCCCGAGAGCCGGCCTGCACGCGCCGCGACGAGCTCGCCACGTGCGAAGTGGAGCTGCCCCTTGTGACCGCCGCGCTCGAGCTCGACGACGGCCGAGCGACCGGCAGCCGCGAGCGCCCGCACGAGGAAGTAGACCTCGTAGTCCTCGAGCAGGCCAGCGATGCCTCCACCGTCGGGGCGAGCCGCGATCGCGAGCCGCGCGAGCGTGACGGCATCGCGGATGAACGCGGGCCACGCGACGAACTCGTCCGCCCCGGCACGCAGCGCGTCTTCGCGGAGCTCGCGACGTCCGAGCACGACGACGGCGAGTGCGCGTTTCGAGCCGCGATCGCGCAGCGAGCCGATGAACGCGAGCGCCTCCTCCCGCGCATCCGGATCGGTGCCGATGGACACGGCAAGCACGGGTGCCTTCGACATCTCGAGCAGCGTCAGCGCCTCGCTGGCGGTCTCGGTGGCGAAGACCTCGAAGTCCTCGCGCTCGAAGCCGAACGTCAACGCCTCGCCGCTCTTCGACCCCGCGTCGTAGAGCACGACGCCCGAGTACACGCCGGACGAAGGCCTGCGAGCAGGCTCGCGCGGCGCCGGAACGCTTCCGGACTTTGATGGAGTGCTTCCGGGCATGCCGACGGTGGACAGTATAGCCGCGCTGCCCTGGTCGCAATGGCCAATCGGACGCTCGTCTCGTCTATCCTGGAAGACGAGACGCTCGTCTCGTCTATACTCACCGGGCTCATGTTCACCCTCGAGGTCATCGCAGGCGACAAGCGTGGCGTCACGTTCGAGGTGGACTCGCGCGGTGGGAACGTCACGCTCGGCCGATCGGCGACGGCGTCGGTGTCACTGCCCGACTTCCATCTGTCGACGGAGCATGGCCAGCTCTTCCGCGAGGACGACGTGTGGATCTATCGCGATCTGCGCTCCACCAACGGGTCGCGCGTGGTGCGCGGAGGCGAGGAGCTCGTGCTCGACGGCTCGCGCCACTGGGAGCTCGCGCTGCGCGACGGCGATCAGCTCGTCCTCGGCAACCCGGCCGAGCCGGTGGTGCTGCGCTGCATGATCCGCGGCGTCGAGCCCGCGGGAACCGACCCTGCCGATCCGCTGCAGGGTCGCCAGGAGGTCATCGCGCAGCGCCCGCTCGCCGAGCTGCCCGAGGTGCAGGGCAAGGTCGAGGGCGATCCGGCGCGCGCCGGCGCGCTGTACAAGGCGCTCTACGAGGGCGGCAAGAAGCTCGGACGTCGCGGGCTCGAGCTCAACGCGGTGTTCGAGAACGTGGCGCAGCTCGTGTTCGAGCTCGTACCCCGTGCGACTCACGTCGCCATCGACCTCCTCGACGACGGGGACTCACGCATGCACACGGTCTTCATGAGCGCGCGCGAGGGCCTCGCGAAGGGTCAGCAGGCGAGCCGGGCCGTCGTGCGACGCGTGCAGAAGGACAAGGCCGCCCTGCTCGTCACCAATGCGCCGGCCGATCTCGGCTCCGACTCGGTGATGAAGGCACAGATCCTCAGCATCCTCGGCATCCCTTTGTGGGACGGCGAGACGATCCGCGGCGTGCTCCAGTGCGACAATCGCGATGGCCGCGGCTTCTTCGTCGCCGAAGATCTCGAGCTGCTCTCCGCGCTGGCACCGCAGGCCACGCTCGCCGTGGAGAACGCGCGGCTCGTGCAGCGCCTGCGCCTCGCCGAGGAGAAGCTGCGCGGAGAGGTGAAGTACCTCAAGGGCCGCGAGGAGAAGCGTCGCTTCGCGAACATCATCGGCGACTCGTCGGCGATGCGCGAGGTCTTCAGCCAGGTCGAGAAGGTCATCGACACGCGCGCCACCGTCTGTATCGAGGGTGAGACGGGCACCGGCAAGGAGGTCATCGCCTCGGCGATCCACTACCAGGGTCGTCGCCGCGACAAGCTGTTCGTCGCACAGAACTGCGCCGCGATGCCGGAGACGCTGCTCGAGTCCGAGCTCTTCGGTCACAAGCGCGGCTCGTTCACCGGCGCGGATCACGACAAGAAGGGCCTCTTCGAGATCGCCGACGGCGGCACGCTGTTCCTCGACGAGATCGGCGAGATGCCGCTCAACCTCCAGGCCAAGCTGCTGCGCGTGCTGCAGGAGGGCGAGATCCGCCCCGTCGGCGCCACGGCGTCGAAGTCCATCGACGTGCGCATCCTCTGCGCCACCAACCGCTCCCTCGAGCAGGAGGTGGAGAAGGGCAACTTCCGCCGCGATCTCTTCTATCGCCTGCGCGTCTTCCCGCTGCGGCTCCCGGCGCTGCGCGAGCGGCGGGAAGACATCCCGCTCCTCACCGAGCACTTCCTGGCGAAGTACACGCTCGAGATGAACAAGGCGATCGCCGGCGTCACGCCCGAGGCGCTCGATCAGCTCGCGACGTACAACTGGCCGGGCAATATCCGCGAGCTCGAGAACGAGGTGCAGCGCCTCGTCATCCAGTGCGACGCGGGTGGCTTCATCACGCCCGAGCTGCTCGCGCCCGCCGTTCGTCGGGTCGAGGGCCTCGTCGGCCGCGTCGCGCCGAAGAAGGGCACGCTCAAGGACATGATGGACGAGGTCGAGCGCTGGCTGCTGTCGGAGGCGCTCCGCGATCACGCCGGCAACAAGACGAAGACGGCCGAGACGCTGGGCATCACGCGCGAAGGGCTGCACAAGAAGCTGTCGAAGTTCGGCATGTGAGAACCTGACGGACTACGTTTCAGCCCTGTCCGTCACCGGCTTCGCAGCAGCTCATCGCCGGTATCCCACGCGTAGAAGTCGGCTCCGGCTTCGTGAGCGCAGCAGACCGAGCCCCTGGCAGATCACTTCGCTTCTTCGAGGAGCTTGTCGTCGCGCACCTCTTCCTTCTTCTGCGCGGCTTCGACATCGGTCTTCGCGGATTTCATCTGGCGCTGGTACTGCTTCACGAACGCGGGTGACTGCGCTGGGGCCGGCGGCGGCGCCTGCTTGCGCCCGCAGGCCGCGAGTTCCACCACGACAGCGGCCATGAGCAGCATGCGCATCGTCTCACGCTAGCACGGGCCCAACCGCTGACCCGCGCTGCATTGCGCCTTGCGCTCCAAGGTGCAGACGTTCGTGTCGGAGCGCTGCACCACGCCGATTGCCGCGCACCTCGGTCGGGCGCGCCGCGCTCGACGACGACAACCACGCGGCTCTCAGGCCCTCCGCACCACACATGTATAATGTGTCTACCTATGACGACCCGGCTCACGCCACGCCTCGGATCGCACTCCTCGACGACCGCGCTGCTCGTCGCGCTCGCGCTCGCCGGCTGCGGTGGAGCCAGGGGTGGCGTCCTCGCGGGCAAGGACGGCGGCGGCGATGACGCGCAGAGTCCGCCCGCTGCGGCCGATCTCGGCCAGCCGGCAGACCTCGCGATGGTCCCCGACGCGGCGACCACGGTCGTTTCGGGTGACGCCTTCAGCGCCGTTCGCACCGCGTGCATCAACGAGATCAACCGGCTCCGCGCGATGCAGAGCCTCGCACCCTACACGCTCGTCAACACCGACACGATCAACTCCTGTGTCGATGCCCAGGCGACCTCGGACGAGCAGAGCGGCCAGGCTCACATGGCGTGGATCGCCGCCGAGGGCTCGGTCTGCGACGGCAACGGCCAGGACGAGTGCGAGGGTGGCGCCACCAGCGTCGCCGGCATCATCGGGTGCCTCGACTCCATGTGGGCCGAGCAGAACCAGCCGAACTGCGCTGGCTGCGTCGGCTGCACCGCGTTCGGAGGCGCGTGCCCCAACTGCGACTTCTACGGGTCGCAAGGCGGCGAGTGCGGCCACTACGTGAACATGAGCGCGACCTACTTCGCGAAGGTGGCGTGCGGCTTCTCGACCAACGGCGACTGGGCCGTGCAGAACTTTTATCAGTGACGGCTCAGACGCGGTGCTCGTGGCGCTCAGAACGCGTAGCGCGTCGCGAACCGCTCCGGGATGAACCGCGGGATTGGCATCGGCTGGAGCACGGGCAGCCCCGTGATGCGACAGTCGCTCCAGTCGGGCAACTTTCCCGTCGCATAGTAGGTGGAGAGAGACTTCCAGTCCGACGACGTGTGCCCGAAGCGATGAACGGGCACGAACAGCGACATCTCGAGATCGTTCGCGTAGTCGATGCCGATCTCGAGCCCGTCGAAGATTCCGGTATTGGGATCCTCGACGTCACCAATGTACACCCGCACTCCGTATCGCTCGACGGCAGTGCGCGCTCGTTTGAAGTCGTCCTTGAGCTGCGTATCGACCTTCGACACGACAGCGCGGAGCTTACCTTTTGGTCGGCTCGTCCGTCTGCTGCATTGCAGCGGTCGTCAGCGCATCGGCGAGCTCCACGAGATCCACCGCGTAGGTGTTCGTGCGGACGCACTCGGTGAGGCTGGAGATGCGCTCGGCGCGATCGGCCAGCGCCGACTCCTCCTTCGTGTCGCTGTCGTTGTTGCGCATCGTACCTCTCTCACCTTCCGAGTTCGGCCATGCGCGACTGTCCTTTAGGGGCGTCAACCGCTTGACGCACGCAGGTGCTACGCGGCGTTGCGTTGCTCCTCCGGCTGCTCGGTGACCTCGGCACGCAATCGGACGATGGCGCGCGCGTGCAGCTGGCAGACGCGCGACTCGGACACGCCGAGGATCTGGCCGATCTCGGAATAGCTGAGCTCCTCGACGTAGTAGAGGTTGAGCAGCTGCGCGTCGCGCGCGGGGATGCGCGCCAGACCATCGCGGAGCACGGCGGAGAGCTGGTTCCGCTCGGCGACGCTCGAGGGACTGAGGTGATCCGTATCGGCGAGCGTCGTCGAGTGCGGCTCGATGTCGACGATCGCGACGTGCGTGAGCATCTCGAGCTCGGAGCGATACTCGTCGAGCGGGACGCCCAGCGCCGACGCGATCTCGTGATCCTCGGGCGAGCGGCCGTGCACGTGCTCGAGTGTGCGGATCACCTTGCCGACGTGGCGCGCGGCGGTGCGCGCGCGACGCGACATGAGATCGCCACGACGGAGCTCGTCGAATACCGCACCACGGATACGCGTCTCGGCGAAGGCGACGAACGGCTCACCTCGCGTCGAGTCGTAGCGCTCGGCCGCCTCCGACAGACCGATGAGCGCCGCGCCGACGAGATCGTCCTCGCTGATCCAGTCCGGTGTGCGCCGGCCGACCTTGCGCGCGATGCGTTGCGCCATGCCGATATGCGCTGCAATGAGGCGGTCTCGCTCGATGGTCGGTGCATTCAGCTCGCGTACGTAGGGTCTCATCGTGGGCTCCCTCGGCCGTCGCAGACATCGCGATGCCGACGCGAGCCATCAGTCCAAGAAGCGCGCCACGCGTGCGCCTGAACGCAACGCGAGGAATGTCGAGGACCTGGAAGCGAGAGATGCGGCGAGCCCCCCGCCCTGCGTCACGCGACGCGCGTCACGACAGAGCGGAGCGTCAATGCGCTGACGCGGAGATCTAGCGGCGGCGGGTGGTGCCGAACGACGGGGCCGAGAACGTAGGTGCAGGGTGCGACACGCCAGCGGGCGCCTGGTACGTCTGGCGCGGCTGCTGGTACGTCGGCTGCTGGTATGTCCTCTGCGGCGCCTGGTAGCTCGGCTGCTGGTACGTCGGCTGCTGGTACGTCGGCTGCTGGTACGTCCTCTGCGGCGCCGTGTACGCCGGAGTCGGCGCCGTGTACGCCGGCGTCGGCGCCGTGTACGCCGGCTGCGCGTAGCCATGCTGCGTGCCCTGGTACGACGTGCCCGAGTAGCGATACACCGGCTGCCCCGTCGTCGGCGACGAGTACGTGTTGCCGAGTGGGTACGACGGTGGCGCAGTCACGTGCGGCGCGTTCAGCCGTGACTGCGTGCCCGTGCCCTGCAGTACGGGGCGCGACGCCGGACCGGTCACGGGGCGACCGACGCTGCTCGAGACCCGTCCGTAGTTGCGCTGCGACAGCGCGACGCCTTCGTGCGCGACGATGTTCGCGCGCGGCAGCTGGCTCGGCGCACCGTTCTTGAGCGCGAGCGTGGGCACCGCGCGACCAATATCGTGTGAGACGGCGGCGATGGGTGGACCAAGGTTGATCCGGGTGCTGACGCCGGCGGTGCTGATGGTGCGCGCGTTGTTCACCGCGGCCGTGCGGCCATAGACGTCGCGCGCGACGGAGTCCGGCAGGTACGACGGGTTACGCCGCGTGAGATCCGACGCGAGCGTGAAGTGCCATTGGGCGTGCGAGCTGCGACGGCCCGGCGGCGCGACGACGACTCCGCGTGGCGGCGACGCGGACCAGCCGCAGTAGCCGTTGCCGTAGCGCCAGTCGACCCACGCGGGGCCCCACAGAGTGCCCGGGATCCAGCTCCAGCCGCGACCATCGATGAGCAACCAGCGACCATAGTGGAACGGCGCCCAGCCCCAGTCGTAGTCGGAGACCCACGCATAGCCGTAGTCGGAGCTGGCGGTCCACTGCCCGTCGGTGGCGTAGGGCTCGAAGCCGTCCCCGACGATGTCCTGCCCAGGCGTCCACACCTCGCCGTAGTTCGGATCGTCGGTCCACTGGCCGTAGGGCGCGAGCGCGGACTCGAACTGCTGATACGCGTTGGGATCGTACCCATCGTCGTATGCGGCCGCGTCGCCGTTCGGATCGGCGCAGACCTGGATGTCGGGATCGCAGTCGATGTCGAAGCGCTCCTGCGACGGCGGGAGCGGCGCCACGGACGGTGCGATCGCTCCCGTGCCTTGCGCGCGCGAGTCGTCGAACACGACGCCGCCGTCGAAGGCGCCGCCGTCGGGTGGGATCATCGTCGGTGTGCCGTCGACGTTGAAGGTCTGGGACTGCGCATGTGCGAGCGTCGCCACCGAGAGCGCCGAGAGCGCGAGGAAGAGGGGAATCGAGAGTGCACGTCGCATGAAGGTCTCCTCGCACCGCTGAGCCGACGGTTGGGACAGCGGAGGCGTTCCTGTCGCCTCGCCTCTGATACGAAGCGCACACGGAACAATTTCATTGTATGCGTTCTTTTCGAGCCGCGTTCGCCCGTCGCCACTTGGTCCTTGAAAGCTGGTGCGCCTGTCCGTATCGTGAGACAAGGTCGCCGCTGTCGCGTTTTACCGCGCTGTGCTTCCGTTTTTCGGCGAGGTTCCGCGCCACCCAGTTCTGCACCAAGGAGACGAGACTTCCGGATGGGTACCAAGTTGTTCGTGGGAAATCTTTCGTATTCGACGACCGAGCAGGAGCTACGTGAGTCTTTCGCGCAGAGCGGCCGCACGGTCATCAGCGTCCGTATTGCGCTCGACCGCGAGACGCAGCGGCCGCGCGGGTTCGCTTTCGTCGAGGTCGGCACCGATGCCGACGCCGACTCTGCGATCACGCAGTGGAACGGGAACATGCTCTCGGGTCGCAACATCTTCGTCGAGAAGGCGCAGGAGCGCGCGCCCGGTGCACCCCGACCGGCCCCGCGTCCGCGTCCCGGCTTTGGTGGTCCCGGCGGCGCGCCCGGCGGTGGTCCCGGCGGCTTCCGCCCCGGTGGCCCTCCGGGCGGTGGCTTTCGTCCCGGTGGCCCGGGCGGTGCGCCCGCCGGCTTCCGCGGTCCGCCCCGCTTCGCTCCGCCGCCCGAGAAGGACGCCGGTCGTCGTCACAACGCGCGTCCCGACAAGGCCAAGGAAGCCAAGAAGCGCCCTGGCGAAGGTCGGCCCGAAGAGAAGGAGCGCGGCAAGTGGCGCTGGGACGGCAACGACGACTAGACGACCAGCGCAATACGCGCTGGCGGAGTGCCGGCGTCGACTCAGCTGCACCGCGGACACGATGGGTCGCTAGCTGCGTGTGAAATGCTGACGGCAGCGTTCGCGGCCTCCGGGCGGAGCGAACGCTGCCGTTTCTTTTTGTGCCGCCACTCGTTACTTCGCCGGCTGCGGAGTCGTCTTCGGCGCGGCCGCCACCATCTTGGGCTTGGAGGTGTGGCGAAGCTTCTTCACGGTGCGCGGCTGCACCTTCGCCGGTGCTGCCTTGACGGCGTCGACCTTGGTCGAGGTCTTCGCGACGACCGGAGTGACCTCGGTCTTCGCTTCGTTCTTCACGGCCTGCGCCTTCGCTTCGTTCTTCACGATGGCCTTCTTCGCGTGTGGCTTCACGGACACCTTCGCCGCGTCGACGGGCGCAGCAGCCTTCGCCTCATCAGCGCGGGCCGTGGCAGAGAGCGCCAGCGTCGAGAAGAGGAGAGCAGAGAGAATCGTGCGCATGGGAGAGCTCCTGATGCATCTGGGGTGAGCGCTGTGGCGGCGAAGGCTTCGTCGTCAGCGGCGTTCGGATGCTGCGAGGTAGTGCAGCCGATGTGCCGACTCTTCGATGGGCACGAACCCACGCAAACCCGCGATGCGAGAGCTGGCGCCGCGCTTGGCCTGAGGCGTCGATCATCACGCAGCGTGCGCGCGTGGGGCGTCGATGTTGTTGCCGCACCGTCGGTGAGCGATTAGATTATCGGCATGAATAGCCGCGCCTCCTCGCTCGTCAAACTCCTCGGCCTCGTCGCTGCGCTCAGTCTCGGTGCGTGCAAGGAGAAGAGCGGGCCGAAGATCGCGCCGGCCGCCGTCGCGCCCGCGCCCACGCACAGGTACGCGGTCGGCGACAAGGCGCGCTGCCCCGTCACCAACGAGGACTTCGTCGTCAGCGCGACGACGCTGCAGGTCGAGCAGAGCGGGCACTACTACGCGTTCTGCTGCGCCGACTGCAAGCCGACGTTCGACAAGCACCCCGAGAAGTTCGTCCCGTAGCAGCAGCCTGCTACGGATTCAGCTCGAGCTCGATGCGCGCGTGCGCCGGTGCGGGCGATAGCCCCATCCGACGGTGGATGATGCCGTGCAGCGCATAGATGACCGGCGTCAACGCCACCGCGATCATCACCTTCACGCAGTAGCTCGAGATGGCGGCGCGGTGCAGCTGGTCCTTCGAGATCTTCCCGTAGAACGCAACGTACGTGACGACGGCCGTGTCGACGAGCTGCGAGATGAGCGTCGACCCCGTCGAGCGCAGCCAGATGTGGCGGCCTCCTGTACGTGATTTGGCGAACTGGAAGATGGCGATGTCGGTCAACTGACCGACGATGTACGCAACCAGCGACGCGATGAAGATGCGGTTCGCGTTGCCGAGCACGTTGTCGAACGCGTCCTGCGAGACCGGCGAGAACGGCGCGGTGGGAATCTTGCGGGCGGCGAAGATGATCACGAACGCGACGAGCGCGGTCCAGAACCCGACGAACGTCATCGTGCGAGCGCCCGGCGTTCCGTAGAACTCGTTCACCGTGTCGGTGAGCAGGAACGTGATCGGGAACCAGATCGCCCCTGCAGACAGCGTCGCATGCAGCGTCGTGACCCCGAGCGGGATCTCGAGCTGGAAGAGCTTGGACCCGATGGTGTCGCCGATGAGCAGCGCCGTCAGGAAGACGCCGACCATGTAGATGTAGAGCTTCTGGCGCTTGTCGATCTCGAGATCGGCAAGCTGGACCGGCTGTGCCTGGCTCAAGCCAGCGCGAAGGCGCGAGGCAGCTTGAGCTCGCGGTAGCTGCGGATGGCGTACCGGTCGGTCATGCCGCAGAGATAGTCGGAGACCGCGCGCTCGAGGCCTTCGTCCTGTCGTGTGCCGACGGGCCAGAGCGTGGCGCGGAACTCGTCGCCGTTCTTGTTGTGGTGGACGAAGAGCTCCTCGAGCATGCGCTGCGCCTTCGCGAACTCGTCCCTGACGCTCGGCGTCTCGTAGACCTTCTCGTACAGAAAGTCGCGCAGCACGTAGAGCGCCTTGAGCGGCGCATCCGCCATGCGGATCATGCGCTTCTCGTCGAGGTTCGACTCCTCGACGATGGCGCGGATGAGCGTGTCGAGCCGCTCGCCGTGCGTGGCGCCGAGATCTCGCACGACCGCCTCGGGCAGCTCCGCATCGGTGACGAGGCCGGCGCGACGGGCGTCGTCGAAGTCGTGGTTCACGTAGGCGGCGATGTCGGCGATGCGGACGATCTGACCCTCGAGCGTCATCGCGGTGAGGTTGGGGTTGTCGCTGAAGATCTGCCCCTTGCCCTTCGAGTGCTTGAGGATGCCATCGCGCACCTCCGCGGTGAGGTTGAGGCCGGCGCCGTCGCGCTCGAGCTGCTCGACGACGCGGATGCTCTGCTTCACATGATGGAAGCCGCTCGACAGGAGGTGCGCGAGGACCTTCTCGCCCGCGTGACCGAACGGGGTGTGTCCGAGGTCGTGGCCCATCACGATCGCCTCGGTCAGCGTCTCGTTGAGTCCCATGAAGCGCGTGACCGAGCGCGCAAACTGCGCGACCTCGAGCGTGTGCGTCATGCGCGTTCGGTAGTGATCCCCCTCGGGCGCGAGGAACACCTGCGTCTTGCCCGCGAGGCGGCGGAACGACTTCGAGTGGATGATCTTGTCGCGATCGTGCTGGAACGGGGGTCGCAGGTCACAGCTCTCCTCGAGCCTTCGACCCGACGCCTGCTCCGAGAGCTTTGCGAACGGCGACAGCGTGGCCCGCTCGTTCGCCTCCAGCCGCTCGCGAACGGTGGCGTATGTGCCTGTTTTTGCGTCGATCATCACGGTTATCATAGCGTAACGCCGCCCTCAGCTGTGCGCCAGTTCAGTGGTCCAGGTCTTCATCGGCGAAGCGACGCCGAAGTTGCGGAGTTCCTGCGATTGCCGCTTTCGGCATGGGCGTGTTAGGAGAGTCGCGCCTTGTCGACCGACCATCCAAACCAATCTGCCGAGCCTGTGGCAGCCAT
This sequence comes from Polyangia bacterium, assembly GCA_039923495.1. GTDB lineage: Bacteria > Myxococcota_A > Polyangia > Palsa-1104 > Palsa-1104 > JBDTCO01. The sequence continues at coordinate 31,889 of JBDTCO010000104.1, forward strand.
CCCCTTCGAGAGCACTCCCGGCAACAGTGGCATGCCGGTCGACCGCATCGATCCCGACGCGCACAAGATCGTGGTGCGCCTCGCGCGCGCGGGCTTCCAGGCCTACCTCGTCGGTGGCTGCGTTCGCGATCTGCTCATCGGCCGTCGTCCGAAGGACTTCGACGTCTGCACGTCGGCGACTCCGCCCGAGATCAAGCAGCAGTTCCGCAACTGCCGGATCATCGGCCGCCGCTTCCGGCTCGCGCACATCTTCTTCGGCCAGAAGATCATCGAGACCTCGACCTTCCGCAGCAACCCGAAGTCGGAGCTCATCGACACCGACGCGGACGAGGGCGCCGAGGAGGAGGACACCAACAACCTCCTCATCCGTCACGACAACGTGTTCGGCACCGCCGAGGAGGACGCGCGGCGTCGCGACTTCACGGTGAACGGTCTGTTCTACGACGTGGAGGCCGACAAGGTCATCGACTGGGTCGGCGGCCTCGAGGATCTCGAGAAGCGCGTCATCCGGACGATCGGCGATGCGAACATCCGCTTCCGCGAGGATCCGATCCGCATCCTGCGCGCGCTCAAGTTCGCCGCTCGCATCGGCTTCGACATCGATCCCGACGCGTACGCCGCGATCCTGGCCCACCGCGGCGAGATCGCCAAGTGCGCTCCGCCGCGCGTGCTCGAGGAGGTCTACCGCCTGATGCGTGGCGGCGCCGCCCGCCGCTCGCTCGAGCTGCTCGACGTCACAGGTGTCCTCGGCGTGCTCTCGCCAGACCTCGCCGCGCTCATCGGCCGCGAGGGCGATCACGAGGGCACCGCTCGCCTCTTCGGTGCGCTCGAGCGTCTCGATGCACACGTGCAGGAGGGCTACGTCCCGTCCAACTCGCTGCTCCTCGGCCTCCTCACGGCGCCGTTCGTCGCCGACGTCCTCTATGGACAGGAGACGCAGAACGGCGCGTCCATCGTCGACGAGGTCACCCAGCCGATCCTCGACTCGCTCAAGGTATCGCGCCGCGATCTCGAGCGCCTCCGGCAGATCCTCGTCGTCGAGCGCCGTATCGGCCCGCGCCGCAAGCGCAAGGGTCGCGCTGCCGCGCTCGCCCGCCGCGAGTTCTTCCCCGACGCCCTCATGCTCTACGAGCTCGTCCACGGCGAGACCGATCAGGGCGTCAGCGACGAGCTCCAGCAGTGGCGCCAGCTCATGGGCACCGCGCCGGCGCCCTCGCAGGGCCAGGCCCCCGGCAACCCGCCCGCGGACGGCAACAGCGACGGCCCGAACCGTCAGCGCCGCCGTCGCCGCGGTGGTCGCGGCCGCAAATCACCCGAGTAGTCCGGCACCGGGAACACGTTCCGTCGCATCCCCGCTACACGTTGCGTAGGGACCTACCCGAGCGGTGCGTGCCCGGCGTGAACTTCGCGGCGCCTGGGAGCTCGCAGAGCGATCAGGCGTAGCGCGTCGGGTCGGACACCCCGGCCTCCTGGAAACCCTTCCTGCGGAGCGCACAGGAGTCGCAACGGCCACAGGCGGAGGTCTCGCCACCGCGCGTGACCGGGTCGTAGCAGCTGTGGGTGAGGCCATAGTCGACGCCGAGTCGCGTGCCCTGGCGGATGATCTCGGCCTTGCCCCAGGTCATGAGCGGCGCGTGGATGGAGAAGCCGCGCCCCTCGACGCCAGCCTTGGTGCCGAGGTTCGCCATGGCCTCGAAAGCGCGCAGGAACTCGGGGCGGCAATCGGGGTAGCCGGAGTAGTCGAGCGCGTTCATGCCGGCGTAGAGGTCGCGGGCGCCGAGGACCTCGGCCCAGGCGAGCGCGAGCGTGAGGAACAGCGCGTTGCGCGCGGGCACGTAGGTGACGGGGATGTCCTCGCCCATCTGATGATCGTCGCGATCCTTCGGCACGGCGAGGTCGGCCGTGAGCGCGGAGCCGCCGATCCAGCGGAGATCCACCTCCGCGATGCGGTGCGACGCGACCCCGAGCTGCGCTGCCACGCGCGCGGCCGACTCGAGCTCGACGCTGTGGCGCTGCCCGTACCGAAAGGAGAGCGCGTGCACCTCGTGCCCCTCCTCGCGCGCGAGCGCGAGCACCGTCGCCGAATCGAGACCACCAGACAGGAGCACCACCGCGCGAGTCATGAGGCGGGCAGTATACAGTCGCCTCCATGGCGACCGCGAAGAAGCCCGCACGCAACAAGCCGCAGAGGCCGCCGCACCCCGAGGACGCTCGCATGCGCGCGCAGCTCGAGCAGGCGCTGCTGCGCGGCACCCACGAGCACTACGTCGATGCGGAGCAGTACGATCACGAGTACTCGAAGCGACGCGACGACGTCGCCTTCTATGTAGAGGTCGCGAAGAAGTCGATGGCTGCCTCCCGAGGCACGGCCCCGCCGTCGGGGCGCAAGCAGAGCCAGGGACCGATCCTCGAGCTCGGCTGCGGCTCGGGTCGGCTGACGATGGCGCTCGCGAAGGCGGGGCACACCGTCGTGGGCGTCGACGCGTCGCGTCAGATGATCGCGCGCTGCGCATCGCAGCTCGAGCGCAAGGGCCTCACCGACCGCGTGTCGCTGCACGTGGCCGACTTCCGCGAGCTCGCGGGGCGCTCGGTGCTCGGCCGTCAGAAGTTCTCGCTCGTGCTGTGCCCGTTCAACGCGTTCCAGCACCTGTACGAGCGCAGCGACGTGGAGGCGTTCCTCGACGGGGTGCGCGCGCACCTCGCCCCGGGTGGCCGCTTCGTCTTCGACCTCATGAACCCCGAT
>JBDTCO010000105.1:0-11844 GCA_039923495.1 Polyangia bacterium
CGCAAGAGTGGAGACGCGGCCGCCCTCGCCGCGTCGAACTACCCGACGCTGGATGCCACGCTCGAGGAGCGCTTCTTCGGGCGCGCGCGCCAGATCCAGCGACACATCGCGGTGCTGCGTGCGAGCGCGCTGCTCGAGGAGGGCGTGCGGCAGGTCGAGGCCACGACAGCGCTCGCGGAGACCGCCACGCACGATCAGGCACTCGCTGCTGCCAGGGCCGATGCGCGCGCGATCGCCGAGACCTTTCTGCCCGCAGAACGTCGCCGCCTGCTCGAGGCGGCCGACGAGGCGCTGCTCGTGTGCGCCCGCGAGGTGCTCGACTTCGTGCGACCGCGAAAGGGGCTCTTCGGGGGCAACGAGGCGACGCCTGCCGATCGCGACTTCCTGCTCACGTTGCTCGAAGAGCGGCTCGCGATCGCGCTGGCTGCGTCGCGTGACCGCCTCGTCATCGAGCTGTCGCGCTCGCTCGTGCTGGTCGCGGGCCTGCCGGGCGGAGGCGTGGAGCCGACGCGCAAGCTCGCCGACGAGCTCGATGCGCGCGTCTTCGATCGCTATCGCGCGTTCTTCCGCGGCTGGCTGCGCGGCGGTGCCGTCGCCCAGTTCTTCGCCAAGGAGCTGCCGCGGCTCGAGCTGACGGAGCAGGGCGTGCGTCGTGCGCTCGAGCGCGCCGTCCCGCTCGACGACGACACGCTCGAGGAGGAGCTGCGCCAGCCGCTGCGCGCGTACTGCGCATCGCTGTTCGCGGAGCTCGTCGCGGCCATCGAGCAGCGTCGCGGCGCGGTGCTGCTGTCGCGCTTCGAGCTCGAGGCGCGCCTGCTCTCGCCGCTCCGCGCGCTCGCCGCGCTCGCCGCCGCGACGCCGGACGCATGAGGCTCGCGACGTTCTTGCTCGTGCTCGGGTTCGTCACGCCGGCCGAGGCGACGTGGCACGACCGCAGGCTCGTCGTCGAGGGCAAGCTTGCCGCGGTCTACGTCGAGCCCGTCCTCTATCGACGCCCCGATCGGCCCGACGCGTTCTTCGTGAGCATCTGGTACCTCAACACGTCGCGCGTCCCGGTGGCCATCGACGTCCAGGGCGATGAGCGCGGGATCCACCCCAACCAGTGGAGCGCCGCCGATGCCAGGCGCACCGTCGACGAACGCACGCTCGTTCCCGTGAAGCTCGACCCCGCCGCGAGCGACCAGCTCCGGCGGCGCATGAAGACGCACGGACTGTCCTCGATACCGCCCGGCGGAAGCCAGCAGAGCTACGTTCCGTTCTCCGGCCCGGGCTGGCGCGAGATCGACCGCGCGAGCGGGAGGCACGTCGTCATGAGCTTCGACGGTCAGGCCTTCGTCACCGATGGCACGAAGGTCGAGAGCCTCGAGGCCAAGGCCGGCGGCATGACGGCCGCAGACCTCGTGCTCGCGCTGCCGATCGCGTGGCGCGACCTGCCTGCGCCGGCCGCCAAGTAGCCCATTGACGATCGATCCTCGGTCGGTAGAGTCGTTCGGGTGTCGGTGGAGATCTCGGTGAAGGGTGGGCTCGTCCTCGGCATCGACGAGGCGGGACGCGGTCCCATCGTCGGACCGATGGTCATGGCTGCGGTCGCGCTGGCGTCCCGTGCCTCCGCGGCACTCACCCGGGCCGGCGTCGCCGACTCGAAGCGCTTCGCGGGCCCCGACGCACACGCCCTGCGCGCCGCGCTCGTCCCGCGCATCCTCGAGCATGCGAGCTTCGTCGCGCTGCACGTGATCGACGTCGAGGCCATCGACGCCGCGTGCAAGGAGAAGGGCCTCAACCGCCTCGAGCAGCACACGGCAGCCACGATGATCGATCGCGCGCCGGGCTGCCGCCGCATCGTCTGCGACGGCGCGCGCCTGTTCGCGCCGCTCGCCAAACGCTACCCCGTGCTCGAGGCCCACGACGGCGGCGAGGACGTGCACGTCGCCGTCGCCGCCGCGTCGATCCTCGCCAAGGTCCGTCGCGACGAGATCTTCGCGATGATCTGGCAGCGCTACGCCGCTTGCTGCGGCCTCGACGAGATCCCGCGCGGCGGCGGCTACCTCAACGACGCGACGCGCAGCTTTCTCCGCCGCATCGTCGTCCACCTCGGCGCGCTCCCGCCCGAAGGCCGTCACAGCTGGCCCTGGGACTTCCTCGGCGACCTCTGGCCCGAGTCCCGCCCGCGCCCCTGGGTCACGAGGATCCCCCAGCTCACCCTGGCGCTCTGACCCCCGAATTCGACGCCCGCTTCGGCGGCTAACGCTTTTCGGCGGGGACCTGGCTATCGACGTCGGCGTTCTGGGGCACGGGGGATGCCTTCATCGACTTGGCCTTCGCGGGGGCCTGCTGTTGCTTGCGGCTCGCCGACACCTGCTGCGTGCGGACACAACCTGCATAGCTCTTGAGCTCGGATGCGCTGAGCGTGCCGCGCTGCTCGATGGATGCGTACAGCGCCACGGCCTCGTCGCAGCGACCGGACCGTGCGAGCGAGGCCGCGTGGCGGCGATCGGCCGCCAGCGGATCGGTCTTGCCGGCCGCCGAGTCGCCAGGCGCGCCGTTGCTCGAGAGCCCATACTCGCCCCCTCCATACGCAGCCTCGGCATCGGCCTTCGCGCTGACCTGTCGCTGCTGCACCGGAGCGGCCGCGACGGGAGCAGCAGGCGGCATGGACGCGGCCCGGTGTTCCGTCTCGGTCCTCGACGTCGGCCGCGAGGGCGACTTCGTGACCGCGTCGTTCTGCGCGACACCCTGACTCGCCGCGCCGAGACCGCCTGCGGCGTTGCTCGACTGTCCCTCACTCGCGAGCCCGTGCTGCGCGGGACCCGCACCACGATTGCGCCGCTCGTCGGCCGCAATGACATCGTCCAGCGCGTCCCTCGGCCCCGCGGAGGCGCGTGGCTTCTGGGCATACTCCTCGCGCAGCGCGGTCTCCGTTGACGCGGAGGACTTCTTCGCGTGAGCGTGAGCCTGAGCCTGAGCAGGAGCAGGAGCCTGAGCAGGAGCAGGAGCAGGAGCAGGCTCGCTCGGCTCGAGCGAGGAGGCGCCCTTGGGCTGGGCCTCCTCTTGCTTGTAGCGGGGTGATCTGTCCTTCGCGAGCGCGCTGTACAGGTCGTCCGCCATCTTCTTGTCGACGGCAACACCGTCCATGGCTCGGCCCTTGAGCACGGGCTGCGGGGACATCACCTTGTTCTTCTCGGCGGTAGCAACCGGGGTGGGCGCGTCCGCCGCAGGCGTCACGGCGGGCGGCTCGGGCGGAGGCGGAGGCACGGGCGCCGCAGCGACGATCTCGGACTTCGCGGGCGCCGGCATGAGCAGCCGACCGCGCGACCACTGCACGCCGACCGCGCCGCCAATGATGAGCACGCTGGCCGCCGCGGCATAGCCGGGGTGTTTCAACACGCGCCGCATGAACGGCAGCATCTTGCCCGCCGGCTGCCGCTTGCCGGCCTCGTGCATGAGCTGCGCGTGGAGCGCGCCCGTGAGGCGCTCGGTCGGCTCGACCATCGGCAGCGCCGCCTTCGCGACCTGCCGCACGTGGCCCATCGCGGCGAGCTCGTCCTGACACCGCGTGCACGTGGCGAGGTGCGTCTCGAACGACGCCTTCTCCTCCGTCGCGAGCATGTCGTAGGCGTAGTCGAGCACGCGCTCGTGCTCGTCCATCACGGTGACCTGGATCATCGGACGGCCTCCGCCAGATCGCGGTAGTCTCGGAGGGCCTCGCGAAGCTTTTCGAGCGCGTAGCGCATGCGGCTCTTCACGGTGTTCTCTGGAACGCCGACGATCTCGGCGATCTCGTTGAATTGTAGGTCGCTTATCTCGCGAAGCAGGAAGATCTCGCGCTGATCGTCGGGCAGCGCCTCGATCGCGCGCTGCATGCGGACCGACAGCTCGGTGGAGATGACCTGCCGATCCACCGGGATGCCTTGCGACGCCACGTGATCCACCTTCGAGCCCTTGCTCTCGTCACTCATGGGCGCATCGAGCGATGCCATGTTGCGATGCTTCTGGCGACGCGACGCATCGACGCAAAGGTTGCGAGCAATGGTGTAGAGCCAGGTCGTGAACTTCGCGTCGCGCACGTAGCTGTCGGCCGAGCGGACCACGCGCAGGAAGCAGTCCTGCGTCACGTCCTCGGCCGCTGCCGATTCACGGACGTAGCGCAGCACGAAGTTGAAGATCGGTCGACGATGGCGCTGCACCAGCACCTCGAACGCCCGAGCCTCTCCGTCTCGATACCTCAGCATCAACGACTCGTCCGAATCGTCGCGCACAGACCCCCGCAGACGGAAAACCGCCGTCGGTGCGAATCGTAGCTTCTGTGTGGGTACATGCGCAAACGTTCCTTGGTCGCGTGAACCGCGGGGTGAAGGAACCCTCGTGGAGCTCCTCTGTTCTCAAGGGAACGCACGAGCCCACGACACGATCTACTTGCCGCGAAGCATGGCTGCTTACGGTCGCTTGCCGCCCTGGCACGACGAACAGAAGAACGTCGAGCGCTGACCCTGCACGATGCGCACGATGGGCTTGGCGCACACGCGGCACGGCTCGCCGTCGCGTCCGTACACGTGGAGTGTGTGCTGGTTCGATCCACGCTCGCCGTTCGAGTCGACGTAGTCGGAGAACGTCGTCCCGCGGTTGGCGACGCCGCGCGCGAGCACCGACACGATGGCCGTGTGCAGCGCCGCGGCCTCGCCGAGCTTCAGGCGGTGCGCCTTGCGACGGGGCGACAGCCGCGCCTCGAACAGCGCCTCCGAGACGTAGATGTTGCCGAGCCCCGCGACGAGCTTCTGATCGAGGAGCGCGCTCTTGAGGTCCCGCGTCGTCGCACGCAGCGACGTGACGAACGCCTCTCTGGGAAACGAGCCCGCGATCGGATCGGGCCCGAGCGCCGAGAGCTCGTCGGTGTCTGCCACGCTCGCCGTCGGATACACGCGCACCGAGCCAAAGCGTCGCGCATCGACGTAGCGCAGCTCGAGCCCCGACGACAGCGACAGCCGCACGTGCGTGTGTGGACGGAGCGTGTCGCTTCGCGGCGAGAGCAGGAGCTGCCCCGTCATCCCGAGGTGTACGAGCAGCGTGTGGCCCGAGCTGGTATCGAGCATGAGGTACTTGCCGTGCCTTCGCGCCCCGACGAAGCGCGCCCCGACGAGTGGTTGCAGCTCGGAGGCGGACAGCGTGCGCTGCCTGAGCGCGAGCGCGCTCGTCTGCACATCGTCCACCGACCCGTCGTAGAGGCGCGGCTCGAGCGAGCGCCGCACCGTCTCGACCTCGGGCAGCTCAGGCATGGGTCAACGCGTCGGACAGCGCGGCGAACTCCTCGACGGAGAGCGTCTCGCCGCGACGCTGCCCGTCGATCCCGGTGCTCGCCAGCGCCGCAGCGATCGCCTCGGGCGTGTCGCACGGGGCGAGCGAGTTGCGCAGCGTCTTGCGCCGCATCTGAAACGTCGCATGCACGACCTGCGAGAAGCGCTTCGCATCTTTCACCGGCGCGCGACCGTTCGCGTACGGCACGAGCTCGACGACCGCCGAATCCACCCGCGGCGCCGGCAGGAACCCGCCCGCGCGCACGCGACACACGATGCGCACCTGTCCCGCCTGCTGCAGCATCACGGACAGCGCGCCGTAGGCACCTTGCCCCGGCGGGCTCACGATGCGATCGGCCATCTCCTTCTGGAGCATGACCACGATCCGCGAGAACACCTCCGGCGTCTCGAGCAGTCGAAACAGGATCTGTGACGCGATCTGATACGGCAGGTTGCCGACGAGCCCGACCTTGGCCCCGTGCCGCCTCGCGACCTCCGCGTAGTCGAACGTGAGCGCGTTGGCCTCGTGCAGCTCGATGTTCTCGTGGCTGCCGAGCTCGGCGCGGAGCAACGCGCACATGTCGCGATCGCGCTCGACGGCGATGACACGGCCCGCGACCTCGCCGAGCCGATACGTCAACGTGCCGAGCCCCGCACCGACCTCGATGGCCCACTTGTCCTTGTCGAGCCACATCGCATCGACGATGGCGCGATACGCCCGCTCGTCGACGAGAAAGTTCTGTCCCCAGCTCTTCTTCGCGCGGAGGTTGTACTTCTTCAGCAGCGCGGATGCGGTCGGGGCGCTCACGAGCGACCCACGCCCGGACCCTTGCGTGCGGCCTTCGACGCGCTCGGCCTCGGGTCGAGCGGCAGCGATGCCACGGCGTTGAGCGACAGGTCCGCACGCTCGCCGGCCAGGAGTCGGTGATAGCCCGCGCACGCGATCATCGCGGCGTTGTCCGTGCAGCGCGACGGCGGCGGCGCGAACAGCGTCGCCTTGCGACGGGCGCACGCGGCCAAGAGTCCCGCACGCAGCCCGCGATTGGCCGCGACGCCTCCTGCGACGACGAGCTCGAAGAGGTGCTCCTCGACGAGCGCATGCTCCACCTTGTCGACGATCTGATCGACGAGCGCCGCCTGAAAGCTGGCGCAGAGATCGGCGAGCACCTGGTCCTTGGGCTTTGCTCCCTGCAGGTGCTGCGCAACGGCCGTCTTGAGCCCCGAGAAGCTCATGTCGTAGCCCTTGTTCTTCATCGCCCGCGGCAGCGCGACGGCCTTCGGGTTCCCCGTCGCGGCGAGGCGATCGATGTCCGGCCCGGCGGGATAGCCCATGCCACACAGCTTTCCGACCTTGTCGAAGGCCTCACCCGCAGCGTCGTCGCGCGTGGCTCCGAGCAGGCGGTACAGGCCGTGCCCCTCGACGACGAGGATCTCCGAGTGTCCGCCCGACACGAGCAGCCCGAGGTGCGGAAACTTCGGCTTCGCTCCATCACCGAGGAAGACCGCCGCGAGGTGCCCCTCGAGGTGATTCACGCCGACGAGCGGCAGCCCACGCGACCACGCGAGCGCCTTGCCCACCTGCACACCCACGAGCAACGCCCCCACGAGCCCGGGCCCACGCGTGACCGCGACCGCGTCGAGCGCCTCGATGCCGATACCCGCCTGCACGAGCGCCTCGTCGATGACCGGCAGCACCTTTTCGATGTGAGCACGGGATGCGACCTCCGGCACGATGCCGCCGTAGATCGCATGCATCGTCACCTGCGAGAACAGCGCGTCGCCGAGTACATGCTGCCCATCGCGCACGACCGCGGCCGCCGTCTCGTCGCACGACGTCTCGATGCCGAGGACGAGCACCTACAGCGAGGTCAGGATCGAGCGGATCTCCGACGCATAGCGACCCGACGGGGCGAGCTCGAGGTACTTCTGGTACGCGACCTTCGCGTCGGACTTCTTGCCGTCTTGCTGCTGGACCGCACCGATGACGAGGTAGCCCTCCGCGTTGTTCGGGTTGGCCTTGGTCGCGGCCTGCGCCTTCTCGAGCGCCTTCTTTGTCGAGCCGCGATCGAGGTAGCAGTTCGCGAGCGCGACGAGCGCCTCGTCGCCATCCGGCTTCTGCGCGATGGCCTGCTCGAGAGACGTGATCGCCTTCTTGAGCTGACCGCGCTTGTAGAGCGCCTTGCCATCATCGGTGAGCTTCTGGTAATCGGCGGCAGCGACGACAGGTAGCGCGGCGGGAACGACAGCCGGCGTCGCAGGCACAGTGGGCTTCTCTGCAACGACGGGCGGCGTGGGCACTGGTGCAGGGCTCGGCGCAGGCATCGCGACGACCGTGGGCGCGACCTCGTCCGGCGCGTGCTTCTTCTTGGAACCGAGCACGCCGACGATCACGGCGACCGCCACGACGAACCCGACCAGCGCGAACGCGAGACGACCAATAGGAGCGCGCGGTGCGGCGTCCTCATCGTCCTCATCGTGATGCGTCTGGTGGTGCACGTGCTCGGCCTCGGTGGCCTTGGCAGCCCACGTGGACAGATCGGGGCCGCTCAGCTCATTCATCTCGGGCCCCGAGATCTCCGAAGGGATCGGCCTGGGGAGCGGCGTGAGCGAGGGATCGTCGAACTCGGACGACGCATCCGACGCCGCAGGCCGGCTCGCGGTGAGGTCCGACAGGAAGTGATCCGACACGACGACCCGCGCCGCAGGCTCGGCCGGCGCCGCCGCAGGTTCGCTCGACGTCTCGCCGGACACGGCCATCTGCTCGTCGCTGCTCGCGGACGGACGCACAACGCGCTTGAGCGCCACGCGCGCGAGCGGCTTGTTCGAGTCGTCCCCGAGGACCGCCGGCGTCTCGAGGTCTTCCTTCGTGCGGAATGGCAGCACGACACCATCGGACTTCGGGCGCACGGCCTCCGCCAGCGCCGCGAGCTGCGGCGCCTGCACGGGCAGCTCCTCGGCGAGGGTGATCTTCGACGCCGACGTATCAATGGTGCTGTTCTCACCGAGCTCCGACACGGCGCTCATCGACGCCGCTTGCACCGGCAGGTCCCGCACGGTGACCGAATCGGGCGTGACGACGCGCGGCGGCTCGATGGTGATCTCCTCCAGCGGATCATCGGCCCAGCCGGCGGGCGCCTCGAGATGCTGCGCGTCCTCGTGGTGATCGTCGTGGCGCGGCTTGCCGAGCTCGCCTTCGCCCGTCTTCGCGACGAGGTCGCGGACCCTGTCGTCGTGCGCCGAGTCCTTCGGCGCATCGGCGTGCGCGGGCTCGCTGAGCCAGCTCGCGAGCCCCGGCGTGGCATCGACCTCGCGCCGATCGTCCTCGCTCTCGGTGGGCCCAGTCGACGAGTCGTAGATGAGCCCCTCGAAGTACAGCTTCGAGATGACGTTGAGCGCCTCGAGATCCTGGAAGTCCGAGTCGTCGACGACGTTCATGAGTGTGCGACGTCCGTCGAACAGCCGCAGGATCCCGTTGATCTCGTCGGGCAGCTCGGCGAGGCGCTCCGCGAGCTCGCGGTAGTCGACCTCGAACACGGAGTCGAGCGACGGGAGCTGCTCGGAGAGCCGTCCCCACTCGTCGACGCGACGCATGCCCTCCATCAGCAGGCCCTGCGACGACAGCTCGATCACGTCCTTGCGGCGGATGTTCTTGAACTCGACCTCGAACTCGCCCTCGTTCCACACGAGCAGGCGGTACACGGCGTCCTCGCCGTTGATGCGCCCGAGCTCCGCGTCGATGACCTTGCCGCCGCGGAAGTAGATCGCGCCCGTCTTGGCGGTCGGGCTCTTGAAATGGATGACGCCCGCCTTGCGGCTGATCTCGATGGTCTGGATCAGGTCGACGACCGCCATGTCAGCGAGCTGCCCCGCGAACTTGGTCTTCGACTCCCGACGGTTCTGCTCGAGCGACTGACGCTCCCGCTTGGACAAGAGGATCTTCACGCGCGCGATCAGCTCCTTGATGTAGATCGGCTTCGAGAGATAGTCCTCGACGCCCATCTCGAGCCCGCGGATCTTCTCCTCCACGTCGGCCGCACCGGTCAAAAGGATGATGGGGATCTGCGCCCACTCCGGCTTCTGGCGCAGGCGACGTACGAGCGCGAGCCCGTCCATCTTCGCCATCCGCGTCTCCGAGATGATGAGGTCTGGCGTCGACGACTCGACCTTGCCGAGCGCGTCCTCGCCCGACTCTGCGGTGGTGACGTTGAAGCCCGCCTTTTTGAGACTGACCTCGAGGACACGCAGACTCTTCATGTCTGCATCCACGAGCATAAGGCTTTGCTTCGCCACGCGTTCTCCGACGGAAAGGAAGGGGCAACAATGAGCTTCTTCCCGCGGCTTTTCAAGGTCAGGACGGCTCTTCATGTTTCTTGTGCGACGCAAAATAATACCGTCGTCGATATACTCCCCGCGTGCTGTCCGAGACCGACCGCGACCGTCTGAGGCGCGGAGCCGCCGCGCTCGACGTCGCGTTGACCGCCGCGCAGGAGCACATCCTCTGCCGCTACGTCGAACGCCTCCTCGCCTGGAACCAGAAGCTCAACCTCACGGCGGTCACCGATCCCACCGCGATCGTGGACAAGCACCTACTTGATGCGCTCGCCCTCGTCCCGGTTTTCCGCGATCGTGCACCCGCCGATCTACTCGATGTGGGCACCGGCCCGGGCCTGCCTGCGATCGTCCTCGCGACGATGATCCCTGGCCTCCGCGTGACCGCGGTCGAGTCCATCCAGAAGAAGGCGACCTTCGTCCGCACCATTTCACGAGAGCTGGGCTACCCGGTCGAGGTGAAAGCCGTACGGCTCGAACACCTGGACCGCGGCCTCACATGGGATCTTGCCGTCTCTCGTGCGACCTTCGAACCAACGGAGTGGGTCGAACGCGCCCGGTACCTCGTCCGGCCCGGAGGTTTGCTCGTGGCCATGATGTCGGAGCACCAGACCATCCCGGCCGCGCCAGCGGGATACATCGCCGAGCCACTCCTCGAGCACCAGATCGGCGGCGTTCTGCGACGCATCGCGACGTACTCGCGCGCGTTCCACGTGGAACCGTAGTTGATCCCGAAGGCCGCCCTCACTATAGGTGCCGTCAAGGTGCGCCCACTGGAGTCAATCCAAGCCGAGCTCGACCAGCTCACGGCGAATGGCCTTCGCCGGCGGATGCGTGCAGTCGACGGACCGAACAGCGCAGAGCTCCTCGTCGACGGCCGTAGCGTCGTCAACTTCTCGTCCAATAATTACCTGGGCCTCGCGAACCATCCCGCGATCGTGACGGCGGTCCGAAGCGCGACCGCAGAAGGAGGGTTCGGCTCGGCCGGATCTCGAATGATCTCGGGTAGCGTATCTTCACACCGCCAGCTCGAGCACGAGCTGGCTGCCTGGCTTGGCGTCGACCGCGCGCTGCTCTTCAACTCAGGCTACCAGGCAAACCTCGGCGTGGTGAGCGCGCTGGCCCGCCCCGGCGATGCCGTCTTCTCGGATGCGCTCAACCACGCGAGCCTCATCGATGGGTGTCGCCTCTCGCGGGCGAGTGTCCACATCTACGCGCACGGTGATCTGGACAATCTGAAGGCACTTCTCGAGCACTCCGCGGCGCCGCGCAAGCTCGTGCTGACGGAGTCGCTCTTCTCCATGGACGGTGACATCGCCCGCCTGAGCGAGCTCGCAACCATCTGTAGAGCGGCCGGCGCGTTGCTTGTGGTGGACGAGGCGCATGCGGTCGGCGCGTTGGGTCCGATGGGAGTCGGACTTGCGACGGACGCTGATCTGGTGATCGGGACCTTCGGGAAATCGTTTGGCGGCTTCGGCGCCTACGTCGCCGGACCCGAGGCGGCCGTGGAGCTGATCTCGCAGCGAGCCCGATCATTCATCTTCTCGACCGCTCTCCCCGGTCTGATCTCGGCAGGTACCCTGGCAGCGCTCCACATCGTCATGGGTGCAGAAGGCGACGCGCGGCGGACCGTTCTGGCGTCCCGTTGCAGCGAGCTGGGTCGAGGCCTCGAGCGACTCGGACTCGGGATCGGTTCGGGAACACACATCCAGCCGCTCCTCCTCCGCGATCCGGATCCTCTCGCCGTCATGCGGATCTCGGAATTGCTGCTGCAGCGCGGCCTCTTCGTTCAGGGGATCCGTCCGCCGACCGTTCCACGTGGAACCTCGAGACTGCGCGTATCCTTGATGGCCACCCACACATCCGAGCAGCTTGACGCATTGATCGATGCGCTCGGCTCACTCAGGGATCATCTGCGTCCCGCCTGAACCTCGTTGTCTAGCGTTCGCGCGCAGCGTTCCACGTGGAACCACGCCGGACGAGTCTCAATCTCCGCGCATCGCGGGCCTCTGCTGGATACCTGTACCGCCAGGGGTCCGCTGCGTCCCGCCTGAACGTCGTCGTCTAGCTTTCGCGCGCAGGTTCCACGTGGAACCAACGCCACAGGGTCTCAACCTCCGCTCATCTCGGGCCTCTGCTGGATACCGTACTGCCAGGGATCCTCTGCGTCCCGCCTGAACCTGGTCGTCTAGCTTTCGCGCGCAGATTCCACGTGGAACGCACGCCA
>JBDTCO010000106.1:0-3218 GCA_039923495.1 Polyangia bacterium
GATCGCCACGGCGACGATCGGTCGGCCATCCCCATCGAATAGTCCGCCTATCATTCTGAACAAGCGTAGCTGCGCCGCGTCGACCGCGACCTGGAACACGACCCGCTCCTGGTCGGCGAGATCGCGAAGCGCGAAGTGCACGTCTTCTTCCTCCCACGCCCAGCGACAGAAGAGCTCGTCGCAGAGCTCGGTGACCGGTAGCCATCCGTCGTGGTTCGGCGCCAGCCTTGCGATGGTCGTAATGATCCTCGGATAGGCATGAGCCGCAGTCTCAAGCGCGTTCTCCACCCAGGCGCTGACGCTGCGACCCGCTTGATCCGCTGCCGTGAGCCACAACCTCTTCTGCGCGGGCGTCACGCGCACGTTCAGCGCTGCGCTGCGTGCTTGGCCGGACACACGTGGGCTCGCGATGTTCGTCTTTTTGAATTTTCTCTTCTTCATGAGGACCTCCATGGCGACGGTCGCTGGCCGCTCGGGAAGCGTCGAGGGAGTCAATCTGTCGAATTCTTCCTAGACGTGTCGCTTGTCCGCGGCCGCACGACGGAGGACGCTGTTTCGATGGCTCCGTCACGACGGGTACCGAGGCCGCTCGAAGATCTACAGATCGAGACGGCTCTGGTCCGTCTGCACCAGGCGCTCGTCACCGAGGATCCGCGGGTGCGCGGCTACGATGACCCCGCCGCTGCAGCGAAAGCGCACCTCAAGCACTGCGCACCGACTGTGGGACCGGGTAGGCGTGAAGAGGGCCTCGCCACGCCGAGCACGGGCGCGCGCTGCTGTGGCAAGGCGATCACGATCAACTACCTGGTCGCAGAGAAGAACGTCCACGCGTCCGTCCAGCCGCTCTACGAGGCGGTCGTCAAGGCCGAGCCGCTCCTTCGTGAGGCTGCGACGCTGTTGACCGAGCCGCTCAACGACATGCTGCAGATGCTCCAGCAACATCAGCAGGCACTGCCGTCGTCGGAGCTCGCTGTCACGAACGGGGCGATCGAGATCTCGAGGCCGACGACGAACCCTCCGTTGCTCTGGGTCATCGACGCCCTGCGAGCGTTTTTTGTCTCGCTCCCCAGAGACGCGCCCATACACCACATCCACGAGCAGCTCCTGCTGCTGCTCAATGGGCTCTGCCTCGTACTCCCCGTCCGTCAGCAGATCGAAGATCGTCTCCGGCGAGAATTTCCGCTGCCCGACCTGCACGAAACCGTCGCTGGTGCAGGTCGGCCTGCCCTCGGTCTCCTCAACGAGCTCACCCACTTTTTGTACGACACCGGCCATACACCCGAGCAGATCGCGTCGCTGTTGCCCGATGGCGGTGGAGACCTTGGAGCGGTGGAGCGTGTGAAAGACCGTCTGAAGTCCTACAAGCGAAAGCCCAGAATGTCGGCAGAGACGAAGGACCCCGAGGGCGGGTAGTCCCCCGGAGCCAGGAACAATCCCGGCGATTGTCTCCTTCGACTTTTGCCACGCGCTGCGGCTTTCTGGTCGTCAGCGATGTCCCCCTCCGACGCCGATCCCACCTCCGCGAAACAGGCCACGCCGCCGGCGGAGCCCCTCGCCGACGTCATGACCGTCGACGAGGTCGCGGCTGACCTACGGCTCATGACCCGTTGCGAGGCCCTCGCACCTGCGACCTCCCTGCGCAACGCATCGGCACGAGCTACCGAATCAGCCCTCGGTGCCCTCGATGGGAACGACGTTTGGGAATCCGAGCATCGCCGGCCGATGTCGGTGTCTGGTCCTCTCGTCGTGACCCACTGCCGTGGCCAGGTGGTCGTCGGAGCGTGCTCGTCCGCGACGCCGCCGACCGCTCTCGTCGGGAAGATCGGAGCCGCCACACCCGACCTGCCCCCTCCTGGTGCCCCGTGAGCCTCCGACGGACGTGCGCCGCGAAGGCGGCCGCCCCCTGCGGATGCGATGCACCCCGTACCTTCGCTCGCCTCGTCGCTGAGGAGCTGGCGAAGCTGTTGGACCTGCGTGCTAATATCGTCGCGACTGGCATCTCGGCGCGTGCGGGAAAGGAGGCTCGCGCATGGCACGACCGAGAAGAGGAACTCGCGTCCTCGGACCCTATCGACATGGAGCTCGATGGCGAATCCGAATCGTCGATGAAGAAGGCGGACGAGATCATGAATCGTTTGAAACGGAGCAAGAGGCACGGCAGGTAAAGAAGTCGCTCGAGCGCAGGCTCAACGAGAAGAAGGAGGAAGAGCGGACCGTGGAAGCAGCGATCGACGAGTACGAGACCTTCATGACCAAGGTGAAGGAGAACAAGAGGAAGTCCGCCACCACCACGGCGGCTCGTCTTCGGTCCTTCTTCCCCCACGTCGATGAGGCGCTCTCGTCGCAGACGCCGAAGAAGTGTGGCGCGTACTACGAGGCGCTCACGACCCGGCTCACCCGCTTCAAGAGGCCTGTCGCGGCTGACACCCACCGCAACATGCTGTTGGAGGCGAAGACGTTCTTCGCCTGGTGCATCTCGAAGAAGTGGCTGCGAGCAAACCCGCTCGAGCTGGTGAAGGGCCAGGGCAGGCGCAAGCACGGCAAGCCCCAGCTCCGGGTCAACGAGGCGCGGAAGTGGCTCGACACCGCGGTCGAGGTCGCCGAAGACGCCATGAAGTCGCCGAAGAAGCGCCGGGAGCTCGAGGGCTCGGTCGCGGCGCTTTGCACCCTGCTCCTGGGCACACGCTCGCTGGAGACCATGGTTCGCGTCGTTCGCGACCTGGACGACGACGGGCGGTTGCTCTGGATCGAGGACACGAAGACCGCAGCGGGAAAGAGAACGCTCCACGTCCCGCCCGAGCTTCGTCGGTACCTGCTCCACCTCGCTCATGGGAAGAAGCCGAACGACCTCCTGTTCGGCGAGCACGACCGGGCCTTCCCTCGACTCTGGGTGAAGCGGCTGTGTCTCAAGGCCGGTGTCCCCGTGGTTGGGGCGCACTCGATGCGTGGCTTCCACGCCACGCTCGCCGTCATCGGGGGCTTCAGCGTTCGCGAGGTTGCGAACAAGCTCGGGCACGAGGAGGAGTCCACCACGCTCCAGAGCTACGCCGATGCGGGCGCGGTCGCGGGAGAGAAGCAGCGGCAGGCGCTCAGGGTCCTGAGCGGTGGGAAGGACCGCGAGGGTGGGACCGAAACTTCCGCGTATCGGTCCCAGGCGGTATTCGGGCGGTAGAAAAGAAAAAGGGCCCTGCCAACTCGGCAGAACCCTTGGTGAATCG
>JBDTCO010000107.1:0-3063 GCA_039923495.1 Polyangia bacterium
GGTCGGGGAGCGTAGCGCCTCGCTGCTGCGCGGCGTTCAGGCCGGGGGGCTGGCCGGGGGG
This sequence comes from Polyangia bacterium, assembly GCA_039923495.1. GTDB lineage: Bacteria > Myxococcota_A > Polyangia > Palsa-1104 > Palsa-1104 > JBDTCO01. The sequence continues at coordinate 62 of JBDTCO010000107.1, forward strand.
CTGGGACGAAGGGGTGCGCGGCGTCTGCATGGTAGAAAAGACGTGTTAACTTAAACAGCCCCGCGCCACAAAGGCGCGAGCATCGACTCCAGCAGAGGTTGCCCATCTCACAGCGCGGTCCCGCCACCACCAGCCAGAAGACAGAGCGGCTCGTGCTCGATGATAACCAGGCGTCGATGGTGCTGTTCGGTCAGGGCAACGAGCACCTCAAGCTCATCGAGCGCGAGCTCGGCATCGCGATCCATGCGCGCGGTAACGAGCTCACGCTGGTCGGCGCCGAGGCGCAGGTCGCGCTCGGTCGCGCGCTGCTCGAGCAGCTGTACTCGCTGGCCAAGCGCGGCCGCGCCATTGATCGGGCCGACGTCGCGCGCGCGGTCGCGATGCTCTCGAGCGACAAGCGCGCCGACGTGCGCGAGGTCTTCCAGGACACAGTGCTCGTCGCGTCGCGCTCGCGCCCGATCTCGCCCAAGGGGCTCCGCCAGAAGGCGTACATCGACGCGATCCGCGAGCACGACATCGTGTTCGGCATCGGTCCCGCCGGCACCGGCAAGACGTACCTCGCCATGGCCATGGCCGTCTCCGCGCTGCTCGAGAAGCAGGTGAAGAAGATCGTGCTCGCGCGTCCTGCCGTCGAGGCGGGCGAGAAGCTGGGCTTTTTGCCCGGCAACATGGCCGAGAAGGTCAACCCCTACCTGCGTCCGCTCTACGACGCGCTCCACGACATGATGGACTTCGAGCGCGCGGAGATGCTCATCGAGAAGGGCATCATCGAGGTCGCGCCGCTCGCGTTCATGCGCGGGCGCACGCTCAACGACGCGTTCGTCATCCTCGACGAGGCGCAGAACTCCACGTCGGAGCAGATGCGCATGTTCCTCACGCGCCTCGGCTTCAATGCCAAGGCCGTCATCACGGGCGACGTGACGCAGGTCGATCTCCCGGCGGGCCAGAAGTCGGGGCTCGCCGAGGCGGTGAAGTTGCTCGAGGGCATCCCGGGCATCGGGATCTCGCACTTCACGGAGCTCGACGTCGTGCGCCACCCGCTCGTGCAGAAGATCATCCTCGCCTACGAGAAGCGGGACGCCGACCTGCGCGCCGCGAAGGACGCGAAGCTGGAGCTCGCCAAGGGCGTGGGAGCCTGATGCCGTGGCGTGACAAGGTGGAGTCGCTCGAGCAGGTCGCGGAGATCCTCGGTGGCGATGCGCGCTTCGCGGAGCTCTCCGACGCGCGGCCGCTGCTCGGTCCCGAGGGCCTGCTGACCATCCCCATCGGGGACGGTCGCCTGCTGCTCTGCGACCAGACGCTCTACGCCGACGAGCGTCGCCGCGACGAGCTGCGCGACTGGAGCAAGCAGAGCGACACCATCGTCGGGCTCTTCGGCACGGACTCGAGCCTCGGCGCCATCCCCGTCGGTGACTTCGATTCGCGCGTGCAGCTCGTCGCCGCGCCCGTCGGTGCGGCACGGCTCCTCAACGTGCTGCACCAGGCGCGCGGCCTCCTTGCGCTGCGCGTCGAGTCGCAGCAGCGCGGCGCAGTCGCCGACCGCTTCCGGTACGAGCTCGGAGAGCTCATCGCGATCTCGCGCGCCATCTCGTCGGAGCGTGACATCGGCAAGCTGCTCGGCCTCATCCTCGAGAAGAGCCGCTACATCACCGATGCCGATGCGGGCTCCGTCTACATCGTCGAGGGCATGGCGCTCGCGCCCAAGGAGCGCACGCTCCGGTTTCGCGTCTCGCAGAACGACTCGATCGACATCGACTTTCGCGAGTTCTCGCTGCCCGTCGACGAGAAGTCGATTGTCGGCCACGCGGTCCTCTCGGGCAAGATCATCAACATCCCCAACCTCTACGAGCTCGAGGAGCCTGGCAAGAACCCGTGGGGCTTCCGTCACGACAAGAGCTTCGATCGCAAGGTCGGCTACCAGGGGCGCTCGATGCTCACCGTGCCGATGATCAACCAGCGCGACGAGGTCATCGGTGTCATCCAGCTCATCAACCGCCGGCGTCCTGGCGCCGGTAGGCTCCGGAAGCCCGAAGACTTCGATCGGTTCGTCATCCCTTTCGACGATCGCTCCGAGGAGCTGTCGCAGACGCTCGCCTCGCAGGCCGGCATCTCGCTCGAGAACACGCTTTTGTACGAGGACATCCGTCGCCTGTTCGACGGCTTCGTCCACGCAGCGGTCACCGCGATCGAATCCCGTGATCCGACGACGTCGGGCCACTCGCACCGCGTCGCGCGCCTCACCGTCGGGCTGGCGAAGATGGTCGACAGCGACTCGGAGACCTTCGCCGAGGTGAAGTTCGGGCCGGAGAATCTGAAGGAGATCGAGTACGCCGGTCTCCTGCACGACTTCGGCAAGGTCGGCGTGCGCGAGCAGGTGCTCGTGAAGGCGAAGAAGCTCTACGAGCCCGAGCGCGAGATCCTGCTGGCGCGCTTCGATCTCATCCGGCGGACCATCGAGGCCGACCTGCTCCGGCGCAAGTTCGAGCTCGCGCAGCGCATCGGCTGGCACGAGGCGCTGCCGCAGTTCGCGACGATGGACACCGAGCTGCAGACGCGGTTGATGGACGTCGACGAGAGCGTCGCGTTCATCCTCAAGTCCAACGAGCCCACGGTGCTCGCCGAGGGCAGCTTCGAGCGACTCGATCAGATCGCACAGAAGATGTACGTCGACCCCCGCGGCGTCGAGAAGCCGTTTCTGCTGCCGCGCGAGATCGAGGCGCTGCGGCTGCCGCGGGGCTCGCTCACGACGGAGGAGCGGCTCGAGATCGAGAGCCACGTCGTGCACACGCACAACTTCCTCGAGACCATCCCGTGGGGTCGTCGCCTCGGAGCCATCCCGACCATCGCGGGCTCGCACCACGAGAAGCTCGACGGGACGGGCTACCCGCGCGGGCTCAAGGCGGCCGAGATCCGCATCGAGTCGAAGATGATGGCCATCGCCGACATCTTCGACGCGCTCACCGCCTCGGATCGTCCCTACAAGAGGGCCGTGCCCCTCGACA
>JBDTCO010000108.1:0-32948 GCA_039923495.1 Polyangia bacterium
CGAGTTGACGGGCGCGCTCTGACCGGCGTTGCCGGTCGTCGGTGTCCCTGCGCCACCTGCGACGCCGCCGGGCATGTTCGAGCCTGCGCCGCCGCCTGCCGGCACGCTGAACGAAAATGCGGCGCCCGTCGTGCGGTTGACGCTCGTGAGACCGCCACCCCCACCGGCGGAGCCCATGATCGCCGAGCCATCGCCGGCGCCGCCGCTCGCCGCCACGCCGTAGAAGGAGCCGATACCGGCCGTGGCGTTGAACATGTTATCGCCCGGGGCGATGCCGCCCTCTGCGATCCACACGGAGAACACGTCGCTCTGCGTCGTTGTGACGTAGCCGCTCGCGTAGCCGCCCGCACCACCGGGCGTCCCGACGATCGGAATGAAGCCGCCCATGAGCGACGAGCCACCCGCGGCGCCCCACGCCTCCACGTACACCTGCGAGCAGCTCGCCGGGACGGTGAAGGTGCCGGAGGTGGCAGCGCCATCGGCGGTGGGCGTCGTGATCGTGACCTTGCCCGCGCCGCACAGACCAGTCGCGCCGGTGCAGTTGCCCGACTTCGTGCCGCACTCGCAGTCACCCGAGGCACACTGGCTGTCGAGCGTGCACACGCGCGACGCGGTCATGTCACCGGCGGGAGCCGCCATGTCGACCGGCTTCGCCATGTCGCCGGCGGGCGCAGCCATATCGACGGCGCCCGAGCCGGGCGGGCAGACCTGCTGGCTCGCGCACGGCACCGACCTGCAGCTCAGCGGAACGGTGAAGCCGGAAAGCGTGTTCTTGGCGGTGCCCGAGCCGTAGCCGGCGGGGACGGAGCACGTGGTGTACTGCCAGCTCGATCCCGCCTGGTTCACGCCCGGCTGCGTGGCGACCGACATCGAGTAACTGCTCGCGTAGGTGCCGAGGACGGCGTTCGCCTGGTTCACGCTGACGAGGCTGGGTACGCTGTCCCTCGTCACGTTGAGCTGGAGCGTGCCGAACGTTCCGCCGGGCGTGACGCCCATGTCCGAGCCTGGCGTCGGGGTGATCTTGTTGTCGACGTTGACGCTGAGCTGGGTCGAGGACCACGTGCACTTGGCGCTGACGAGGATGCCGTATTGCGACGTCGGGTCGAGCGTGCCGCTGCTGTTCATCTTGCCGAAGTCCGCGTAGCCCACGCTCGGCAGGAACGAGCAGGTCACGTTCGAAGGCAGCGTCCCGAAGGTGATGGCGTACGACTGCGACGCGTGACCGACCGTGGCACCGTTCGACGCAGAGAACGCGACGCTCGAGGAGACGCCATCGAGCGTCACGTTGAGCGGGATCGACAGGCCATCCAGCGGTGCACCGGGGTTGATGTTCACCGCGATCCCCTTTGCCGTCACGCAGACGTTGCTCTTGCACGAGCCGTCGGCGCAGTCGCCGTTGACCAGGCACTTTTTGCCGACCGCACACTTGCGCGGGCACGTGGTGCCGCCGCAGTCGACGTCCGTCTCGAGGTTGTCCTTGATGGTGTCGCTGCAGGACGGGAGGTAGCAGATGCCATTCGGGACGAGCGCGGAGTACCGCTGCACGTCGCACTCGAGCCCGTCGGCGCAGCCCGTCGGAACGAGGGGCTGCCCGCTCATCGGCGTCAGATCGATGTAACAGCCCTGGCCGATACCGCACGACGGGCAGACCACACCGCAATCGATGTCCGTCTCACCGGGGTCCAGCTTCTGGTTCTTGCAGGGCACGCTCGACTTGGTGATGAGCGTCGGGTTGCTGGCCGTGACGGTGCCGAGCGGATCGATCGCGACCGTGTCGTTGGACCCGTCGCTCTTGATCTGCGCGCTCCCACCGGTGCCGTACGTCGTTTTGAGGTTCTTCGGGACAGTGACCGTGACATCGATGGTCGTTCCCGCCGCGGCGCCCGTGGTCGCGACGGACACCTTGCCCGTCGCATCGACGGTCACCGTAACTCCCGACGGCGCGGACGGGATCGTGACCGTCACGAGCACGCCAACGCTGTTGACGATGGTGAGGTTGACCGGCGTGCCGGAGGGGTTCGTCATCGCGACGGTGGTCTTGCCCGAGGCATCGGTGCCGAACGTAAGCTGATCGCTCTTCGTCGGATCCCCCTCGAAGCCGGTGAGCAGGATGCCGAAGCCCGGCGCATTGACGGAGACGGTGCCGCCCTTCTGGCTGCCCTGCGCGCCGAGCCCGCCTGCGATGGTCACCGTATCGGCCGACTTCGTCTGGACGGTGAGAAAGCCGTTCGATCCCGCGCTGCACGGACACCACGCAAAGCCCGGCGTCACGCGGACGCCATCACCGCTCTCGACGATCTTGCCGCCCTTGACGCCCGCCTCGAAGCCGGCGCCTGCCACACTCACCTGCACGTTGCCGGCGCTCGTGGTCGAGACCGTGGTCGTATCACTGCAGAACGGGCACGGTAGCGTGCCGAGACGCGCGGTCACGGGCGCAAAGTACAGAAGGTTGTGGTTCGTCGCGTCGCCGCCGTACACGATGGGCTGCGACGTCTCGATGGTCGCGTCGTACTTCCAGGTGTTGGCCTTGGTATCGACCGTGATCTGCTTCTCCTTGTCCGGCGCGTTCGAGTCCCACACGCGGATGAAGAATTGCCCCGACGTCTTCCCGGCGTAGATGCCGAACGGCACGACCGCGTGCCCCTGCGCCAGGCCGTTTGCGCTCTGCATCGCCATCGCCATGCGATACGCCTCGGTCGAACCGGGCCGCAGCGCCTTGCGCAGGAAGTCGACCGTCTGCCTGGCGTCGAGGCGTTGCTCCTTCTCCGCGACCTGAGGGACGAGCTGGGTCGCGTCCCAGTACGCGAGCTCCGCCTGCAGCTTGTAGTTGCCGTCGAGCGTCAGCTGATCGACCGTGGCCGCACCGAAGTCGTTCGGATCGAGCTTGTGCAGAAAGAAGAGCTGCGTCGTCACCGCGATGCCGTCCGACCGCCCCTCGGCGAGCAGGCTGTTCGCGTTGTCGAGCCAGAGCTGCGCGGCGGCGGTCGGCTCGCAGGGCAGCGCGTTGTTCGCGCAGGCCTTGTCCTGCCCGAACATGCGCGCCAGCGAATCGGCCGAGAGCCCGACGCCCGTGTTGAAGTTGGAGAACGGGAACGCGTTGGTCAGCGTGAAGCCGTTGGTGACGTTCGTGTCGGTGGGCGATTCGCATCCCGCGACCAGAACCGAAAGGAGCACACTTCCCAGCCAACCTAGTCTCACGACGCCTCCGAGGAAAATTCCCCCGAGATCGTCGCACCACACGGTCGCTTCGAGACAGCCCCATGACAGCCCCATGATGGCGTTTTCGCCCCACCTGCGTGCCAGAGCACGACAAAGCTGCATGAACGCCACACTTTTCGCTTCACTCATGGTGAACGCTGGTGTAAGCAGCAGTACTAATATGGTGCGGGTGGTTCTGGTCGGGGCGCAGCTCGAGGCGCGGTTCGCTTTACGGGTGGCGCTGCAGGCGGCGACCGTCGGCGTCTCGATCGCGGCTCCGACCACGACGTCGATCGTCGCATCGGTCGAAGAGAGCCCGGACAGCGTCGTGCTGTTCGATCTCGACCTGACGGGCCATCGCGCGCTGTGGGCGCTCGGCGAGCTCTCGCCGCAGATCCGCACGGTCGCGTGGTCGTCGGCCCAGGACGAGACCAGTGTGCTCACCGCCGTGCGAGCCGGCGTGTGCGGTTATCTGCTCGAGGACGAGCCAGTGCACCGCGTCGTCGAGGCCCTCACGGACGCCGCCGCCGGGGCTCATCCGTTCTCGAGTCGCGTCGCGGGGATCCTCATTGCGCAGGCGCGCGGGCATGTGTCGATGGCTCGCCTCAGCGATCGGGAGCTCGAGCTCGCGCGTGAGCTGGCCACCGGCGCCACGTACGCCGAGTGCGCGCGGCGCATGAACATCGCACTCGGCACGGTGCAAGACTACGTGAAGCGCATCTACCGCAAGCTCTCGGTCTCCTCGAAGCGTGAGCTCCGCAACTGGCTCTCGCTGCACTCGGGCACGCAGCGGCGTTGTTCCGGCGCAGCGAACGCGGTCGTTACGGACTCCGCGCGCGACATGCGGACCGCTGCGCACCTTTCGTAACGCACCTGCTCGAGTCGCGCGATCATCTTGATTGTACTCACGCGAACCCGCCGCGGGGGCCGATGGCATGACAGGCTTCGTAGCAAATAGTCACGAGGTCGCAGCGGTGCGCTGAGCTTTCGCCGCTTTCGTCGCACAAGATTCTGGAATTACACGTACTACACTGCGGTCCTTGGCTTGCAGGTGCCCGGTTCACATGTCTTCTTCGCGCGTTTTTGCCACAGTTGCTCTCGCGCTCTTCGTGCTGCCGGCGGGCTGCGCGCACTCACGACCCGAGGGGGAGTGGGTCCGGAGCCTCGAGCTGCGCGGGATCCACAACATCTCGAAGTCGAAGCTGGAGAAGGGACTGGCCACGCGGCCGACGCCTGGCTGGAAGGCCGGACCGGAGCGCCCCTACAACGAGCTCGAGCTCGAGCGAGACCGGCACCGGGTCATCCGCTACTACGAGTCGCAGGGCTACTACGCCGCGAAGGTCGTGCAGGCCGAGGCCCGCAAGGTGCCGGGCTCGAACGCCGTCGACATCGTCATGTCCGTGCGGGAAGGACCCCCGACGCTCATCGGCGACGTGCAGGTCTTCGGCGTCGACGGACTCGACAAGAAGACGCGCAAGAAGATCCAGCAGTACCAGCTCGGTCTGCGGCGCGGACAGGTCTTTCACCATAGTGACTACGAGAAGTTCAAGGGCGACCTCACGCGTGTCCTCAAGAAGCTCGGCTACGACGAGACCTCCGTCGAGGGCTCGGTCGAGATCGCGCCGTCGACCAACCTCGCGACGATCATCCTGCGCTTCCATCCGCACGGCGTGACCGACGCGTCGTCGATGCCGATGCCCGTCACGACGCCGGTGCAGTCCATCTCGCCCGCTGCACCTGCCGCCGAAGGAGCGAAGTAGATGACGACCGTGGAGACGCCTCCCGCGACGCAGAAGCGTCGTAACCCGCTCGTCACCGCGCTACGTGTCGTCGCGTACGTGATCCTCGCCACGGTCGTCGTGCTTACGAACGTCGTGGTGGGGCTCTTCTTCTACGCAAAGACGAACCGGGCACGCGAGCAGGCCCTGCGCATCGCGATGAAGCAGCTCCAGCCCATCTTCCCGGGCGGCGCGAAGCTCGGCAGCTCCGAAGGTGACCTCACCGAGGGCCTCGTGCTGCACGACCTCGTGCTGGACGATCTCGATGGTCGCCCGGCCGTGAAGGTCGACAAGCTCGAGCTCAGGTACTCGCTGCTCGCCCTCATCAGCACGCGCGTGCAGGTTGATCTGCTCGGCGTCGACGGCGTCACCGTGATCCAGCAGCCGCTGGCGGACGGTCGCGACAACCTCGCGACCATGGCCAAGCTAGACAAGCCGCTGCCTAAGACGCCATCGGTGCTCCCGGTTTCCGTCGTCGTCGATGCGCTCGACGTCGATGCGCGCTTCGTCCAGCTCGCGGCCGACGGCTCCATCGATCACGTGCCGCACGATCACGACGTACGCGCCAAGCTGCACGCGCGCCTCGATCTGAGCCATGGCATGGTCGCGACGGTGGAGACGCTCACCGTCGACACCGCTTCGCCTGTCGTCGCCAAGCTGCACGTCACCGGCGCGGTGCACATCACCGACGATCCGAAGAAGATGGACCTCCGCCACATCCTCGCCCGGGTCGAGGGGGATGCCACGCAGCTCCGTCGGCACGTCGAGAAGCTCGAGCTGCGCGGCCCCGTGCTCGTCGTCGCGACCGCGAACGGCACCCTCGAAGATCTGGCCACCACGGTGGCGCTCGACACGAAGTCGCCGAAGGTGCGCCTGCGCGGCAATGCGCACGTGTTCCGCAGTCACGTCGTGCTTCACGAGCTGACCGTCAAGTCGCCGTTCGCCGACGTCGACGCGCGCGGCTCGTATCACTTCAACAAGACGGGCGAGGGCAAGGTGAAGGTCGACGTGTCGGACTTCCGCCCGTTCGAGCTGTTCGGCGCACCGCCTATGCAGGGCTCCATGAAGCTCGGGGCGTCGGCGAAGCGCGAGGACGGCCACGTCACCGCGCAGATCGACGGGCTCGTGAAGAACTTCGGCATCGCGAAGAACCGCATCGGCAAGGTCGTGATCGACGTCGCGATGACCGATCTCGACGGGCACGCGCTCGTGACGGCCGACGACGCGGTGCTGGGCAGCATCCAGCTCAAGGTCATCAAGGCGAAGATCGACGGCGGACCCAAGGGCGTCGTCGTCGGCGTCGCCGCGCAGGGTCCGGAGGGCGTGCACATCGAGCTCGGAGCCGGCGCGCAGCCGAAGATGGAGAACAAGAAGGTCACGGGCCTCGCGGCCACGCTCGATCGCTTCGTGCTCAAGGCGGGCGGAACCCCGTGGATGCTCGATCGTCAGGTGAAGATCGAGGCCGACTTCAAGAAGCAGGCGTACTCGATGAGCCCGCTCGGCCTCAACAACTACAAGCAGCACGCCACGCTCGAGGGCAAGTACGCCGGCGACGAAATGCGCGATGTGCACGTCGACATCGAGCACTTCGACCTGAGCCAGCTACCCGCGCTCCTGTCGCCCGGCCATGCGTTGCCACACACCGACCTCAAGATCACGGCCGACGCCTCGGGCCCGCTCGATCGGCCCGACGCAGGCTTCGCGTTCGAGGGCGTCGGCGATGGTCGCAGCGATCACGACCTCATCCGGCTGCACGCCTCGGGTGACGGTCGCTTGAAGGGCGGTCGCCTCAACGCGAAGGTGTTCGCGACCATCGGCGGCCAGAAGGTCAGCGCGAAGACCGACATGCCGATGCCGCTGCGCCCCGATCAGCCCATCGAGATGTCGCTCGATGCGTCCGTGCTGCTCAACGCGTGGTTCGCGGATCTGCTCGTGCCCAAGGTCATCCAGACGCAGCCGATCCTGATGTACACGCTCGGCGCCAAGGTCACGGCGCAGGCGCGCGTGTCGGGCACCACGTCCAACCCGAAGATCAACGGCAGCGCGCGCTGCGCTCGCTGGGGCACGGTGAACTCGCACGGCGATCTCGGCCTGTCGTTCGAGTACGCCGACAAGAAGCTCGGGGTGGAGAGCACGCTCTCGCTGTCGGAGCTCCCGCTCGGCGGTGGGAGCGCGGCCGGCGTCGTGCAGCTCACATCGTCGCTGCCGATCGACCTCGCTCCGATGATGAGCGGAGAGGACGGGGACGCCTTCGACACGGCCGCGGAGTGGGCCGCGACGCTCAACCTCAAGCACGTCGACATCCAGAAGCTCCCCTGGGATGGTCTCGGCATCGTGCCGATCGTCGGCCACGGATGGATCGACGCCAACGCGCAGCTCTCGGGCACCGACGAGCACCCGAAGGCCAACGTGCACTTCGACGCGCAGGGCCTCGACGTGGCCGGCGTCGTCGGGGTCGGCGTCCTCGGTGATGCGCGCCTCGACGGCAACGCGACGACGGCCGAGATGAAGGTCTCCATCCAGAACAGCCCGGCGCTGCACATCCAGGGCAGCATCGCCGCCGATCGAAACGCGAAGGCCACCGACCGCAACGCCTGGCGCAACGCGCCGATGGCAGCGACCGTCACGATGCCGGGCTTCGACCTCGCGCGCATGCAGATCTTCCGCGCGATGGACGGCAACGTCGTCGGTGATGCGACGATAACCGGCACGTGGACGCACCCGCAGGTCACGGCGAAGGTCCGCGTCGATCGCCTGAGGTCCGGCGAGACCGACTACAAGCGCTTCGCCATGAGTGGCGTGGGCGTGGACGGGAGCTACAAGATGGACGTCGACGCGCTGCAGACCGAGGGCTCCTCGCTCAAGGGGCACCTCGACCTCGCGGTGACGGGCGGCCCGATCTCCGGCTTCATCGATGCGAGCCACTTCAAGGTGGACCTGCAGAGCGACCTCGTGCCGACGCTGCGCTCGATGCACGGAGACTTCGACGGCAAGGTCTCCATCGCCGGCACGCTCGAGAAGCCCAAGCTCGGCGGCAACCTCACCATCGCGAAGGGTCAGCTCGCGACCGCGAAGACGGCCATCACGTACCACGACCTCACCGCCAACCTCGTGTTCGACGGCGATGGCTTCTCGGTGAAGGGCCTCAAGATGGGCGCCGGCTCGTTCGGAACCCTCGAGGGCGATGGTCACGTGGCGCTCCGTCAGTTGCACCCCGATGTCGTCGCTGCGACGGTCGCGCTCAAGAAGTATCCCGTCGAGTGGGACACCACGACGGCGTTCGCGGACGCCACGCTCAACGTTCAGGGCAAGTATGATCTGCGCGACGGCGGCTTCGACACCGTCGTCACCATCGAGCACGCGCGTGTGGACATCCAGGACGACCACGCGATCGGCGGGCTCATCCCCGTCACCCACCTCGACGACGTGAAGGTCGGCAAGGCCAGGCCCGATGCGATCGACGGCCCCATCCCCCCGAGGACCGGCGCGAAGCACGGTCGTCACTACCTCGTCACGTTCAAGGGCCCGTTCGCCGTGCACGGCGCCGAGATCGATGCGGAGGCGCACGCCGACATCAAGGTGGACCTCAGCTCGCAGATCCCCACGTCGAGCGGCGTCCTCGAGCTCGCACCACGCGGCGTGCTGCGCCTCTTTGGTCAGACGTACGACCTCGAGCACGCCAAGATCCTCTTCGGCAACACCGCGCAGCCCAACCTCGACCTGCGCTTCGGCCACAACGTGCCGAACGCGCGTATCGGGGTCGACATCGGTGGCTCGTCACGCCAGCCGACGACCACGTTCTGGTCGGTGCCCACCGGCATCTACTCGCCCGGAAAGGTCGCAGCGCTGATGACCGGTCAGAAGGAGACGAAGGACGGCACGGTCGTGAAGAAGGGTCTCGACGAAAAGGTGTCCGGCGCGATCTCGCACCTCATCGCCGTCTCGTTCCGACAGTCCGCCCCGGCGAGCAAGACCGTCGACGTCGAGAAGAAGCAGCCGATCGCCGACCCCGGCAAGAACAAGCAGTAGCTGCCGGGGTCGGGCGACGGCGCGTCGGGACTACCCGAGATCGAGCGGACGAAGCCCTTCGAGGAAGCGCACGAGCATGCTGTCGCGCAGGACGTTCTCGATCTTGCCGCGGCCGTACGTCGGGTGCGAGATGATCTCGCCGCGCTTGAACTCGTCCTTCGGGTCGAAGCTGCGGACCTCGATGCTGGCGTTCAGCTCGCGCTGCAGATCGCGACGCAGCTCCTCGCGACGCGAACGCTCGCGCGTGGCGGTGGGCGTCGATGCTTCCTCGCTCCCCGCAGCGCCAGCGGCCTTGGCGCGCGCGGGTGGCTCCGCGCGGTGGTTGTGCTTGGACCCGCACGACGAGCAGATGACCTGCTTCGGCGACTCGCCGACCATCGCGACGATGCTGTGCGTACGCATCTCCTTGCACTTGCCACACCACGATTCGATCTCGGTGCCGACCCCGATGCGCTTTGGTGCGAGCGTGGGCCACTCGGCAGGCGCGGGACCGCTCGTCGGCGAGCGCTGCTCGAGGAACGGCACGAAGCCGAAGTCCGTCGCGCGCGTAGCCTTGGCGCCACCAATCCGCTGCACGAGGGCGGCCGCCGCACGACGCAGGTCGACGACGCGGCGCTCGAGCGACATCTCCACCTTCTTGCGGTCAGGATCGGGCTGCGCGTCGGCGAAGGTGCGGTAGCGCTTGGCGAGCTCGTCGACATTCTTGCCGGCGACGAGCTGACGCTCTTTTTCACCGGACTCGATGGACTGCTCGATCTCGTCGTACATGTCGCGACAGGCGGTGGTGAGCTCTTCGATCTGACCTTTGAGATTCGCGTTCGACTCGGACACTTTCGTCCTCCAGGCAGCGTGCTAGTGAGAGGTGACCGTCGCGGTGCGTGCGGGCCACAGCCCGATCAGCTTCGCGACGAAGAACAACGGACCGATGAGAGCTTGAAGCAGGTTCTCGAGGAACGCCGGCTGGCGCTTCTCCCACACGATGTGGCCAGCGAGCTGAACGAGCCAGCCGACGATCGCAACCAGCACGACGACGAGCTTCGGCGTCACCGCGGCGATCGGGAAGCACACCGCCATGAGCAGGCCGATCAAAAGGCCGAGCCGGACGTCGAGCGTGAGGTAAAAGAGGGTCGCGGCGAGCCACACCACGTGCGCGAGGTTGAGCGCGTAGCCGAACGGCGCACCCAGCGAGATCCACGAGAGCATCGCGAGCACGTGGAAGACGATGAGCGGGATCGCGACCTGGTGGGTCAGCTGGTTCATGTGCGACCGATGATCGTCGTCGTACTCGACGAAGTAGGCCTCCAGCGCAGGCTTGAGCACGGGTCCCCCTTCCGCGAGCGATGGCGACGGCATGAACAAGCGGGTACGGCTACCACGCACGGCGAGCGTGGTCCACGGGTCGATCGTTTGTTTTTCTAGTGAAAGCGTCCCGAAAGAGGACGGCTCGTCGGGAGACGAGCTACGGCTCGAGTGCGCGCTTGAACTGCGACGAGGCCGCGAAGCTCACCAGGGCACGGACCGGGCCCGTCTGCATGAAGAACTCGTCGAGGTCCTCCATGCGGCCGGCCGTGGGCATCCTGGGGAGCGAGTCATCGAGGCGCGTGAGGACCTTCGCCGCGAAGCGCAGGTCGGCCGCAGCAACGAGCGCGACGCGACGCGCCGTCTCGACGAGGCCCTCGGCGAAGCGCGCACCCGCCACCGCGGTGCCGAGGCGTGAACGATCTGCCTCGGGAAGCCGTGCCGCGAGGGCGAGGCGACGATCGGCAGGGATGAGCGCGTCGAGCTTCGTCACCAGCTCGGCTGCGGCTGCGGGTGCCGTGCCGAGGCCGAGCACCTGGAGCATCGCCGGCAGGAAGAGCGCGCGCTGCTCGTGAGGCAGCGATGTGACGAGCCGAGTCCCTGCACGCGCTTCCTCGAGCACCATGGTGAAGAGAAAGTTGGTCTCGCCTGGCGCCATGAGCTGCACGAGATCGGCACGAAGCACCACCTGCGGCGTCGGTCCGTCGAGGATCACGTACGGAGATGCGAGCTCCTGCGCGCGAAAGAGCTGCGCGCCTTCGATGCCGAGCCGCTCCGCCAGCGCGAGGAACGTCTTGCCGACCGCGGTCCGCCCATCGAGCTTGCCGAGCGTGATGCCCTCGAGCGACGTCGGACCGACCGCGCCGAGCTGGCTCACCTCGACGAGCACGTCGAACGCCGCCTGCGGAACGTCCTGAGGACGCACGAGCTCGTGCGTCCTCGGGCTCAGGCGACCGACCGTCTCCGCCTTCTCGAACTCCTTGCGCAGCTCGAGCACGAGCGACTTCAGCGTGGGCTCGGACAGCGTGGTGTTCATGAGCGGCGCGAGCAGGCTCCACGCCCACTGGCGGTGACCATCGACGACGAGCTCGCGACCGAGCTCGACGACGCGGCTCATGAGCGGACCGCCCATGGCGATGAGCGCGGCCACGATGTCGCGGCGCTCGCCACGACGCAACGGATCGTCGCCGTAGGTCGCGAGCAGCGACTCGTAGTCTTCCTTGCGCGGCGCGAGCGCGATTGCCTGGCGCAGGTAGCCGTCGGCGCGCTTCGCGTCGTCGAGGTGTCCCGCTGCAATGCGCGCGAGACCACGGAGCGCATCCGCGCGCTCCTCCGGTGCGCCCTGCTCGGCGCGGACCTCGAGGAGCTCGAGGAGCTGCGTCCAGTCGCCGCGCCCTTCGAGCACCGCCGCGAGACCGGCAACGGCCGGTGCGCACGACGAGTCGTAGGAGAGCGCCATGTCGAAGGCCTCGACGGCCTTGTCGGTGTCGCGATCGGCGAGCAGGCGTCCGCGCTCGGCCCACAGTGCGGCCAGGTCCTCGGGCTTGCGTGTCGCGGGGAGCAGGCTCTCGATGACACCGAGCGCACGATCGATCTCGCCCTTGCGGCGGTAGTGACCGAGCGCGCGGAGCATGACCTGAGGATCCATGCTGCCGGCGAACATCGCGCGGTCGTACGCGACGCCAGCTTCGTCCTCGTCCTCGAGGAGCGGCCCTTCGAAGAGGCGACCGAGGCGCGCGTAAAGATCCGCGCGACGGACCGGATCGGACGAGAGCAGGAGCGCCTGGATACAATGGAGCGCGGCGCTCGCCATGCGACCGCTCGCCGCCAGCACCTGCGCGAGCTCGGTGAGCAGCGGCGGGTGCAGCTCCTCGATGCGGAGGCCATCGCGGAAATCGGCGATGGCGCCGAGGTGATCGCCGAGCCGCGAGCGCAGCGCGCCACGGCGAAACGTCGCCTCGAGCCGCTCGCTCGGCTGGAGCGCGGCACCGGTCGCGAGCAACCGATCGTAGATGGTGTACGCCAGCGAATCACGCCCCTGCTCGAGGAGCTCGCCCGCGACCCGCAGCGCAGCCGAAGGGAGCGTCGACTTCAGCTCGTACGCGTGCCACGCGAGGCGCGCCGACAGCGTCGGGGCGTGCTTGCGCAGCGTGTCGGAGTACGCGAGCACGCGTGTCGCCTGCTCGGCCTGACGGCTGGGATCACCACCGGCTGCGCGCACGAACGCGAACGTCGCCGCGCGGGCGGCGTAGCGCTCGTCGACGACATCGTGGCGTGCGCGCGCGAGCTTCGCGAGCTCGGTCCAGCCCTCGTGGTTGTCGGCGTCGGTGGCGATCGCGCGCTCGACCCACATGCGCGCGGCCATCGGATCGGTGGCACGTGCCGCTGCGGCGCGATCGAGGAGTCGCCGCGAGCGATCGCGCCACGACAGCTCGCGCTCGTCGGGATCGGGCAGCAGCGCGGCACCGGCGCGCCAGTTCTTCGCGCGACGGCCGACCGCCTTCAACGCTTCCATCGCCGATGGATTGCTCGGATCGATGACGCGCGCCTCGCGGTAGAGGTCGAGCACCTTGTTCTGGTCGTTGAGCTTCTCGTCAGCGGCCTCGGCGAGGTGGCACAGCACGTACGCTGCGATCGACTGCGGCAGCTGCTTCGTGTGCTGCTGCCGCAGGCTGATGTAACCCGCGACGTCGCCCTGCCGGAGCCTCAGCCCCGCGAGCTCGAGCAGCGCCTCGGGCCGATCGCTCGGCCGACGCTCGATCTGCGCGCGCAGCAGCGCCTCCGCGTCGGCGGGCTTGTCGAGCTTGCGCTCGAGCAACTGGACGAGCTCGGCCTCGATGAGGCCACGCAGCTCGTGCGTCTCCATGTCGTCGTCCTCGGGCTCGCCGAGCTTGCGCAGCGTCTCCTCGAGACGGTCCGCGAGCTCCTCGAAGCGTCCAGACTCGCGCAGGAGCGAGAGCAGTCGACGGCGTGCCTCGACGTCGTCGGGGCGCGCCTCGACGAGGAGACGGCACAGGCGCTCCTTGCGCTCCATGCCGGCCTCGGCCGGGTGTGTCTCGGCGAGCGTGAGCGCATCGGACAGCGCCTGCACGCGTGCATCGCCCTGCGTTGCCGTGGCGTGGCGCTCGTATAGATCGACGAGCTCCTTCCAGGCCTTGTCCTTCTCGTAAAGACGACGCAGCGGCTCGTAGCCGGGACCTGCCGCGCCCGTCGACTCGACGAGCTGCTCGAGCACCGTGATGGCGCCACGACGATCGTCGAGCTTCTCGTCGTGGAGCGCCGCGATGCGCAGCGTGAGCGCCGTGCGCGAGGTCTCGTCGGCGCGCTGCAGCTCGAGGCGCAGGCGGCGCGACTCGAGCTCCGGCGTCATCGCACCACCCGTGAGCGATGCGATGCCCTCGAGCGCGAGCGCGTTGGTCGCATCGATCTCGAGGACGTGCGCGAACGTGGTGAGCGCCTGCTCGGGATCACCGAGCCGATCGCGCGAGATGGCCGCGACGGTGAGGAGGCGCTGGATGAGCAGCGACCTGTCCGGATCGCTCGCAGCCGCGATGTCGAGCCAGTGCGAGAGTGCGTCTCTGAGCTCACGCCACAGCTCGCTCGAGCGGAGATGCGCGATGGCCATCTCGAGCGAGCCGAGATCGTTACCGTCGAGCTGGAGGATGCGACGGTGGACGTCGAGCGCGAGCTCCGGGGCCGCCAGCTTGTCGGCGTAGACGCCGGCGACCTTGCGGTACAGCGTGAGCGCGCGACCTGGATCGGACGAGCGTGCTGCGGCGCTGCGAAACGAGTCGACGAGCCAACCCCAGCGCCCCGTCGAAGCGGCGAGCCGCTCGACGGTTGCCTCGAGCGCTGCGCTGTCCTCACCCGGCTGCGTGGTGAGCGCGGTCGCCGACAGCTCGAGCGCGCGCTCCGGATCGTTGCGCTCCGTCTCGTGCATCTTCGCGATGCTCGAGAGCGGCGCGAGACCTTCGCCGTGCACCCCGGCGCGCGCGCGCGCCTCGACCACGGACAGCACGCGATCCCATGCGCGCTGCGCACCGCCCTGCTCGAACAGCAGCGCCTCGGTCTCCTTCGCGGGGACGAGGTGATAGAGCAACCACAGCTGATCGAGCGCGCCGGCTGCATCGCCGAGCTCGCCCACGCGAAGCTCGTAGCGCTCGCGCGTGATGGCACCACGGGAGGCCGCGGACTCGGCGCGATCGCCGAGCTCGCCGAACAGCGCGTCGAGCGCACGACCGAGCTTCTTCTCGCCCGCGAGCCGCTTGGCCGTCTGCAGCGCGCGGTGGTCCTGGGGATCTTGCTCGAGCAGGCGCGCGCACTCGTGGAACGCTCGCTCCGGATCGGCGAGGCGCTCCTCTGCGAGCGTGATGCGACGCTGGATCGCCTCGGTCCGGGTGGCTGCCGGGACGTCCTTTCGCGTGGCCACGCCGAGGAGCGCGTACGCATCCTCGAAGCGGCTCGTCGTCTCGCACAGCGCGAGCGCGGGCTCGAGCTCGGAGAGGCTGACGACGGCCTCGTGCCGCGCCGACGTGAGCGCGAGCAGCGCGCGCAGCGGATCGCCGAGGTGCTTGTACAGATCGGCGAGGTTGGCGTGGAAGCGACGACGCGCCTCGCCCTCAGAGCGCGCCGCGAGATCGATGAGCACCGCCTCGAGATCGCGGAACGCACCGGCCGCTGTCGCCGTCGCGGTCATCTGCTTGACGAGCTCTGCCTCCGGACCGGCGAGGCGATAGAGACGACGCCACGCATAGAAGCGACCGAGCGCGTCCTCCTTGGGGACGAGGTCGATCTGACGACGCACGAGCGCGAGCCGCTCGGGCGAGTCCACCGGGAGCTCCGCCGCCGCGCGATCGAGGATCGCGACGCCGGGGTTGCCGCCGCTCTGCGCACGCAGCGCAAGGAGGCGATCGATGGCCGTCTTGTCGATGGGCGACCACCAGAGCACGCGCTCGTACGCAGCCGATGCCGCGGCCTTGTCATCGAGCTGCTCCCAGCGTGCCGCGATCTCCAGACCGAGGGCGACGCGCTCCGGTGCACCCGATCCGAGCGACGCGAGCTCGGCCTCGAGCGCCGAGATGAGCGAGCGCCCATCGCCGCCGGCAGCATTGCCAGCAGCAGCGCGCTCGTGACGCACGACGGCTGACAGCGCCCCCGGATCACCGGGCTCGAGGTCGAGCACGCGACGCCACGCGGCGCCGCCACGCCCCGTCCCGGACAGGTTGTCGTCGACGTTCTGCGCAGCCGCGCGCCACAGGGAGCGGACCTGCGTGTCCTCTGCCGGACGCCAGCCCTGTGCATCGAGCGTACGGTCGAGCGCAGCAAAGTCGCCGCGCCGGCGGTACAGCGCGATGAGCTCTTCGCGCACGCCCCGATCGTCGGGGACCGTGCGCAAGATCTCGGTCCAGCAGCGCTCTGCGAGCGCGTCGTCCTCGAGGCGATGCGCCGCGTGTCGACCGAGGCGACGGAGCAGCTCGATGCGCTGCGCGGTCGATGGCGACAGCTCGAGCTGCTCCTCGAGATCTCGGCGCAGGCCCTGGTCGTCGCCGAGCGTCTCATGGAGCGCCTCGAGCGCACGCAGCGCATCGACGCGACCGTCGGGCAGACGCGCACGCGCCTCCCACAGCTCGACGGCGCGCGCCGGCTTGCCGAGATCGCGCTCGGCGATCTCGGCGGCGCGCGCGAGCAGCTTGCCCTTCTCTTCACCCTCGGCCTGGCCGGCGCGCGCGGCGAGGAAGTCGACGAGCTCGGCGATGCGACCGCTCTGTGTGAGGTACCGCTCCTTCGCGCTGATCGCGTCGAGATCGCCGGGGCGCTCGCTGAGGATCAGATCGTAGACGGTGGCCGCGCGATCGTTCTCGCCACCCGCCGCGAGCGCGTCGGCCGCGATGCGGCGCAGATCGTTGGTGGTGGTGCCATCGGGCGTACCGTTCGGCTGCTTGAGCGTGGAGCGCGTGCCGAGCGTGAACAACGCGTCCCAGTTGCGACGACGCGCCTCGACGCGCGCGCGCATGAGCAGCGAGATCGGATCCTCGGCGCGCTCGCCGAGCAGCCGGTCGATGATGATCGACGCACGCTCGGCATCGCGCAGGCCCGAGAGGCTGGCCTCGGCGGCCTCTCTCAGCTGCAGCCTGCGGGCGGCACCCGTGACGAGCTCGGCGCCACGCTCGAGGAAGTCGGTGAGGCGATCCCAGCGACCCGCGGCGCGATAGGCGTCGCTGAGCGCGCTCGTCGTCTCCTCGACGGCGTCACCGAGCTTGGCGAGGCGCTCCCATGCCTCGATGCTCAGCTCGGCCGAGAGCAGGCGGCCCTCGGCGATGTTGACGGCGCGGCGCGTCCAGCTCAGGCGCTCGCCCGGATCCCACGTGGCCTCGACGGCAGCGAGGAGCAGCTCGTAGAGCTTGCGCCACTCGCTGCGGTACTCGTACGCCTGCGCGACGAACTCGAAGCCGTCGACGTGCGCCGGCTCGATGTGCACGAGCGCCGTGAAGCTCTTCTCGGCGGCCACGATGTCGTTGAGGCGGTCGCGCTGGATGCGCCCGAGGTCGGCGAGCAGCGTCGCGCGGATCTCGCGCGTGGATGCCCACGGCTCGTCGAGCGCGGAGGTCGTCAGCTCGGCGAGCTTCTTCCAGTCGCGGGCGCGGGCGAGGCGCTGTGACTCGCGACGGAACTCGACGGAGACCTCGGCCTCTTCGGCGGCCTGCGGCGGCGGCGCTGCAGCCGGGCGGGGCGGGGCGGCGCGGGGGGACTCGATGACGGGAGCCGCCTCGGCCGGCGCTTCGGGTGACTCGTCGGCGAGGAGCTGCATCTCCTTGGACTCGTCGAGCGGGTCGATCTCGAGCTCGCGCACGGCCTCCACGCGACGAGCCTCCTCGGCAGCCTCGGTCTCGCGGTCGACCTTCTCCGCTGCGAGCCGACGATCGGCCTCGCGCGTGACGGCGCCGAGATCGTGCGATGTCTCGTCCTGGATGTCGGCGGTGAGGTTCGCGACCTCGGCGAGCAACGCGTCCTCGGAGGCAGGCACTTCCCACGAGGCGGAGTCGATCGCATCGTCCCTGCGCACGCCGCGCGGACTGCCCTCGGACGTGATGACGTCGAACGCGTCCCTCGGTTCTGCGAGCTCCTCGACCGCGAGCTCCATGCCGTCCGCGTCGTCGAAGTCGTCCTCGGGGCGGAGCGGCGGGGCGACCGCGTTGGCGGTCATCTCCTCCGTGGGCGGGAGCGGCGGTGGCTCGGGCAAAACGCCGAGGCCCGTGTCGGACGCCGGGAAGTCGGTGCTGGCGCTGTCGTCGAGGATGCTGTCGAGCTCCGAGAGATCGAGCGGATCGTCGCCGCCGAAGATGTCGTTCGGGTCGGTCTTCTGCGCGGAAGGCTTGCCTGGGGTCTTGCTCTTCGGGGTGTTCTTGTCCGCCACGGATCCTCCGCAGGTAGCTCTTGATCACCGGCGGCGTGGCGCCGGGCGCCCTACGATATCACAGTTTTTTTCGGCGACGGATACACTTTGGCCCGTCGTGACTCGAGATGAGGGCAACGGAGGCAAGGGGCGCGGAGAAGACTCCACCACGCACGTGTGGAGCGGGCCGAAGGACGGCGACCCCTCGCTGGCCACCTCGGAGAAGGCGAGCCGCCGCGCGCGCGGGGCGCGATTGCTCCTGTGCGTGACCGGTGGCGCAGCGATGCTCGGTCTCCTGTTCCTCGCCGACTTCGTGGAGCTGCGGCTCGACTTCATGGGGTACTCGGACGATCGCGCGGTGTCGCGCATCCTCCACGAGTACGGCGCAGACATCATGAAGGGTCAGCTGCGCCTCCTCGTCGTGATGGCGCTGTTCGGCGCGGGCTTCGGTCTCCTCGGCGGCGTGCTGCTCGCGCTCCGCGGTCGCCTCGAGGAACCGAGCAGGCGCGGGCTCGTCTCCCTCGGTGCGGGGACCGCGCTCGCCGCCCATGCGCTCTTCTTCGCCCGCCACCTCGTGCGCTATCCGCAGCTCTACTCGGAGTCGCTCTACGACGGCGGCGGTGTGAAGCGCGCGGTCATGGTGGCGCTCACGCGGCACACGCGCCCTGGGCTCTACATCGTGCTCGGCGCGCTGCTGCTGGCCGCGCTCGTCCCCACGCGGCGCGGGCTCGTGTACGCGGGACGTCGTCTCCGCACGATGCCGCTGCCGACGCTCGGCATCATCGTCGTCTCCTCGATCGTGGGCGCATATGTGGCGCTGCACGCTCGACGCGGCCCTCATGCGACGCGGCCCAACGTGCTGCTCGTGGCGATCGACAGCCTTCGTGCGGACCGCGTCTTCGAGAACCACGGCCGCTTCCCGACGCTGGAGGCGCTCGCGAGAAAGAGCGTGCGCTTCAAGGAGTCGCACGTCACCGTCGCGCGCACGTTTCCCTCGTTCGTCACGCTGCTCACCGGGCGCTATCCGTACAGCCACGGGATCCGCGAGATGTTCCCATCGGAGGCAGAGCGCGACCGTATCGGCACGAGCCTCCCGCGCGCGCTCGTCTCGGGTGGCTACCAGACCGCCGTCGTGTCCGACTACGCGGGTGAGATCTTCTCGCGCACGCCCATCGGCTTTCAGACCGTGGACGTACCGCGCTTCGACATGCACACCATCGTCGACGAGCGCGGGCTCCAGCTCCACCTCAATGCGCTGCCGTACGCAGCCGGCGCGGGCGAGCGCTTCTTCCCCTTCGTGCGCGCGATGTCGGAGCGTGCCGATCCGCAGCTGCTCGTCGATCGCACGCTGCACACGCTCGATCGCCTCGACAAGGACACGCCGTTCTTCCTGACCGTCTTCTTCTCGACGGCGCATTTCCCGTACTCGTCGCCGTGGCCTTACTACCAGCGCTTCACCGACCCGGCGTACGACGGTGCGTTCCTCTACGACAAGCCGCCGCTCTCACCCGCGCAGATCGGACCCGCCGACGTGAAGCAGATCCAGGCGCTCTACGACGGCTCCGTCGCGTCCGTCGATGACGCGCTCGCACGGCTGTTCCACGAGCTCGAGCGCCGCGACCTGGCCGACGACACCATCGTCGTGCTCCTCGCCGATCACGGCGAGAACCTCTGGGACGATCCGCGCGCCGGCATGGGCCACGGCGATCACTTCGTCGGCGACCACGGCGATCACGTACCGCTGCTCGTCTACGATCCGCGGCACCCCAGGCCGCACGACGTCGACTCGGTCGTCCGCGACATCGACGTCGCACCCACGCTCGCCACGCTGTGCGGCATCGCGCCGCCACCCGTGGATGGTACCGACCTCGGGCCCCTCCTGCGCGGCGAGAAGGCGGACCTCGAGCTGCCCGCGTTCTCGGAGACCGAGTACTGGTTCATCCCGAGCGGCCCGGGCTTCTCGACGACCGAGCGCCTGCCCTACCCCGCCGTCACCGGTGCGACGGATCTGGCGGCCGACGGCGACGTGTACATGCGCCCCGAGGTCGAACCGCTCGTCATCGCCGCGAAGCACCGCGCGCTCAGGCTCGGCGACTACAAGCTCGTGTACCGGCCCACGCGCGCCGGCGTGCTGTGGTCGCTGTTCGACGTGAAGCACGATCCCGACGACCGCCGCGATCTCGTGCAGGCCGAGCCGGAGCGCTTCCTCGTGATGCGCGACTTCCTCTATGCGTGGATGCTCGACGATCGCGCCATGGTGCGCCGCGGCGAGTTCGTGGTGCCGCGATGAAGCGCGTCGTGTTCGCGCTGCTGCTGTGCGCGTGCAGCAAGCCCGCGCCGCATGCGACCGCACCTGTCGTGGCGAAGAGCGTCTATCGTCTCGTCGACGAGGTCGCGAGCGCGCGCGTGGACGGCGATCTCGACGCGGGCCTGCGCGCGCTCTCGTACCCGCTCGTCTCACCGTCGCCGCTGCCCCCGGGTGCGGATGGCGCGTGGCCGCGCGCGATGCAGGTCGCGTTCGCCGAGCCCGACCTCGACAGGCTGCTCGGACGCGCGCCGAAGCCCATCACACCGCAGAAGAAGGCGCCCAACGTCGACCTCACGTGGAACAGCACGCAGGGTGTGTACGAGGCTCGCGAGGCGCTGTTCCTGCCGGACGGTGTCGCGATGCACTTCCAGCTGCCGCCCTCGGGCGCCGCGCGCCTGACCGCGCAGGTCGCGGGGCTCGACGCCGCCGCCCTCACCGTCGCGCTGGCGGACGGCGTCCCGGTGCACTTCCCCGCGCCGCCCAGGCACTGGCAGCCGATGGTGCTCGACGTCCCGCCGCACGCGCAGCCCCTCGAGATCACCCTCCGGCAGACCGGCAAGGGCCCGGTCTTCGTCGGCGCGCCCGTGGTGCGCAAGGTCGAGCGGACGACGCGACCCAACATCCTCTTCGTGCTCGTGGACACGCTGCGGCAGGACGCGCTCGTCGCGATGCCGCGGCTGCGCACCTTCGCGGGTCGCGGCGCGCAGTTCACGACGGCGATCACCGCGGCCACGTGGACGCGCCCCTCGCTGCTCGCGATGTTCGGTGGTGACCTGCCATCCGAGCTCGGCCACGCCGCCGAGGACATGATCCCGACGGAGCGCGAGCGACGACGGTTCCGTGCGGTGCGGCCGCCACTCCTGCCGCGCCGGCTCGCGGAGCTGGGGTACGAGACGCGCGCCATCGGCAACAACTTCTTCCTGCTCGGCTTCCCGCGCATCGGGCTCGACCTCGGTCTCGACTCCGTCACCGATGTGCGGCACCTCGTGCTCGACACGCCCGCCATCACCGACGAAGCGATCCGCGCGCTGTCGGAGCCGCACGAGGCACCGCAGCTGCTGTACCTCCACTACGACGCGCCGCACTGGCCGTACACACCGCCACCCGCGGCGATGGCGCGCGCGGCTCGGCTCTCTTTACCGGGCACTGACGCCACGAGGGATCCCGACGTGCGTCGCTACCTCGGCGAGGCCGCGTACATCGACGGCGCGCTGGGCGATCTGTTCGACGCGCTCGATCGCTCCGGTCACAGCGCGGACACCATCGTCGTCGTCGTGGGGGATCACGGCGAGATCTTCGATCCGGCGCACGCCTTCTTCGTGGAGGCGCTCGGTCAGCCGACGCTGCACCACCACGGCTGGTCCGCGTACGACGAGCTCCTGCGCGTGCCGCTCGTGATCGTGTGGCCGGGCCACATCGTGCCGCGCGTCGTCGAGGCACAGACCTCGCTCGTCGATCTCGCGCCCACGCTCTCGGCGCTCGTCGGGCTGCCGCCGCTCGAGCAGAGGTCGCCGACCCAGGGTCGATCCATGGCGGCCGCGCTCGAGGGCCACGACGGCACGTGGTTGCCCGAGCGCCCCGCGTTCGCCGAGGGGCAAGACATCCGCGCGCTCCGCGATCACGGCTGGCTCTATCTCCAGCGCCGCGATGGTCGGCTGCGCCATGGAACCGTGTCGACGGTCGTTCCCGAGGAGCTCTACGACCTCGCGACCGATCCGTTACAGCACGTCGATCGCCACGCCGACGCCTCGCAGCTGGCAACGATGCGCACCACCTTCGCCGCGCTCGCGCCGCTCCTACCGGCCTTCGCCGAGCCCGTGGTCCACCTCGCGCTGGCGCCGGCCGCGCGCGACCACGTCGTCGAGGGCGAGGTCCGCTGCGAGTGCACGATCTGGCTGCGCGCGCTCGATCGTGCACGCGCCGGTCCGGTGGCGCGCAAGACGGGCTCGGCCGTGCAGCTCGAGATCTCCGCGGGCGGTCGCGTCGATCTCGTGGTGGATCCGCCCGACGCGCCGCTCGAGCTGCAGCTGCGCGAAGACGGCACGCCACTCGACGGTCGGCGCGTGCTGATTGGTCCCATCGCGCTCCCGTTGCTCGACGCCCAGCGCGACGGGATCCTGCGCTTCGACGCGGCGCATCTCTCGTGGCTGGACGCGACACGACCACCCGAGCTCGGCAACGACGGCGCGCTCGTGATGTGGCGCGATCCCGTCTCGCTCTCGTCGAGCGCGAGCACCACGACCGCCGCCGACAGCGAGGTCGCGACCATGATGCAGCGCTGGGGCTACGCGCAGCAGCCCGCGCCCGCGCCGTGATGCCGCCACCTTGACACCTCCGTGGGCCCGTCGGAAAACGTGACCCCATGATCGACCCCAAGCTGCTCCGCGAGCGTCCCGAAGAGGTCCTCGCCACGTACCGCGATCGGCTCTTCGACAACGACGCGGCCTCCATCGCCGAGCGCGTCATCGAGCTCGACAAGAAGCGTCGCGAGCTCGCCTCGCGCGCAGATGAGCTGAAGAGCAAGCGCAACGTCGAGTCCGCGGCGGTCGGTCGCGAGAAGGACGCGGAGAAGCGTGCGCTCCTGCTCTCGCAGATGGCCAACTACAAGGACGAGATCGCTCGCCTCGATGGCGAGCTGACCACGCTCGACACCGAGCTGCGCGGCCTCGAGCTGCAGCTCCCCAACCTGCCCGATCCGTCCGTGCCGCTCGGTCACAGCGACGCGGAGAACATCGTGCTGCGTCAGATCGGCGACGAGTGGAAGGCGGCGCGGCCGAACCTCGCCGCGCCGAAGCCGCACTGGGAGCTGGGCGAGAAGCTCGGCATCATCGACTTCGAGCGCGGCGTGAAGATCTCCGGCTCGCGCTTTTACCTCCTGCGCGGCAACGGAGCTCGACTTCAGCGCGCGCTCATCTCGTTCATGCTCGACGTGCACCGCGAGCAGGGCTACGAGGAGGTCTATCCACCGTCGATGGTGAAGAGCATCTGCATGGAGGGCACGGGCCAGCTGCCCAAGTTCGCCGATACGATGTACCGCGACGCAGAGGAGGACTTCACGTTCGTCCCGACGGCCGAAGTGCCCGTCACCAACATGTACCGCGACGAGGTCCTGCCCGGCGAGTCGCTGCCCATCAACCATGTCGCGTACTCGGTCTGCTACCGCCGCGAGAAGATGGCGCACGGCAAGGACACGCGCGGCATCAAGCGCGGCCACCAGTTCGACAAGATCGAGATGGTGAAGTTCGTCGCGCCCGAGGGCTCGCTCGCGGAGCTCGACAAGCTGCTCGACGACGCCGAGGAGGTCATGCGCCGCCTCGAGCTGCCGTACCGCGTCATCGAGATGGTCACCGGTGATCTCTCGTTCACCGCGTGCAAGAAGTACGATCTCGAGGTGTGGGCGCCGGGCTGCGACGAGTGGCTCGAGGTGTCGAGCTGTTCCTTGTTCGGCGACTTCCAGGCGCGCCGCGCGGCCATCCGCTTCAAGACCGGCAAGGACAAGCCGCGCTTCGTGCACACGCTCAACGGCTCGGGCCTCGCGCTGCCGCGCACGCTCATCGCCGTGCTCGAGAACTATCAGCAAGCCGATGGCAGCATCCTCGTGCCGAAGGCGCTGCGGCCGTACCTCGGCGGCCAGGAGACGCTGTAGTCGGCTACTGGACAGGCCGCTTGCGGCGCCAGGCAGCCGTGTCGAGGCTGTCCTGGCCGCCGACCCACAGCAGCGCGCCGGGGATCGTGAAGACGAGCCCGACGGCGCTCGAGACCGCGCCGGTCGCGATCTCGATGGCGGCGTTGTTGAGCTTCGTCGTCGGCTGACCCCCGCCGAAGCCCATCAGCACGGCACCGAGCACGATCATCGTCACGCCGGGGATGGCGAGCCCGATGCCGATGTTGCGCCGTGTGCGCGCGCGATGCTCGATGCGATCGAGATCGACGGAGTCGAGGCGCAGCGGTGAGAGCGACGCCTCGGGCGTCGTCTTGAGCGGCGAGATGGTGGGCGGCGGCTCGAGCGGCGGCAGCACGTGCGGTGGATCCGCGTGCGCCACCGCGGAGCACGCCAGCAGCACGACGACGACGACGCGTCTCACGGGTGACACCAGTCGACGAAGCCGCAGCCCATCGTCTCGCACACGGGTCGCGGCACCATCCTGCGCTCGCCGTCGAGCCGCGCGGCCGCGAGCCGCTCCGCCGCAGTCGAGAGCTCGTGCGTGAGCGCCTGCTCATCGGCGACGGCGACCCACACGGGACCCGGATTCTCGTCGCGCAGGTACACGAGCCCGACGCGGATCGCCGGCGCGCGCGGATACAGCGCCCGCGCCGCGAGGGCGTATGCACCGAGCTGGAAGCGATACGCCTCCGGTGCGCCACGTCGTGCGTGCTTGTAGTCGATCACGGTGACCTCGTCGGTCGAGAACCTCACGAGGTCCATCTGACCACGTACGATGCGCACCTCGCCAGCCCTCGCCGGCAGCGAGAGCGCGAACGGCAGCTCGCGGCGCAGCGCCTGCCCTGCCAGGCCCTGCGCGTACTCGGTGCGCAGGAACGAGGCCACGTCTTCGACGACCTCGGCGACGCCGGGCTCGTCGAGGTCGGCCGCGAGCGCGGTCAGCTCCGCGCGCGTGTCGTCGTCGGAGAGCCCGAACGTGCAGCGCTCGAGCAGGTGATGCGCGAGCGTGCCGGCGGCCAGCGGGTCGATGAGCGGGTGACGTTCCGGTTTCCTCGCCTGCTCGTTGATGGTGACGGGGTCGTCGAGCTCCAGCTCGTGCAGGAGGTGGTAGCGCCGCTCGCAGCGCGCGAACTCGTCGAGCTGCGTGACCGCGACCCGCAGCGAGCGCGCCGATCTCGGCGGAGGCGACTGAAACACCGGCAACGACACGACATCAACCGCACGCTCGACCAGCGGCGGTGGCGGCGTGGGCGGCTCCGCCTTTGCGCGCGGTACGACGTCGAGCTCGCCCGGTGGCAGCGCATCGAGGAAGCCACGCCACGTGCCCGGTTTGCCTTCTCCCGAGAAGATCAGCCGATCACGCGCGCGCGTCGCGGCGACGTAGAAGAGCCGGAGCGACTCTGCCTCGTGCCTTCGCAGACGCCGGTCGTACACGCGCTTCGACGCGGTCGTGTGCTCGCCATCCGACGGTCGCCTGAGGCCGAGGCCGAGATCGGGGTCGTGGTACCACAGCCCGCTCGGACCGCGCTCGTTCGCACCGCAGTCGGCCACGTACACGACGGGGAACTCGAGTCCCTTCGACTGGTGGATCGTCATGATGCGCACCACGTCATCGCGCTCGTCGACGATCTGGGCCTCCGCCTCGTCCAGCGACGACTGCGGTCTGACCGCACGCCCGAGCCAGCGCGCGAAGCCCGGCAGATCGGCGAGCGGTGGACGTTCGCGCTCCACGACGGCCGCGCGCAGCAGGAGTTGATCGATGTTGGCGACCTTCTGCAGGCCCTCCGGCGTCGCGGCGAGCAGCGGCACCAGATCGAAGCGCTGCACGATGCGCCGCAGCAGCACCGATGGGGAGAGGCGCTCCGCCGCCACGTCGAGATCGGCCAGGCGCGCGCGCAGCCGCGCGAGGCGGGTGCGGTCCTCGTCGGACAGCGGCGCGGTGATCGTGCCCCGGACGTGCGCCGTGTCGAGCTGTCGCGCCGCGACAAGGCTCCCCAGCCCCTCGTCGGAGAGCCCGCACAGCGGCGAGCGCAGCACCGAGACCAGCGCGAGCCGATCGTCGGGGTCGACGAGCAGCAGCAGCAGCGACGCGAGATCGCGGATCTCCTGCGCCTCGTAGAAGCCGCGCCCGCGCACGACATAGTGCGGGATCCCCGCACGCGACAGGGCCGAGAGGTAGTCGCCGAGGTGGGTGTAGCGGCGCAGCAGCAGCGCCATCTGGCCGGGACGCCGCCCCGACGCGATCGTGCGGCGCATGTGGTCGACGATCGCGTCGGCCTCGCGTCGACGGAGCACGTCAGTCGAGACCTTCTCGTCACCGTCGTCGACCGTCCGTAACAGCTCGACCGCCGAGTCCGGCGCGTTCTGCCGCTCGGCGAGCAGCGCGTCGCGCTCCGGCAGGAACGAGAGCGCCCACGCCTCGGTCGAGGCACGCGCGGCGAACGCGGCCTCGAAGAGCACGTTGCACAGGCCGATCACGCGCGGCGCCGAGCGAAACGAGCGCCGCAGCAGCACCTCGTCGGCACCGTGCGCGCGGAGCTGCGCCGACACCTGCGTGAAGACGGCGACGTCGGCGCCGCGAAACTCGTAGATCGACTGCTTGCGATCACCGACGATGAAGCGACGCCCCCCGCGCTCGGGCACGACGCCCTCCGAGAGCAGGGCCACCAGCTCGGCCTGCACCGCGTTGGTGTCCTGGAACTCGTCGACGAGCACCGCGTCGAAGCGGGCCGCCTCGCGCTGCGCGACCTCCGGCACATCGCGCAGCACGTCGCGCGGCAGGCGGATGAGATCGCCGAAGTCGACGACGCCATCGCGACGCTTCTGCTCCGCGTAGCGCCGCTCGGTCTCGGCGACGAGCGCCTCGATCGCGCGCGCGTGAGGCGCCGCGTCGAAGGAGGCCGTCGCCTCGGTGTGCTTCGTCAGCGCGAGCTTCAACGCCTCGCGGGTCTCGGTCAGGCTCTCGCCGAGGTCCTTCGAGCGCACGAAGCCCAGCGTCTTGCGCAGCTGCGCCTCGTCGAAAGAGGGGCCGCCGAACAGCGCACCGAGGCGCACCACCTCGAGCCCGTTCTCGAGGCTCTTCTTCTCGAGCGACCGGACGAGCCGCTCGAAGTCGAAAAGCGCGACGTGCACGCCCGCGCGCGCGGTGGCGAGCTCCGCTTGGAGCAGCGCGGGCTCGTACGCCGCGGCGATCCCCGTTGCCGCGCGGCCCTCCTCGGCGAGCGCCGCGCGCAGCTTCGCGAGCGCCTCGATGAGCCCCGTGCGCTCGCGCCCGCCGAAGCCGAGCGCTTCCATGAGCTCGGCGGTGGGCGCGTTCTCCTGCGCGAGCGCCTCGAGCGTGACAGCGCGCGCAGCATCGATGGCGCGACCATCCGCCTCCACCGAATCGAGCAGCGAGAACGAGGGATCGACGCCCGCCAGCGCCGCGTGCCGCCGGAGCAGCGCCTGACCGATGGCGTGGAACGTGCCGATGGGGGCACGCGTCAGCTCGGTGAGCGCAGCGCGCAGCGCAGCGAGGCTCGGTAGCTCACGCCCGGTCCGCTCCGCGGCAGCGACGAGAGACGGCTCCGCGTCGATACCGCCTTCGCACAGCGCGCCGAGCCGGGCGCGGATGCGCTCCTTGAGCTCCCCCGCGGCCTTGTCGGTGAACGTGATGACGAGGATGCGCGCAGGAGCGACGGGCGCCTCGCGCTCGCCGAGGCCCGTGACGAGGTGCAGGTACAACGTGACGAGCGCGTGGGTCTTGCCCGTGCCCGCGCCAGCCTGCACGACGAGATCGTTCGCGAAGGTACCGATGTCGCGCAGCGTATCGTCGCTCACGTCGCGTCCTCGCCGTTTTCACCGCGACGCTCGACGATCCGACACGCGGGCTGCAGGCGGCAGCCCTTGCACGCATCCTGCTTCGGCCGCACCTCGAAGTGGCCCTCGCGCATGCGGCGCACCTGCGCCCAGAGCCTGTCGACGAACTCGCCGCCGTCGAGTCGCAGCCACGCGGGCGCGTCGGCGCGCTCGATCTTCATCTCCTTGAGCGAGTAGTAGACGAGCGCGACCTCTTCCACCCCGAGCTCCGCGCGCACCACGGCCGCGTAGAGCGGCAGCTGCCAGCTCGTCTCGCCGAACGCCTCCTCCTTGAGCTCCTTCTTCAACTTGCCGATCGCGCCGCTCTTGTAGTCGACGACCGCGGCTCGCGTGGCATCACGCCCGACACCACGGTCGACGCGATCGATGGAACCACCGACGAAGAGAGGCGGCGACCCGCCGGGCACCTCCACCTTGTCGAAGGCGTGCTCGAGATGCGTGGGCAAGAGCGGTGAGGCGCGCTCGATCTCGTGCTGCCACACCGCGCGCAGGAGCCGCGCGAGCGCGCGCACGCGCTGCTCGAAGAGGATCTCGTTGCCGACAGGCCGATCTTTGCGCCAGCGCGCGACGACCTGGCCGAGCGCCTCGTCGAGGTGCTCGGCCTCTGCTTCGTGTCCACGCAGGGGCAGGAGCCCAGCGTCTCGCCAGCGGGCGAACAGCGCCTCCAGCGCCACGTGCACGAGACGGCCACCCTGCCGCTCGTCGAGCTCGTCCGTGGCCTCGTCCGGCGGCGCGACGCGCAGCACGGAGTCGAGCCAGAAGCGCTGCGGACACTCGACGTAGCGCGACAGCGTCGATGCGGAGAGCGGTCGCTCGGCGCGTCCCGGCAGGGCGCTCTCGACGAGCCGCGCGCGCACCTGCTCGTCGAAGATGCGTCCGTCGTACGGACCACCCGGATCGGTGCTCGCGAAGAAGCGCGCGCGCTCGTGCTCCATCGAGACGAGCGCCTCGACCCGCGGCAGCCGCGCGCCGAGCTGCTCGCGCAGCATCTCCAGCGTGGCCTCGTCGAGTCCCTCACGCAGCGTGGCGTCGCCATGAACCTCGACGAGGAACCGTGCTGCGACCTCCGCTCGCGTGCGCGCCTCCTCGATGCCCGGGAGGCGCGCGTCCCCCGCCTCGTCCTGCGTCGCGCCCAGCGCGAGCGCATGCTCGACGAGCTCGCCCGGGAGCAGCGCACGGCCGCCCTCATCGGTGCGCGAGCGGGTCACCCACACGTTCGTCGCGCGACCGAGCGCTCGCGCGACGACGAGGCGCTCGCGTCGTGCCGGATCGGTCGCGGTGTCGAGCAGCGGGCGGCCGAGCGCGCGACCGAGCGTGTTCAGCGTCTCGTCGTGCAGCAGCGGATCGGACGACGGGCCGCGCAGCGAGCCTTCACTGGCGCCGGCGAGCACGAGCACCGCGAGCCGGCCCTCCGGGATCGCGTCGTAGGCGCACACCGTCACGACACCGCCACGCGCTCCGACGGCGTGCAGCGGCGGCTCGGCCCACGCCGAGAGCAGCAGCGACTCGACCTCGCGACGGGACCAGCTGCGCTCGGCGAGCTCGAGCCTTCGCGCGGCGGCCGGCAGCTCCGCCCGGAGGCGATCGAGGATGCGCAGCGCGGCCTGCTCCTCGGCTCGCGCGGCCCCCGTCTCGTCACGCGGTACCGGCACCGGTCCATCGCCGAGACGACGTGCGCGCGCAGGCAGCCCGAGCGCATCGAGCAGCTCGCCGAGCGCGTCGAGGTGGCGCGACAGCGGGCCGCGCTCCGGCAGCGCGCGCAGGCGATCGCGGATCCCGAGCACGTGGCGCACGAGCGAGCGCGTCTCGTCGTGGCGCGCGTACGCGAAGAGCGGGCCTTCCCACGCGCTCGCGTCGTGCGTCTCCGGGAGCGCCTGCCGCACGAGCGACGCGAGCCGTCCTGGCGCAATGCGTGCCTGGCCGTTCGCCGCCGGCGCGAGCAGCGGAGAGGCCAGCAGCCGCGCGAACGGGTCGCGCGCGAGGCCATCGCTCGCGAGCGCGTAGATCGAGCGCACGAGGCGAAACACCGCGGTCTCGTCGGCGCGTCGATCGGCGCGCTCGGCCACCGGCACGCCGTACTCGACGAGCGCCCGACGCACGCGCTCGCGCAGGCCCTCGTCCGGCGCAGCCACGACGAGCTCGTCGGGTGGCGTCGTGGCGAGCCGATCGACGAGCACGCGCGCGATGTAGCGCGCCTCCAGCAACGGCCCGGGCGCGAGCACCAGCCTCGGCGTGGGACCTTGCGGCAGCGCCACGGGGACCCGCTCCACGTTCGCGCCGCCATCGGCCTCCAGCAGATCGAGCGCGCGTGTCGTGGCCTCGAGCACCCCAGCGTCCCACCGCGTCGACGGGGTACGAACGGGATCGCCGATGCCACAGCGCACCGTGAGCCCACGCGCCGCGAGCGCGTCGATGGTGAGGCGCGTCGGCACGTCGAAGGGCGCCGAGGCGTGCAGCTCGACGATGTTTACCTCGGCAAGGCTCGGCAACGCCTCGCGCGCGAGCGCGGACAGCGCGACGTGCTGCGCCACGCCTCGATCGAGGTGAGCGCCCAGCACGCGCTCGTATCGCTCGAGCCGATCGGCGAGCTGCAGCGCGTCGACGCGCGCGCCGTCGGGGAGCTGCGGGGCGACCTGGCGTAGCGACGCCGGAGGCACCCCGGCACGGCGCAGCGCGGACAGCGCGCGGCCGAGTGCAGGCCGGAGCGACGACGGCAACGGATCGAGGCGGCCGACCTGCTCCGCCGCGAGGTGACGCGCGAGCAACTCGCTTGCCGTGCCGATCTCACCGAGCCGACCGGCCTCCGCGAGCAGGCGCGGGATCGACGTGAGCCCGCGGCCGAGCTCGACCCCGACGATCCCGGGAGGCTTGTGGCGGATCAGCTCGTCGAGCGCGGCCTCGAGGGCGGCCTCGCTGCGGAACAGGTGCAGCCGCGTCATGTCAGTGCGTGCGCAGGAACACGAGCACGTTGTCGTGCGCGCCCTTCACTGCGCCCTCGAGCGCGTCCGCGTCGAGCGCCGCGGCCCGAGCGGGGCTGTAGTCGCCGCGCGGCTCCTGCACGGTCGCTCCGCCCGACGTCATCATGACCATCGCCTTCTCCGGCAACCGACCAACGATGACCTTCACCTCGCACGTGATCTCCATCCACTCGCGCGTGGCCTTGTGATCGAGCACGACGATGGAGCCGTCGATGAGGTACCCACTCACCGGCTCTCCGTTCACCACGATCGCGGGCGTGTGCGCGAACTCGCGCTCGAGCAGCGTGCGCAGCTGCCGCGTCATCATCGGCGTGGCGTTCTTCGACTTCGCGCCGACGCCGCCGATCATGATGCGCACGTCATTCTTCTTCGTCGCCTTCGGCACGACGACCGCGACGGGTGTCCGCAGGTGATCGAGCGCGACCTCTGCCGCCCGCCGCACCGTCGGCTGCCCGTCGTGGAGCATGCGCTCGAGGAGCGCGAGCGCGCGCGGATCGTGGTCCTTCGCGAGCACCGACGCAGCTTGCAGACGGACGCGCCAGCTCGAGTCACGCGTGGCCTTGTCGAGCGCGCTCCACCGATCGGCACGCGCCGACAGCGGAGACAGTGCGAGCGCGAGCATCACGATGAGCGGCGCGGTGCGGAAAGATCGCATCGGGGGATCCCTAGTAGGTCGGATCGGAGCCCACCCCGTCAACGTAGGGAAACGGCGCACGTCGGTTTGTTGCCGCCTCGCCGAGGCGTGACGTACGGTACTGCGATGGCCATCGACCGTTCGCGAGGCAAGGACCCGGGTGGCCTCTCGCCCAACGCCATGCTCGGTCTCGGTCTCGCGGGCTGCGCCGCGCTCGTCGTCGTCGCCGCCGTGCTCAGCTCGCGGTTCGGGAAGGCACCGCCGCCTCCGCCCGTCGTCATCGAGCCGGCTGTCGACCCCTCCGCGAGCGTCGGGCCGCACCTGTCGACCACCTACTATCACGGCACCATCGAGAACGACGCGAAGGCGTACAAGCTCCCGGTGCCCACGCTCGAGTCGCTGCAGCAGCCGCTCCCGTACTTCGAGGAGCTCAGCGCGCCGAAGAAGATGAAGGCTGCCCGCGATCAGCTCGACACGGCACACCTGCACCTCGCGACGCGCGCCAAGAAGGAGTGGTCGGTCACCGACTCCGCGCAGCGCATGCGCGTCGAGCAGGTCATGCTGACCATCACCAACAAGAGCGAGCACCCGATCGCGTACCGTGTCGAGACGCACGTCGACGATGCCGGACGCTGCCGCAGCAAAGGCGTGCTCGTGCAGAACGCGATTGCGCTTCTGCCGGGCGAGAGCGTCGAGCGCTCCGAGTGCCTCTACTTCAAGGGCAGCTCCCTCGAGATCCGCGCCATCGAGGTCCTCGAGCTGCCGGGGCTCGGCTACTTCTACACGAGCCGCCTCCAGCCGAACCAGGTGCTGCTGGACGACCGCACCTCCGCCGGGCACGAGCCCCCTCTCAAGATGAAGACCTGCCAGATCGTTCCGTGGCGCGAGATCCGTTCTGCATCAGAAGCCCCGAACGGTGTACGCTGGGCGGACGTGATGGACTTCTACGCGCGACATAATTGCGACGAATACAGCTTCTTCTCGACGTATCGTCGTTGGACCCAACCCGCTTCGCTCCCTGCACGTCCGCAGGAGCAGGCACCCACCCCGCCGTCTGCCCACCCGCTTGAACCGGGCACGAAATCTCGATAGCGTGAACACTCCCATGCCAGTCACGAAGAGCGAGCTCATCGACTCCATCGCGGACAAGTTGCACCTCGCGAAGGCCCGCGCCGAGCAGATCGTCGACACCGTTTTCAATGCAATGGTCGACGCTCTCAAGGAAGGTCAAGGAATCGAGATCCGCGGCTTCGGAAGCTTCACCATCCGCGAGTACCGCGCCTACGACGGTCGCAATCCGCGCACCGGCGAGATCGTGAAGGTCGCGCAGAAGCGCCTTCCGTTCTTCAAGGTCGGCAAGGAGCTGCGCGAGCGCGTCAACGCGAGCCGCGCTGCCCTCGCCCCGGCCGAGCCGGGCGATGAAGACGACGACGACGCGGACGACGAGGCGTAACGCCTCGCGCGTCCGCGCGAATGACGGCTCAGCGCGGTCGTAACAGCAGGACGCGGCCCCGATCTCCATCGATGTAGAGCTCGGTGCCCTCGGGGATATCGAGTGCGCCCGCGACGCCGACCACGGCTGCCACGCCGCTCTCGCGTGCGAGGGTGGCCGCGTGGCTGAGCGCGCCGCCGTGCTCGGTGACGAGGCCGGCCAGGCGCGATAAATACGGTGCCAGCGACGGCAGCGCCGCGGGAAGTACGAGCACCGCGCCCTCCGGGAGGTCGTACAGCGGCGCCGTCAGTGATCGCACGACCACGGCACGCCCGCGCGCCTGACCTCCGACCGCGCGACCACGCAGCACCTCGCCG
>JBDTCO010000109.1:0-3738 GCA_039923495.1 Polyangia bacterium
GAAACCTCGGGCTCGCGTACACGTCGAAGGGGGATCTCGTCCGCGCCGCCGCGCAACTGCGGAAGGCAGTCTTCGAGCAGCCCAAATTCTGTGTTGGACACTTCCGCCTCGCGCAGGTGTACAAGCAGCAGAACGAGTTGGACCAAGCCCGCGCTGAGCTCGATCTGGTCTTCGCGGACAAGAGCTGCCCGATCCAGGAGGCCTACCACCTGGGCGGCATCGTCTGGCTCAAGCTCGGCGACCGTGACCACAGCCGTGAGCTCTTCCGTCACTGCGTCGAGCTCGCACCAAAAAGTTGCCTTGCCCGCGAATGCACCTTGGCGGGTTCTCCATGATCTGCGATAAAACCGCGCACGCGAGGGACAACTCCTTGGAACGTGAGCACTTCGGACATTCATTGCGTCAGGCTCGGCTGAAGGCCGGTCGTAGCCTCGACGACATTGCACGAGTCACCAAGATCTCGTCTGCCAACCTCGAGCACCTCGAGGCTGGGGATCGCGCTTCTTTGCCCGCGGAGGTCTTCGTCTGCGGCTACCTGCGCGCCTACGCGCGCGAGCTCGGTCTCGACGCCGACGAGTGCGTCGCGCGCTACCGCACGGTCGAGGTCGTGCACCCGTGCGACAGCGAACCGGAGCTCGTTGCTCCGGTGGCGATCGTCTCGGCCGATCCCGACGAAGCCCCGGGCTTCGGTCTGCGCCTCGGCGCCCGGCTTCAGGCCATGATCGATGGGCAGGGTGGCAACGGCACGGAAGGGCGCGTCCCGTCTTACGCGCTCGTCGTCCTGCTCGTGGTCCTCGTCGCGACCATCACGCTGTCGCTGCTCCTCGGCGGCGATCCACGCCCGGGCCGCGGCCTCAGCTAGAAGCTACGTCGGGCCCGGCGCTGCGTTGAGCATCGCCGGATCGTCCTTGACGACCGCGAGCACGATCCGCTCGGCGAGTTCGTCGATCCCGAACGGTGCTTCCTTTCCGTCGGTGGTGACGCGGTAACGGATCGTGCCTTCCTTCGTCGGGAGGCCCTCTGCACGGACGCGGATCGTCGTGAGGCTCAGCTTCACCTGGGCCTCGATGAGGAACGCCGTCGGAGCATGACCCAGTCGCATGAGCTCCGAGAGGCCGACCCACGCCTCCTGCTTCTTGCGGCTCAGCGAGAGGTTCAGATCCGCGCGACCCACCTCGGCGCGCGCCGCGAGGCCCACCGACTCGTTCAGCGTGACGCGATTGCCGGGCTCGACGATGCCGTTGAAGGTGTCGACGTGCGCGCGGATCTGGCGAGCGAGGGCGTAAAAGCGCTCCGGCAGCTCGGCGGCGACGCGCTTCTGGTTCTCCCAGTAGACCTGCTTCGTGCGCGCGCGCTCGGCGGCCTCGGCCATCTCGCGCTTCGCATAGTCGGCGACGCTCTCACTGCTGGTGGACGTGTTCCCGTCGGTGCGCCCACGCTCGCGCGGCTTGTCGGCCATGTCTTCACCTTCGCATGGGGCCGGCATCTCGGCTAGTCTTGCGAGGCCGATGGCCAGGACCCTCGACGGAGAGCTCGCGCTGGTGCTGCGCGCCGTGGCGTACGGCGAGGCGGATCGCGTCGTCGTGCTCCTGTGCCAGAACGAGGGCAAGGTGGCCGCGCTCGCGAAGGGCGCGCGGCGCTCGCAGAAGCGCTTCGCCGGTGGGCTCGGGCTCATGTCGCTGGGCCGCGCCACGTACGTCGAGCGGCCGGGGGCAGATCTCGCGCGGCTCGAGCGCTTCGAGGCGACCGCGATGTGGCCAGGCGTGCTCGCCGATCTCGGCAAGATCGCGCACGTCGGCTATGTCGCAGAGCTGCTCGACATCCTCGCGCCCGCTCACCAGCAGGAGACGCCGCTGTTCGAGCTCGCGCTCGCCTTCCTGACCGCGCTCGATGCGGGCGAGGCCTCGGCCGATCGGCTGCGGGTGTTCGAGCTCCAGCTGCTCGACAGGCTCGGCATGCGACCCGAGCTCGCGCGCTGCGTGGTGTGCGCGCGGCCTTCAGATGATCGCGTGGGGCAGCGGCTCGATCCGGTGCGTGGCGGCATCGCGTGCGGAACGTGTCGCGCCGAGGGGCCGCTCGTCGGCGGCGAGGTCCGCATCGCGCTCGTCGCTGCCCAGGCTCGCACCGTCGCCGACGACGCAACGAGCTGCACACCCGAGGTCGCGCGCGGCATGCGCGAGGCGCTCCGTGCCATCCTCGCCGTCCACCTCCCACGTCAGCTCAAGTCGGTGGGCTTCATCGACAAGCTGAACCGAGCCTCGTCATGACGCCCGATCTCGACCTCCTCAGCTTCGGCGAGGCCCTCGTCGATCTGTTCCCGCTGCGCCCCGGCCAGAGCCTCGCCGAGTGCGCGCACTTCGTCCGCGAGCTCGGCGGTGCCCCGGCCAACGTGGCGGTCGGGCTCGCGCGTCGCGGTGCACGTGTCGGGATGGCCACGCTCGTCGGGTCCGATGCGTTCGGGGACTTCGTGCTGCGCGCGCTCGCGGACGAGGGCATCGATGTGAGCGCGGTCGGTCGTCATCCGACTGCGAAGACCGGCGTTGCCTTCGTGGCCGTCGCGCTCGACGGGGCGCGTAGCTTCTTGTTCTTTCGCCATCCCTCTGCCGACATGGCGTTCGCGACTTCGGATGTCTCGCGCGCGACCATCGCGCGCGCTCGCATCCTGCACCTCGGGAGCTCGACGCTGGCGCGTGAGCCGAGCCGCGCCGCGACGCTGCAGGCGGTCGCCTGGGCCTCGGAGCTCCGCGTGCCGCTCTCCGTGGATCCGAACCTCCGCGCCCACCTGTGGGACGACCCCGCCATCGCGCGTGGGCTCCTCGCGCCGATCCTCGCTCAGGCTGCGATGGTGAAGATCTCCGACGACGAGCTCGAGTCACTGCTCGGCGTCGCGCCGCACGCCGTGGAGGAGGGTGCCGCGAAGCTACGCACCATGGGCTGCGGCCTCGCGATCATCACGCTCGGTGCCCGCGGCGCCTACTTCGATGGCCCGATGGGCCGGGGTTACGTCCCCGCTGTCCCGGCCGAGGTCGTCGACACCACCGGCGCAGGCGATGCGTTCGTCGCGGGCTTCTGGTCGGCGCTCGTCCCGGCGCTGCGCGACGGCAAGCTCCCGGCGCAGCTCGAGCGCGCCCGGATCGTCGAGGCCATCGAGGCGGGCTGCTGCATGGGCGCCGAGGCCGTCACGGCGATGGGCGCGACGACGGGAATCTTGCGCCACGACGCCGTGGCGATGGCGCCGACGCAGCTCTCGGCATGGGCGAGCACCGCGACGCGTGAGCTGCTCGCGACGCGCATCTTCCGCGTGCAGGGGCGGACGCTCACGTCGCCGCGCACGGGTCTTTCCCGGGAGTACTCGATCATCGAGGCGCCGGACTGGTGCAACATCGTCGCGCTCACCGACGACGGCCACGTCGTCATGGTGCGACAGCTCCGGCACGGCACGGGCGACATCACGCTCGAGCTACCGGGCGGGATGATCGACGCCACGGACGCCGACCCCTCAGCCGCGGCCATCCGTGAGCTGCGTGAAGAGACAGGCTACGCGGGAACGAACGGCCGGCTCATCGGCAGCACGGCCCCGAACCCCGCGATGCAGACGAACCGCTGCTGGACGGCGCTCGTCGAGCACGCAACGCGAGTCGGCGACCTCGTGCAGGACGACGGAGAGGACATCGAGGTCGTGCTCGTGCCGTACCGCGACATCCCGGCGATGATCGCGCGCGGCGAGATCACGCACTC
>JBDTCO010000110.1:0-4562 GCA_039923495.1 Polyangia bacterium
GCGACGACGCAGTCGATCGTCATGCGCTCGAAGTCGGGCACCGTGCGCACGATCGCCGCGACGCACGCGTTCGAGCGCAAGCCGAACTACGGCTGGCTCACGTCCACGTAGAGAGGTGAGCCGGAAGGTCGGCCGGGACATCTCGTAGGACACTCCATGCGGGCCCGTACCCAGATCGTCTGCATCCGGTGGGTTGCTCGGCTCGTGCCGCTCGCTGCTCTCGTGACGCTGCTGTTCGTCCTTTTGGACGACCTGATCCATTCGCCCGGGTTGTTGCTGCTCGTTGGCGTCGCTTACGGGCTTGCGACGTACGCTGCTGCAACGCTCGCCGCGCGACTGCGCAGGAGTCTCTGCGCGCGACTGGATGGGCGGCTCCGGAGCTCGCGGCACGACGTCGTCCGACTTCGCGAGTCCTTCGACGACTTTTCCGATGGCTATGTCGCGCTGGGGCTCGCCCCCGATGTCCACCTGCGTTTGTGGGAGGCCGACGTGCTGCTCGAGGAGGAGCGCTTCGCCGACGCGCGGCTCGTGCTGCTCGCCATCAATGCGTCGGGGCTGCGGGCGCCAGAAGACGAACTCCGTCACGATCAGGCTCTGGTGTGGGCTCTGGTGCACGAGGGACGCCTCGAAGCGGCCGCTGCGATTGCGGCGCGCGCGGTGCTCGACGGCTCGGCGCCCGCGGCTGACATGCACGCCGCGATCGGGGCGCACCTCGTCATGCAGAAGCAGTACGCTGCTGCTCTCGCGCACCTCGAGGTCGCTCGAGCCGCCGCTGCCCGACCGCTCGCGAGCCGCTATTATCTCGGCGTCGCGCTGTGGGGTACCGGACAGCACGACGCCGCAGAGCACGCCTGGGAAGAGCTCCGCGTGCTCGCACCCGACTCGTGCTGGGCGGGCCGCCTCGACCAGCTGACGCTGGCTGACGCCGCGCCCTACCGCTAGAACACGGACCGGTTTGAGGAAACCGATGCTCGCCCAGGACGCGCACGCGCAGGCGGGCGCACGGGTTCTTCGTCGAGCAGCCGCCGCTCGTGCGCGCTCCCTGAGGCCGAGTGTCAGGAACGACGGTCTGGTGCTCGTATGGTGTCCGGTGTAAACGACCCTGCATGAACTACGTTCGTCTCGGGAACACGGGCACGAAGGTCTCGCAGA
Organism: Polyangia bacterium; assembly: GCA_039923495.1. GTDB lineage: Bacteria > Myxococcota_A > Polyangia > Palsa-1104 > Palsa-1104 > JBDTCO01. The sequence goes on from JBDTCO010000110.1 coordinate 1,153, forward strand.
TCTGCCTCGGCTGCATGACGTACGGAGACGCGAAGACCGGGACGCACGAATGGGTGCTCGACGAGAAGGCGAGCCGCCCGTTCTACGCGCGCGCGCTCGAGGGGGGCATCAACTTCTTCGACACCGCGAACATCTACTCGCTGGGCACGAGCGAGGAGTTCCTCGGGCGCGCGATGCGCGAGCTCGGTCAGAGGCGCGAGGACCTCGTCATCGCGAGCAAGCTCCACAACCCGCTGCGCAGGACGCCGAACGCCAGGGGCCTGTCGAGAAAGGCCATCCTCTTCGAGTGCGACGAGAGCCTGCGTCGCCTCGGCATGGACTACATCGACCTGTACCAGATCCATCGCTACGACCACGAGACACCGATCGAGGAGACGCTCGAGGCGCTCGACGGTCTCGTGCGTTCGGGCAAGGTCCGCTACCTCGGTGCGTCGTCCATGTGGGCGTACGAGTTCGGCCGTGCGCTCCAGCTGCAGTCGCGCAACGGCTGGGCGCCGTTCGTGACGATGCAGCCGCACTACAACCTCCTTTATCGAGAGGAGGAGCGCGAGATGCTGCGCCTGTGCCGCGAGGAGAAGGTCGGTGTTTTGCCATGGAGCCCGCTTGCGCGCGGACGCCTCACGCGGCCGTCTGGGCAGGGCCAGACGAAGCGCGACGCCACGGATGCCTTCGCGAAGAAGCTCTACGCCGCGACGGAGAAGGCCGATCGCGAGATCGTGGACGCCGTCGAGCGCGTCGCGAAGGCGCGCGGCGTGTCGATGGCGCAGATCGCGCTCGCGTGGGTTCGCCAGCAGCCCGGCATCACGGCACCGATCGTCGGCGCGACGAAGCTCCAGCACCTCGACGACGCGATCGCCTCGCTCGCGGTGAAACTCACCGCCGATGAGCTGCGCGCCGTCGAATCGCCGTACGTGGCGCACGAGGTCGCGGGCTTCTGATACGTACGCTCGCGCAGCTGCAACGCGCTCACGCTTCGTCGGTCGCAGGTCGCATGCGTCCGCGCGAGCGCAGGCTGTCGCGCACGAAGCGCTCGTGCAGCGCATGCAGCGGTGCCGCGACCTCCACGCCTTCGAGCGCGGCGATCGCATCTGCGATGGCTTCCAGCGTCGAGCGCTCCTCCGCGCGGAACGCGTTGCGGAGTCGCACGACGGCGACCGCGGAGGCATCGAGGCTCACGGTCGGGAGCGCGGGCACTCCGGGGATGCGACGGAACATCTGTCGCGCCTGACGCCACGTGCCGTCGAGCACGACGAGCGTCGGCGGTGCGTCCGCCGAGGTGCGACCGGTGGGAAACAGGAGGTGCGGCGACGGCAGCGCGCGCAGCCGAGCGGCCACCGCGTCGGGCCCGAGCACCTCCTCGGGCCGAGGGTGCAGCGCCTGCACCCACGCGGGCGTGTCCCCTTGCTCGTCGCGGTAGTCGATGATCTCGGCGTTGGGGAGCGCGAGCACCGCGATGCGTGCGGTGCCGCTCGGCTTCACGAGCTCGCGTGCGTGGCGGATGATGACGATGCGCGTGCGGGTGACGACCGTGGGGAGCGCGTCACAGATGCACGCGCTCCGCATCATCACGCAGCGGGGACAGCGATCGAGACGTGTCGCGAAGGGGATGCCGCGCATGGCGGCCGGAGACTACAGCGGATACTTCTGCGTGCACGCACCCAGCGGACCGTTGCCGCTCGAGTACAGCGCGACCCAGCCTGCCGACGTGCACTGGTACCACTGGCTGTCGCTGGACGACTGCACGCACTCCATCACCGGGACGTCGGTACCGAGCGTGTAGGAGCTGCAGGTGACCGACGGGTCAGAGCTCGTACCGCCGGAGCTCGTGTCCGTCGACGTCGAGCTCGTGTCGGTGCCCGTGCTCGTCGCGGCGGGCAGCGTGCAGGGACCGAGCGGCGTGGAGTCGGCGACGACCTCTGCCTTGATGCTGCGGTGCTCGCTCCAGCCTGCCGCCGAGACACCGAACAGAGCCTTTGCGACCTTCGGCGAGGCATCGATGATGGGGCGACCCGCGGCCGTCTCGACGCAGACATCCGGACCGTAGTCGTCGGCCTCGGCGACCACGCACTTGGTGGCCGTCGTCAGGCGGACGTGCGCGCCGCAGCCGTAGCGCTGGCGCGACGCGATGTAGTACCAGCTGCCGTTCTTCGTCGACTCGCCGCACGACATGGTGCCCGACTCGCCGGGCCCACCGAACGTGGTGAGGTAGTAGCTCTCGTTCGCGGGGATGGAGCTCGATGCGGTCGCGTGGCACCCCTTGAGCGCGGAGTCGGTGGAGGAGATGCCACCTTCTTCGCCGGTTGCGCCCGTGCTGGCGATCTGCGGCGTGCAACCCGTGAGGAGAACGACCAGCGCGAACGAGCGGTTGAGGTTCATGTGACAGGGTTCTTGCACGACGGTGACCAGCTCCCGGACGGCTGTTTCTGACTGGTTAGCCACTCTGGAGGTGGGGTCTGCGCACGACCGTTTGCATCCTTCCGTGAGCGCTCGATCTGCACTTAGCGATATCGCTCGACCGCTCCGTGCGACTTCGCTCGGGCCTGCGTCGAAGCAGCTCCAATTGATCGGAATCCTTGATGCTGCGCCGTGGCACTGGGCTTGCGAGGTAGGGCGGGCAACTACCCGAGAGGATCCTTCTCCATGACGACCCGCACCATCGGTATCGACGCCATCGCACTTTCCGTCCCCGAGGGCTACCTCGAGCTGGCAGAGCTCGCCGGAGTCCGCGGTGTGGCGCCCGGCAAGTACGTCGATGGTCTCGGCGTGCGGCTCATGTCGGTGGCGCGTGCGCACGAAGATCCGGTCGCGCTCGCCAGCAACGCCGCGCGCCGTGTGCTCAAGCAGTCCGGTGTCGATCCGTCCACCATCGGCCTCTGCATCGTTGGCTCCGAGACGGGCGTCGATCACTCGAAGCCCATCGCCGCGTGGGTTCACCGCCTCGCCGGTCTCTCGCAGACCTGCCGCTCCTTCGAGACGAAGCACGCCTGCTTCGGCGGCACCGCCGGCCTCATGAATGCACTCGACTGGATCGCGTCGGGCTCGGCCCGCGGCAAGAAGGCGCTCGTCATCTGCTCCGACATCGCGCGCTACACGCTCGCCTCGGCGGGTGAGCCCACGCAGGGTGCCGGTGCCGTCGCGATGATCATCAGCGAGAACCCGCGCCTCTGCGCGCTCGAGGTCGGCGCCTCCGGCTCCTACACGAAGGAGGTCGACGACTTCTGGCGCCCGCTCCACTCGAAGGACGCGTTCGTCGACGGTCAGCTCTCCGTGCAGTGCTACCTCGATGCGATCACCGGCGCGTACGGCGAGTGGAAGAGCCTCAACGCCGAGAACACCGCGCCGATCGCGCGTCGCCTCTATCACGTGCCCTACGGCAAGATGGCGAAGAAGGCCCATCGTCAGGTCATGTC
>JBDTCO010000111.1:0-15329 GCA_039923495.1 Polyangia bacterium
AAATACCCAATAGGAGCAGGAGAAGTGCGCGTCGGAGTGAGCCCATGCCCCGCAGGTTACGACGACGCGCGTGACCGGGTCGAGGGCCATGTGCCAGGCGACCTTCGGTGCTGCCGCGAGGGGCGACTGGCTTGCGCGCTCGGCAGCTCATGGCGGCGCTCGGTGCATCCGAGAGGGGAGGGCCCGAGCTCTCTAGGGTCGTGGCGTTTCGACCCGACAGCCCAGAATGCCCGCCCCACGAGACCGCCCGCAGCTCATCGCCCGCGCCCGAGCAGCGCGTGTACAGCCGTGCGCAGCTCGCTGAGCTCGAAGGGCTTGTCGAACAGCAGGGCACCCAGGGTTTGCGCCTGGTTGCGAGTGGCAGCGTCGCCGAACGCCGTCATGAGGATCACAGGGAATTGCCAGTTGGCTGCACGCACCTGCTCGAGGATCTGCATACCGGTGCAGACGGGCATCCGGATGTCCGACAAGAGCAGGTCCGCGAAATCGACTCCATCCTTTTCGACGAACTGGTGAGCGAGTGTCACGAGCAGTCGCCCGCCGTCCGACACTGTGATGACTTCGTAGCCATCCTTGCGGAGCGCCTCAGCGATGAGCCGGCGCATCTCAGCATCATCCTCGGCAAGCAGGATTCGCGGGGGGTCATGAGCGGGCGCCGCGCTCGGCGCCTTCCTCCTCCAGGGGGGAGGATCCGGCGTCACCACGAACCCCGGGGGCGTGCCGCATTGCTGAGGGTGGTTATACTGCTCATGGCGACTTCATTTAGAGCAACAACCGCGCCCATGCACGGCCGCCGCAGCCCGTACGTCTGCGCTCCGGCCACTGTCCTCGCAGCCTCGCAGCCTCGCAGCCTCGCAGCCTCGCAGCTTCAAAGGGAGAGCCCACATGCAGATGTCCGTGACGTTCCGACACATGGACGCGACCGAAGCGCTGAAGTCCTACGCGCAGGAAAAGATCGATCGCGTTCGTAAGTACTTCCCGGACCCGATCAAGGCCCACGTCGTCCTCGACTGCGAGCGCGGCTACAACCACGTCGCCGAGGTCGTCATCACGCTGCACAGCGGTCTCGTCATCGCCGGCGAGGAGACGACCGAGGACATGTACTCGTCGATCGATCTCGTCATGGCGAAGATCGAGCGCCAGGTGCGTCGCTACAAGGAGAAGATCCGCAGCCACAAGGGTCAGCACTCCATCCACGGTCAGCGCGAGATGAGCCACAAGGTCATGTCGCTCGAGGAGGCGCCTGACGAGAAGGCGGAGACGCAGGCCGCGCAGCCGGAGATCAAGATCATCAAGGAGACGCGCTTCGTCGCGCAGCCCATGACGCCGGAAGAGGCGGTCATGCAGATGAACCTGCGCAGCAACGACTTCCTGGTCTTCTCGAACGCCTCCACACACGACGTCAACGTCGTGTATCGTCGCGCCGACGGAACGTACGGCCTCATCGAGACCGGCAACGTCGCCCACGCCTGAGACCTCTCCCTCCCTCCCTCCTGATGACGCACGCATGAAGATCCTCGACTTCGTCAGGCCGGAGCTCGTCGCGGCGCACCTCCGCGCCACGGACAAGGCGGGCATCATCGACGAGCTGGCGAAGCACCTCGCCGAGAACGTCGCTGGTCTCCATCGCGAGACCCTGGCCACGGCGCTCCTCGAGCGCGAGAAGCTCGCGTCGACGGGGATCGACCAGGGCATCGCGATCCCTCATGCCAAGATGCGCGACCTCGCGAGCCTGGTCGCGTTCATCGGGCGAAAGCCCGAGGGCGTCGACTTCGACTCGATGGACGGCAAGCCGACGAAGCTGTTCTTCGTCCTCGTCGCCCCGGAGAAATCGACAGGCGTGCACCTGAAGGCGCTCGCGCGTATCAGCCGGCTGTTCCGCGATCCTGGTTTTCGCGAGCGACTCCTCGAGGCGCCCGATGCGGCTGCCCTCTACCAGACCATCGTCGATGAAGACGCGAAGCACTGATGACCCTTTCGCAGAGGATCCCATGAAGAAACTTTTCCTCGCTGCCGTGCTGCTCTCGGCGTGCAGCAGCAACACCACGTACAAGGTCTCGGGCCATTCGCTCTCTGTGCAGGACACCGGGTACGTCAGCACCGATGGGCACGGTTACTGCCCCGCCGCAGCGGCGGGGCAGCTCAAGGTGGTGCTCGTCGACTACCATCCGATCTGCGGGCCCAACGTCGGCATCGATGCCGATGGGGGCGCGCGCGACACGCAGCTCGAGCACAACGAGCTGTCGCTGCTCTTCATCAACGGGGTGCAGACGAATCCCGCGATGAAGTTCGGCGTCTCCGTTCCGAACTGCGACATCGGTCCCGCGGGCCCCGGCATCGCGTACTTCGATCACTTCGCATCGCACAACGATACGCCGCAGCGCACCTACGCCACCGGTGGCTCGATGATGCTGACCTACGTCGATGCGACCGGTGTGAAGCCCGCCAAGGGCTCCTTCGACCTCGTGTTCCCGACGGGCCAGGTCACCGGCGACTTCGACAGCTACACGTGCAACTGAGCGAGCCGTGCCGAGCCTGAGAGTCCAGAGCCTCGTCGATGCGAAGGAGGCGGGCTTTCAGCTGGAGCTCGCGTCCGGCGGTGGCGGCCTCTACCGCCGCATCTCGGGCGCGCGCATCCAGAAGCCGTCGCTCGCGCTGACGGGCTACACCGCGCACGTCAACCCGGAGCGCGTGCAGGTCCTCGGGCTCACGGAGATCTCGTACCTCGAGTCGATCGCCGAGGAAGCATGCGAGCGCGGGCTCGCGGCGCTGTGTGCGCTCGAGCCGTGCATCATCGTCGTCACGCGTGGGCTCAAGATCCCCGAGGCGCTCAAGGTCTGCGCGGAGAAGCACCAGGTGCCCGTGTATGGCACGCCGCTCATCTCGTCGGTGTTCATCAACCGCGTCACCAAGTTCCTCGAGCACCGCCTGTCGCCCACGACGAGCGTGCACGGCGTCCTCATCGACGTGCTCGGCGTCGGCATCCTGCTCCTCGGCAAGTCGGGCATCGGCAAGAGCGAGGCAGCGCTCGAGCTCGTGCTGCGCGGCCACCGCCTCGTCGCCGACGACATCGTCGAGATCCACAAGCGGCCACCCGACATGATCTACGGGTCCGGCTCGGAGATCATCAAGCACCACATGGAGATCCGCGGCCTCGGCATCATCAACATCAAGGACCTCTTCGGCATCTCGGCTGTGCGTGACCAGAAGAAGATCGAGATCGTCGTCGAGCTCGTCGACTGGAACGACGAGGAAGAGTACGACCGTCTCGGCGTCGAGGAGCAGCTCCACACCATCCTCGACGTGGCGTTGCCGATGATGCGCGTGCCGATCCGCCCGGGCCGCAACATCGGATCCATCATCGAGGTCGCCGCCCGCAACCTCCTGCTCAAGTTCCAGGGCAAGCACTCCGCCCGCGAGTTCCAGGAGCGCCTGGACCGCGCGCTCCTCACCGCGCGCCCGGATCGCGCCGTGCCCTTCGACGAGGTCGAGTAGATCGAATGAAGCCGGTCCGCGTCGTCGTCGTCACCGGTGTCTCCGGCGCGGGCAAGTCCACGGCGCTGCGCGCGCTCGAGGATCTCGACTTCTATTGCGTCGACAACCTGCCGGTGCCGCTCTTGCCTTCGTTCGTGGCGCACCTCGCGCAGCGCGAGCCCGAAGCGGCGAACGAGCCGGTGCAGTCGGCGATCGTCGTCGACGCGCGTGCAGGCGCGTTCCTGCCGGAGCACCGCGCCGTGTTCGATCGGTTGCGCGGCGAGGGGCACCTCATCGAGGTGCTCTTCCTCGACGCGTCCGACGAAGTGCTCGTGCGCCGCTTCTCGGAGACGCGGCGCAGGCATCCGCTCTCGGGCGACGATCTGCGCAATGGGATCCGGCGCGAGCGCGAGATCCTGCGCCCGCTGCGCGAGGACGCGAACGCGCTCGTGGACACGGGCAACCTCAACGTCCACCAGCTGAAGGGCGTCATCCAGGAGCGCTACCGCCGTTCGGCCGAGAAGCTCTCCGTTACGCTTTTGAGCTTCGGTTTCCGGCACGGGGTGCCGCTGGAGGCGGACTTCGTGTTCGACGTCCGCTCGCTGCCGAATCCTTACTTCGTGGAGGAGCTGTCCGCGGGCACGGGCGAGGACGCGGCCGTGGCGGCGTTCGTTTTCGAGAAGCCCGTCGCGAAGAAGCTCGTGGATAAGATCGCGTCACTCCTCGACGAAGTCATCCCGCTGGCCGAGGACGAGGGAAAGGCTTACCTTACGATAGCGGTTGGTTGCACCGGCGGCCGTCACCGCTCCGTTGCCGTGGTTCGCGAGCTGCAGCAGCGTCTGCGCGGTGGGCGCGGCTTCACGGTCCGGCATCGCGATCTCGAACGTCGGGGGCGGGAGTAGGTCATGCGCACCGGAGTCGTCGTCGTTTCTCATGGGGAATCGGGCATGGCCATGGTGCAGACCGCCGAGAAGATGGTCGGCTCGCTGGGCGCCAGCATCGTCACGGTGCCGGTCGGCGAGAGCCGCGACACGACGAAGATCCACATCGAGGCCGCGTGTGACGCGCTCGGCTGCGAAGAGACGCTGTTCCTCGTCGACCTCGAGGGCTCGACCCCGTTCAACCTCTGCTCCAAGCGGCACGGCCACACGGTCGTCCTCACCGGCGTGAACCTGCCGATGCTGTTCAAGCTGGCGACCGTGGATCGCGAGCGCCATGCAGCCGAGCTGGCTCAAGAGCTGGCTGCGACGGGGCAGAAGAGCATTCACATTTGTACCGGCCCGGACCACGATCGGAACGACGACAGGGAGTCATGAGCAACGACAGTGAGACCAGGGCCGAGGCACGCCTGCAGATCGTCAACGAGCTCGGGATGCACGCTCGTGCGGCCACGAAGTTCGTGCAGGCCGCGAACAAGTTCAAGAGCACCCTCACCGTAGAGAAGGACGGTCAGGTGGTGAACGGCAAGAGCATCATGGGCGTCCTCATGCTCGTGGCGGCCAAGGGAACGCACATCCAGGTGGTCAGCGAAGGGCCCGATGCAGAGGCCGCGCTCGCAGTGATCACGAAGCTCGTCCAGGACAAGTTCGGGGAGGAGTAGCGTGCGGATGGGCGGGGGCCGTCGAAACGGACGGCGGAGCACGGACCAGCGAGCAATCGAGGACGACGTCGAGCTCAGCGGCGTCGAGCTTCGACGCGCCGGTCCACCTCAGCCGCACGTCATGCGCGGCATCGCTGCGTCGCCCGGGCTCGCCGTCGGTCGCACGTTCATCATCGATCGCCGCAAGGTCAAGACCCCGAAGCGCACGATCGAGGAGGGCGAAGTGGCCGCCGAGCTCGCGCGCTTCGACGCCGCGCTCGAGCTGTCGGACGCGCAGCTCGAGCGCGTGAAGAAGAAGCTCGCCGAGCGCGAGGGCGAGGACCACTTCCAGATCCTCGAGGCGTACCAGCTCATCCTGAAGGACGAGCACCTCGTCGAGCCCACGCGCCGTCGCGTGCGCGAAGAGCGCATGAACGCGGAGTGGGCGCTGCGCAGCACCATCGAGGAGATCAAGGCGATCTTCGACGCCATCGAGGAGGAATACTTCCGCGAGCGCCGCTCGGACATCGACTTCGTCGGTGAGCGCATCCTCCGCAACCTGCTCGGTGTCGATCCTACGCCGTCGACCCCGCCGGCCGGCGCCATCGTCGTCGCGCATGATCTGTCGCCCGCCGACACCGCGGATCTGCACCGCGCGGAGTGCGCCGCGTTCATCACCGACGTCGGTGGCCGTACCTCGCACTCCGCCATCCTCGCGCGGGCCTTCGAGATCCCCGCCGTCGTCGGCACCGAGGAGATCACGGAAGAGGTCGTCAACGGCGACTGGCTCATCGTCGACGGCTTCCGCGGCGAGGTCATCATCCGCCCCACGCAGGAGCAGATGGATGACTATCGCGAGCGCGCGGCGAAGCACCTCCTGCACGTGCAGGCGCTGCTCGCGAACCGCGATCAGCTCGCGCAGACGAAGGAGGGGGCGCGCGTCCGGCTGTACGCCAACCTCGAGCTCGTCGACGAGGTTGCCGGCGCGGTCGACCACGGTGCCGAGGGCGTGGGCCTGTTCCGCACCGAGTACCTCTTCATGGGGCGCAACGATCTGCCGTCGGAAGAGGAGCACTTCCAGAACGCGGTCCGCGTGCTGCGTAGGCTCTACCCGATGCCGGCGACGTTCCGCACCTTCGATCTCGGCGGCGACAAGGTCGCGCCGTTCCTGCAGGTGGAGGAGGAGAACCCGGCGCTCGGACTGCGCTCGATCCGGTTGTGCCTCCGGGAGCGTGGTCTGTTCAAGACGCAGCTGCGTGGCCTCTTGCGCGCGTCCGCCTACGGCAAGATGCGCCTCATGTTCCCGATGATCTCGGGCGTCGACGAGCTCCGTCAGGCGCGCGCGGTGCTGGAGGAAGCGCGCGCGGAGCTGCGGGTCGAGCGCGTCGCGATGGACGAGCTGCTCGAACTCGGCGTGATGGTGGAGATGCCCTCGGCGGTGATGGTGGCCGATCAGCTCGCGCGCGAGGTGTCGTTCCTCTCCATCGGCACCAACGACCTCATCCAGTACGCGCTCGCGATCGATCGCGTGAACGAGCACGTCGGGTATCTCTACCATCCGCTGCACCCCGCGATCCTCCGCATGGTCGATCGCGTCGTGAAGGCAGGACATGCGGCCGGTATCCGCGTCGGCATGTGCGGCGAGATGGCCGGCGATCCACTGTTCTCCGCGGTGCTGCTCGGCCTCGGGCTCGACGAGCTGTCGATGAACGCCACCGCGATCCCGGCGGTGAAGTCGATCCTCCGCGGCGCCCGGCTCGACGAGTGTAGGAAGCTCGCTGCGACCGCGCTCGATCTGCCGACCGCCGCAGACGTCGAGGCGCTCGTCGAGCTGAAGATGCACGAGTGGTTCCCAGACGAGCCATTCCATGGCGCGAACGTCAACCACTAGCCGCCCTCCGAAGCCTCGTCATGCGCGCACGGATGACCGCGAACGCGTGACCGAGCTCTTCGCCGCCTCCGAGCGACTGCATGCTGCGCTGCACCCCGTCTACTTCCGCGCCGACGGTCGGCTGGATCCGCGGCTCGTCGACGCGATCGAGGGCCCGAGCCACGAACGTGCGCTCTTCGTCATCGAGCGCGAGCGCCGCGTGATGGGGTTCGTGCACGTCGAGCTGCTCGAGCCGCGCGCTCGGGATCGCGCCCGCCTCGGTCGTCGCGGCCACGTCGACACGCTCGTGGTCGATCCCGCGATGCGACGCGCAGGCTGCGGTCGCGCGCTCATCGACGCCGCTGCGGCGTGGGCCCGCGAGCGCGGCGCGCTCGAGCTGCTCCTCACCGTGTGGGCCGGCAACCGCGAGGCCGAGCGCTTCTACGAGCAGCTCGGCCTCGTCGCGGTGAGCCGCGTGATGAAGCTGTCGCTCTGAGCTACGGCGCGTTCACCGCATTGCTGTAGCCGCGCCCCGTGATGCTGAACGTGCCGGTGGCGCCGGTGCTCGTGTCGGCCGTCATCGCGACGAAGTCGAAGTGAAGATCGGCGTGGGCGCCGATGAGCTCGTCGAGCACGAAGGTGCCTCCCTTAGACCACCACATCTTGGCGGTGGAGCTGTCGCAGCCCTCGCCGTAGCCGAGCGAGGCCACATCGGTGAGGTCGTTGCCGACGACCTCGCCGGTGACGAGCGAGTAGTGACCGCCAGCCTGCCACGGTCTGCCCGTGACGACGGTGACCTGCGGACAGGCCTCATCGGTGCGCGTCGCGGTGAACGTCGTGCCGGTGCCGTCCAGCACGGCGAAGTGGACGTCGTACTGCACGTTGTTGGTCGCGTTGTTCAGGCCGATCTTGATCTCCATCTGGCCGAGGGTGCTGTTGCATGCAGACGCGAGCAGCGTGAGCGCGATGACGGAGCGAGCGATGGACACGGCCTCATTCTGACACGCCGGCTCATCGCCTTTACAGGGGGAACACGCGGCGTTATAGACGCGGACGGAGCATGAGCACGCGACGCATCATCGCACTGCTCGTCGTGGTGCTGGCCGTCGCGGTCTATGTCGTGAGGCATCGGCCTGCGCCACAGCCCCCGGTCGTCACGGACCAGGAGATGGTGCTCGGTTCGCTGCGCTTGCTGCGCTGTCCGGCCGATCAGCAGCGCAGGAGCGGCGACACGTACTGCACGACATTCTGGGTGCCAGAACGGTGGGACCGGCGCGATCAGCCAGCAGGTCGTCGCATCGGCCTGCGTGTCCAGCTGGTGCGCTCGGACGCACCGGCGGCCGCGAGCGATCTCGTCGTGATGCTCGCCGGTGGGCCGGGTCAGTCGGCGACGGAGTCGTTCGACACGATCGCGGCTGCGTTCGATCCCGTGCTCGAGCACCGCCACGTGCTGCTCGTCGATCAGCGAGGGACCGGCGGCTCGAATGCGCTCGTGTGCACGAGGCCGCCCGACGAGCAGCTGTCCGACCTCGACCAGGTGCGAGCTCGCACGAAGGCCTGCCTCGCGCAGGTCGAGAAGACGGCCGACCCGCGCTACTACACGACCACCGACGCCGTCGAGGATCTCGAGGCGCTCCGGCTCGCGCTCGGTTCGCCGCGCTTCGATCTCGTTGGGATCTCGTACGGTACGCGGGTGGCGCAGCAGTACGTGAGGCGCCACCCCGGAGGCGTGCGCAGCATCGTGCTGGACGGCGTCGTACCGAACGCGCAGGCGCTGGGTGATCGCGCGGCCGCCGACCTCGAGGCGGCGCTCCGCAAGCTGCTCGCGCTGTGCACGAGCGATGCGCGGTGCAAGGCGCGCTACGGCGATCCCTGGGTGACCCTGACGCGTGTGCGGCCAAGGCTCCGCGCGCGGCCTCGCACCGTCGAGTATCGCGACCCGCGCACGTTCGTGGAGCGCACGGGTACCATGACCGAGCTCTCGCTCATCGGTCTCGTGCGCCTCTTCGCGTACAGCACCGAGACCTCTTCGCTCCTGCCGCTCATGATCGACGAGGCCGATCACGACCGCTACGCGCCGCTGCTCGGTCAGGCCTCGCTCATCGACACGCAGCTCCAGTCGATCGCCGAGGGCATGGCGCTCTCCGTGCTCTGCGCGGAGGACGTCGATCTCCTCGTCGTGCGGCCAGGAGATCCCGAGCTCTTGCTCGGCGACGAGCTCGTGCGCGGCAAGCAGGCCGAGTGTGAGGTCTGGCCGCACGGTACGCGTCCCGCCGACTTTCATACGCCGGTGCACAGCGATGTTCCGTCGCTCCTCCTCTCCGGTGAGCTCGATCCGGTGACGCCGCCCGCGAACGCCGAGGACGTGATGCGGACCCTGTCGAACGCGCGCCACCTCGTAGCTCGCGGCAACGGGCACAACTCGATCGTGCGCGGGTGCATGCCGCGCCTGGTCGCGGAGCTCGTCGAGAAGCTCGATCCGAAGGGCCTCGACGCGAGCTGCACGTCCACCATCGGACCCATCCCCGCGTTCACGAGCTTCGACGGGGCCTCCCCGTGATCGAGCTGCGCGGCCTCGAGAAGTCGTTCGGCGAGGTGCATGCGGTGCGCGGCGTCTCGCTGATCGCGGCCGACGGACTGATCACGGGGCTGCTCGGTGCAAACGGCGCGGGCAAGACGACGACGATGCGCATGCTCTACACGCTCATGCGTCCCGACGCGGGGCAGGTGCTCGTCGACGGGATCGACGCGGCGGTCGACCCCTGCGCGGCACGCCGGCGGATGGGCGTGCTGCCCGACGCCCGCGGCATCTACAAGCGGCTCACCACGCGCGAGAACATCGACTACTTCGGTCGGCTGCAGGGGCTCGACGAGGACACGCTGCGGACGCGGCGCGAGGCACTCGTGGACGCACTCGACATGCACGACATCGCCGATCGCCGCGCAGAGGGCTTCTCGCAGGGGCAGCGCCTCAAGACCGCGCTCGCCCGCGCGCTCGTGCACGACCCGCGCAACGTGGTGCTCGACGAGCCGACCAACGGGCTCGACGTCATGGCCACGCGCAACCTCCGCACGTTCCTGCGCGGGCTCAAGGCCGAGGGGCGGTGCGTCTTGTTCTCGAGCCACATCATGCAGGAGGTCGCAGCGCTGTGTGATCGCGTCGTCATCATCTCCGACGGGCGCGTCCTGGCTGCCGGCACGCTCGACGAGCTCCGCGAGCTGACCGGCGAGCACGATCTGGAAGAGGCCTTTCTGCATGTCGTCCAGAAGGGGGTGTCGTGAAGGCTGCGTGGACCGTCTACCGCAAGGAGGTGCGCGAGAACCTGCGCGATCGCCGCACGCTCACGAGCGCGCTCGTCACCGGACCGCTGCTCGGCCCGCTCGTGCTCGCGATGATGCTCAACGTCATGGCGAAGCAGATGCATGACTCGCTCGACAAGCCGCTCTCGGTGCCCGTCGTGGGCGCCGAGAATGCGCCGCGCCTCATCGGGCAGCTCCGGCAGCTCGGCCTCGTGGTGGAGCCCGCACCCGCGGACGCCGAGGCCGCGGTGAGGGACGAGCGTCGCGACGTCGTGCTCGAGATCTCTCCAGGCTACGCGACGAGCTGGGACAAGGGCGAGCCTGCCTCCGTGGAGCTGCTGTTCGACGGCTCGCGGCACGAGGGCGCCACGGCGGCCTCGCGTCTGCGCAAGCTCGTGCTCGCGGCCGGCGCGCAGACGGCCGCGCTGCGCCTCGTCGCGCGCGGGCTCCACCCCGAGATCGTGAGACCCATCGTCGTCGTCGATCACGACACCTCCACGGCGCTGAGCCGAGGCGCGCGCATCTTCGGCATGCTCCCGTACCTGCTCGTGATGACGATCTTCGTCGGTGGCATGTACCTCGCCATCGACACGACGGCGGGGGAGCGCGAGCGTCAGTCGCTCGAGCCGCTGTTCATCAACCCTGCGCCGCGCTGGCAGATCCTGCTCGGCAAGCTCGGGGCGACGTGGACCTTCGCGATGCTGTCGCTGTGTCTGAGCCTCGTCGCGTTCGCGGGCATCGGGCCGTTCCTGCCCATCGAGCGGCTCGGTATGGCGATCGACGTGGGGCCGCGCTTCGCGGTCCGGGTGCTCGTCGTGATGCTGCCGAGCATCATCATGTTCGGCATCGTGCAGACGCTCGTCTCGGCGTTCGCGAAGAGCTTTCGCGAGGCGCAGACCTACCTCTCGCTGCTGCTGCTCGTGCCGTCGGTACCGTCGGTGTTGCTGTCGATCGCGCCGATGACGCCGAAGCTCTGGATGTTCGCCGTCCCGCTCGTGAGCCAGCAGTTCGCGATCACGCGCTTCGTGCGCGGTGAAGACGTGACCACGCTGCAGCTCGCGCTGTGCTGCGGGGGAACACTCCTGTTCGCGGCGCTGCTCGCCGCCGCGACGGTGCGCGTCTACGGCTCGGAGCGACTGGCCATCTCCACCTGAGTCCCGCGAACGCACAGACGACTGCGCCTCGGCGTGATATGATGCGTGCGGATTCAGGGCCCGGTTGCTGCGCCAGATCGACAGTCCGAAGTTGGCGCTGCGCTTTTGAAGAATGGAAATGGAGCAGACGTCGATGACCTTCCCGCTTCGGATGTGGTCTCTCGCTTTGGCTGTCAGCGGCCTCGGAATCATCGGCGCGCTGGGAGCCTGCTCCTCGGATGGGTCGCACAGCCTCGCGGACGCCGGCGGCCTGGATGCCAGCGCGTCAACCGACGGGGGCGGCGACGCGGGCCGCGACGCGGGGGGCGACGGCGATGCGTCTGTCGGCGACGGTGGGGGGGCGGCGTGCCCGTCCGAGTATGCCGATGGATATTTCGACGCGCCAACCAACACCTTCACGCTTCCTGCATCGGCGATCTCTTCGGCGCACGAGATCTATTTGCCCGATATCCAGGCGAGCTTTCCGGCCGTGGATTGGACGACCCTTGATCGCTTCTACATCCCGGCGGGGCACTATGCGCTGCTCAACATCGGCAACCTTCCGCAGCGCACGGCGGCCCGCCCCCTCGTCATCACGAACCTCGGCGGCCAGGTGACGATCGGTGGGCTCGGCGCGAGCTACACGGTCGTGCTCAAGGGAGGAGGCCACTGGAGCCTCACCGGTCGCTACGATCCAGTGGCGAAGACCGGCGATGCCGCGTTCCCGGGGCACCGCTGCGCCAACTACGGCGCGAGCCGTGATCACTACGGCATCACGGTCGACGACGGGTGGCACGAGTTTCCCGATCAGCAAATGGTCGGTATCAGCATTGGTGCGAGCGCGCACGACTTCGAGCTCGAGTTCATTGAAATACACAACATCGGGTTCGCCGCCATCTTCGCCAAGAATCACGACGCGTCGTTTCCGATCATGCATCACATGCGCTTTCACGATCTCTACATTCACGATGTGGGCAGCGAGGGCTTCTACGTCGGCGATACCGACATCATGAATCCGGTCCCCTACGACCATGTCAGCATCTACAACAACCGTGTCCTTCGCACGGGTAGCGAAGCCGTACAGGTCGGTCAGCTCGGCGACGGAAGCGAGATCCGTAACAACGTCTTCGCGCTCGGCGGACGCATGTGGCGCGCCGCGTTCGAGTGCACGGTGCAAGACGGAAACGCCCAGTACGCGCAGCGAAATGGCGTCGCCACCGTGAACCACAACGTGTTCCTCGGCGCGACTCAATCGCTCATGCAGACCTTCCAGCAGGTCGTGACCGGCGATCCGCACGCGGCGAGCGATGGTGTGACGATCGACGACAACTATTTTGCGAGCACGGGTTGGCTCGGTGTCTACGCGCACTTTC
This sequence comes from Polyangia bacterium, assembly GCA_039923495.1. Classification (GTDB taxonomy): domain Bacteria; phylum Myxococcota_A; class Polyangia; order Palsa-1104; family Palsa-1104; genus JBDTCO01. The sequence continues at coordinate 12,730 of JBDTCO010000111.1, forward strand.
CCGCTTCGCCGGTCGCCTTCACGACCACCTTTCAGCACAATTTCTTTCGCGATCTTTCATTCAGTTACGGCGAGCTCTACCCGAACCTCACCGAGCGCACCTGGATATTTGGAGGCTCGTCCGTACCAAACGAGCCATTCAAGCTGATTGGCAACCTGTACGACACCCCTTGGGCGCTCGATAACTGGGGCGGCGACGCGAACAACCCGGATGGCACCTTCGGAAACCTGGTCGTATCGGGCTCGGTGCGCAAAACACTGCCGGCGATCCAGTTCGTCGACTTCGGTCTAGCGTCCGATACGGACTATCGACATGTGGAGTTCTGGGTGCCGAAGAATGGTTGTTACAATCAGTGGTCCAGCGGTCAGGCAGACCCGGCCGCTGCGGCGCCGATTTACCAGAAGGGCACGATTGTCGTCTACAAGGAGCAGATGTATCGCCTCGACGTCGCGACGAGTCAGGGCGAGGTGCCCGACGCTACGCCGCAAGCATGGACTCCGCTCGGCCTGCCGAAGGACGACGTTCGGCAGCTGGCCAATATCGATTATCCAGGAATCGGGCTCGCATACTGATGCGCTACGCCACCCCGCCCGTGCCGTGATGTGGCGAGGCGTGTAGTACGATCAGGCTCGCGAGGCGAGGAGCCGCTCGATGTTGTGCACGAGCACCTCGCGGAGGAACGGTTTCTGGATGTACTCGTCAGCGCCGAGCCCGAGACCCTTCTCGGCCTCGTCGGTGGTGACGTGGGCGGCGGTCATCATCACGATGGGGATGTTGCGCGTCCGCTCGTCGGACTTGAGCTGCTTGCAGACGTCCCAGCCGTCGACCTTCGGGAGGTCGATGTCGAGCAGCACGATGTCGGGCATCGCGCCGGGGATCGTGTCGAGCGCCTGCTGACCGTCGCTGCACGACAGCACCGTGAACCCTCGCGCCTGGAAGATCTTGGTGACGAGCTTGACGATCTCGGGCTCGTCGTCGACGACCAGCAGGGTGGCGGGCATGGAGGCGATGATACTCCGACTCTAGTCGAGCAGGGACTCGATGCAGGCCTGCGTGTCGCCTGTGTCCCAGTCGCGGTTGGACACGACGTACTGCCGGATCTGGCCGTCCTTGTCGATGAGGAACGACTCGGGGAACTTGTCGGTGCCGTAGCGCTTCGGCGTGTCGCGCGGGGTGTCGAGCAACACCTCGAGCTGCGTGCCCTGCGGAAAGAACTTCCGGACAGGAGCCCAGTCGTCATCGACGCTGATCGCCAGCAAGCGGAACGGTTTGCCGGAGAGCCGCTTCACGAGGCGTTCCATGGAGGGCATCTCCACGACGCACGTGCCGCACCACGTCGCCCAGAAGTTCACGAGCACGACGCTGCCGCGCAGTGACGACAGCTGGACCTCGCGCCCGGCGTAGTCCTTGAGCTTGAAGTCGGGCGCCATCGCGGGCAGGTCACCGAGCGCGGCGTTCGTGGGCTCTGCGCGCAGTCCCTCGCACGCTCCCTCCGCGACGCGTTGCAGCCCCGTGCGCGCGCGCTCGCCGACGACCGGCAGCGCCCGCACGAACAGCACGACGACGAGGAGCGCCGCGGCCGCACACAGCGCCGCCGAGACGATCGCGAGCGGCCGCGGCATCACGCTCGCCGGGACGATGCTCGCGGTCTCGAGTGCCACCGGCTTCGACTTCTTGCTCATACCGAGTCGAGCCTACGCTCGAACGCCTGCGCGTCGACTCGATATTTCGCGTGGAGGCGACCGTCGACCTCGATGACGGGGATCTTGTCCCAGTACTTCTCGCGAGCCTCCGCATCGACGTCGAGGTCGACGAAGGTCAGCGAGAAGGGCCTGCGTGTCCGTACCTCCTCGACGATGACGAGCGCATCGTCGCAGAGGTGACAGCCCGCGCGCGTGTAGAAGACGACCGAGGTCACGCGAGCAGTCTAGATCGCGAACAAAAAAAGGGCCCCCCTTGCGGGAGGCCCTCCGGGACTACGCGGTGCGCGCTTTCCGGACCGAGGCTAGTGCGCGCCCTTCTTCTTCAGCTCCTCGTCGATGACCTTCGCGAACGCATCGAACGGCATCGCGCCGGCGATCTGGCGGCCATTGATGAAGAAGGTCGGCGTGCCCATGCCGCCCGTACCGAGGCCGTTTGCGTACGTGACGTCGGCAGCAACGGCCGCCTTGAACTTGCCCGAGTCGAGCGCGCTCTTGAACTTGCCGAGGTCGAGGCCGATCTCGCTGGCGTACTTCTCGAGCGAGGGACGGTCGAGACCCTGCTGGTTGCCGAACATCTTGTCGTGCATCTCCCAGAACTTGCCCTGCTCGTTGGCGGCCAGACCCGCCTCGGCAGCGAGCTCGGCGTTGTTGTGGAAGGGGAGCGGGTAGTTGCGGAACGTGAGCTTGACCCGACCCTTGTACTTCTCCTCGATCTGCTTGACCGTCGGGATGACGCGGCCGCAGAACGGGCACTGGAAGTCCGAGAACTCGACGATGGTGACCGGCGAGTTCTTGCTGCCGATCGTCGGACCGTTGCCGGCGTCGACCTTGTAGACCTTGGTGTCGTCGGGCGCGCCGCCGCCGGCGGGAACAGCCGGAGCCACAGCGACCTCGGCC
>JBDTCO010000112.1:0-66207 GCA_039923495.1 Polyangia bacterium
ACGCGAGCGCCGAGAGCGTTTGTAGCTGATCTGGTCGCAGGCGATCGGCGAGCTCGAGCTCGAGCTGCGCCTCGTCGAGTCGACCGCTCGCGGCGTAGAGCTCGCCGAGGCCCGCGGCGAAGCCCGCGTCACTGTTCTCCCCCTGTACTTGCTCGAGGATCTTCACGGCCTCCTCGACGTGCGACCCCGCCTGCGCGGCGACGTGCGCGAGCTGCTCGGCGGCGCGAAGATCCCCCGCGCGCGCCAGCGGCTCCAGGATCGCCACGGCCTCGGCGGGCGCAGCGAGGCGCGCGAGCCCGAGGCGCAGCGGGATGGAGCGCGGTCGTGCCTTCGCGAGCTCCGCGAGCTGCGCACGTGCGGGACCGGGTTCGCCGAGCAGGGCGCGAAGCTGCGCCCGTGCAGCCGCGAGCACATCGCGGTCGTCGAGGCGTTGCCGCGAAGCACGATCGACGATGGCGACCTCGAGCAGCGCGAGCGCCTCCGCGTGTCGGCCGCGCTGCTGCAGGAGTCGCGCTCGCGCCAGCACGGCCTCCGTGTACAGCTTGTCGGTGGGCGCGAGCTCCTGCCATGCAGCGAGCGCCTCGCCGAGCGCTCCATCGGACTCCTGCGCGTGCCCGATCGTCGCGATCGCAGCGCCGCGATCACCGCCGCGGCGATCTGCTGCGAGCACTGCGCGCGCGATTTCGAGCGCTCGTCGCGGCACGCCGACCGCGATGTACGCAGCAGCCACGTCGAGCTTCGCCTGTGGTGTGTGTGCATCCTCTTCCAGGCGATCGAGCACCGCGAGCGCCTGCGCGCGCCGGCCGTGCGAGGCCGCCGCGCGCGCGAGCTCGAGATAGATGGCCGGGTCGCGCGTGCGATCGGCTGCGGTCACGTACATGGCGAGCGCCAGCGCGATGTCTCCGTCACCGACTGCGAGCCGCGCGAGCTCGAGGCGCACCTCGATGCGCGAAGCGTCCAGCTCGAGCGCGCGCAGGAGGTGCACGTGCGCGGCCTTGCGCTGTCGATTGCGCAGCGCAGCGCGACCGAGCGCCTCTTCTGCCGTCGCGGAGGGCATGTGTCCCGCGAGCGCACGCATCGTGGCGAGCGATTGCGCTTCGTGGCCGGCGTCGTGCTGCGCGGCGGCGAGCGACACGTACGCCTCCTCGAGCGTGGGGTCGAGCTGGATGGCGCGCTCGAGCGCCGCGTTGGCCCCCGCGCGATCGCCGAGCCGTGCCTTGAGCCGCGCCTTGACGACGTATGCCTCGGCCGCACCGGGCGCGATCTGCAGCGCCGTCGCGAGCTCGTCGCGAGCCTCGTCGACACGCCCCGTCGACAGCAGCGCGTCCGCGAGGTGCCAGCGCAGGTACGCCGACGTACCGTCGGAGCCGAGCGCCCGTCTCAGGGCCTCCACGGCCTCGTCGAGCCGACCCGAGTTCTCGGCGAGCATCGCGAGGATGTACTGCTCGTACGCCACCGGGCTGACGTACTGCCCCTCCACGAGCTGATCGCCGAACCGACGGATCACCGGCTGGTCCGGGCGGACGCTCGCGTACTCGTCGCCACAGCCCACGGCGCACAGAGCAGCACCTCCGAGGACGGAGGCCGCCAGCCAGCGTGTCACCGACCTTCTCACTGGCCTAGCGTAACGCAAAGGCGGCCGACCTCAAGGACACCCGCTACAGCGGGACGTTACCGTGTTTCCGGGGCGGGTTGCTCTCGCGCTTGTTGCGGAGCATGCGAAGCGCGGCGGCGACCTTCTTGCGCGTCTCACGCGGACGGATCACCTCGTCGATGTAGCCGAGCGCGGCGGCCGCGTACGGATTGGCGAACTTCTCCTTGTACTCGGCCATGTACGCGGCGCGCGCAGCAGCGGGATCGGCGGCCTTCTTCAGCTCGCCGGAGTAGACGATGTTGACCGCGCCCTCGGGCCCCATGACGGCGATCTCGGCCGTCGGGTACGCGAGGTTCACGTCGGCGCGCACGTGCTTCGACGCCATGACGTCGTACGCCCCGCCGTAGGCCTTGCGCGTGATGACCGTGATCTTTGGGACCGTGGCCTCGACGTACGCGTAGAGCAGCTTCGCACCATGCTTGATGATGCCGCCGTACTCCTGCTTCACGCCGGGCAGGAAGCCGGGGACGTCGACGAAGGTGACGATCGGGATGTTGAAGCAGTCGCAGAAGCGGACGAAGCGCGCGGCCTTCACCGAGCTGTCGATGTCGAGGACACCGGCGAGGTGCGCCGGCTGGTTGGCGACGACGCCGACGGACTGCCCGCCGATGCGCGCGAGGCCGATGACGATGTTGGGCGCGTGCTCCTCGTGGATCTCGAAGAACTTGCCGTCGTCGACGACCTTCGAGATCAAGGTCTTGATGTCGTACGGCTTCATCGAGTCGGGGACGATGGTGTCGAGCGTTACGTCCTCGCGATCGACCGGATCCGTGCTGACGACCGAGGGCGGGTTCTCGGTGTTGTTCTGAGGCAGGTACGAGAGCAGCTCGCGGATGCCCGCGATGCAGCCGGCCTCCGACGGGAACGTGCGGTGCGAGACCCCCGACGTGGTGGCGTGCGTGTGCGCGCCGCCGAGCTCCTCCATCGTCACTTCCTCGTGCGTCACCGTCTTGATGACATCGGGACCGGTGATGAACATGAAGCTGGTGCCCTCGACCATGAAGATGAAGTCGGTGATGGCGGGCGAGTACACGGCCCCGCCCGCGCACGGGCCGAGGATCGCGCTGATCTGCGGGATGACGCCCGACGACAGCACGTTGCGCGTGAAGATCTCCGCGTAGCCGGCGAGCGATGCGACGCCTTCCTGGATGCGTGCGCCGCCGGAGTCGTTGAGGCCGATGACGGGCGCGCCGACCTTCATGGCGAGATCCATCACCTTGCAGATCTTCCTGGCGTAGGTCTCGGAGAGCGAGCCGCCGAAGACGGTGAAGTCCTGCGCGAAGACGAACACCTGCCGCTCGTTCACGAGGCCATAGCCGGTGACGACGCCGTCGCCGAGGATCTTGTTCGCCTCCATGCCGAAGTCCGTGCAGCGGTGCGTGACGAAGCGATCGACCTCGACGAACGAGCCCGCGTCGAGGAGCAGATCGATGCGCTCGCGGGCCGTGAGCTTGCCGGCCTTGTGCTGACGCTCGATGCGCGCCTGTCCGCCGCCGAGGAGGCTCCGTGCCTCCATCTCCTCGAGACGCGCCATGGGATCCTGCTTCTGCTTGTCGCTCATGCCTGCTGCAACCTCTCTTCTACGTAGGACTCGATGCGCATCGCCGCGTCGGGGGGCACACCTTCGAGCTCGAGCGCGCCGAGCGCACCTCGCTCGAGCGGCGTACCCTCGTCGAGCACGATCTCCCGGGCGCGGGCACCGCACTCGACCGCCTCGCCACCACCCGGCAGGACGAAGCGCACGAGCAGCGGACCGCGGAGCCACGACGGATCGTCGGGGAGCCCGTCCTCGAGCCACACCTGCACGAGGGAGAGCTGACGCGCGAGGCGAAAGAGTCGCGGCGCTGGGCCGCCTTTCGGGCGGATCTCGATGGGGACGTGCAGGGGAGCCGACGGGACCATGGGACGCGCGCCGACGGTAGGGCCTCGTGCGATCGTTTGCAACGGGCCGTCGAAGCCCGTTACGCGGAGAGCTGCGTCCGGCGCCCGGTGAACTGCATCATCACGAAGAGCGTCACGACCGCGCCGACGGTGATCGAGAGCCCCGTGTAGCCCTTCCACAAGAATGTCGCGGAGAACAACACGAGGTAGAGCAGCTGCGCGACGCCCATGTCGAGGACGGCGAAGCGCAGGCTCACGAAGAGCCGCGCGTAGCTCACCACGAGGAAGATCGACGTGACGGAGGCGATCGCGAATGCCGGTGCGATCGCGAGCTGATCGACGAGGTACGCGAACAGCAGGTGGAAGGCGAAGAACGCGCAGCCGAAGAAGAAGTAGTTGAGCGGATGGATACGCTCGTCCTTCGCGGCGGCGCGCACCGCGACCACGAAGAAGAAGAACAGCAGGCCCACCGGTGCAAAGAAGGTGATGCGCGACGCGAGCGGACCCGGGTTCACGCGCTGCGGGAGATCGATCGCGATGCCCGTGCCCGCGATGAGGCGCTCGAACTTCCACTCGCCACGCCACGTGCCCTCGCTCGCGCGGTGCGAGGTCGGCGACGTGGTGCCCGCCGGGAAGTCGACCGCGGCGAAGTCGGTCTCGACGACGAGGCGGAAGTCTCGTGCGTCGCCACCGAGCGCGTAGCCGAAGCGGCTCGTGCCACGCGACTTCACGGCGACATGGAACGTGCGTGCCTCGTTCGCGCCGAGGATCGCCGACCACACGATGCTTCCGCTCTCGACGTGGAGCTCCTGCGCGCGGCCGTCCTCGTCGAGCACCGCGAAGCCATCGAAGACGGCGTGGTCACCCGGCAGCGGCACCGAGAACTCGATGCGTCGCGTCTCGCCGCTGTCGTTGGCGAGGCGATAGCGACCGGCGAGCTCGACGTCGTACGTGGGAAACCACAGCAGACCCTTCCGACGCTGCACGAGGTGCAGCCTGGCGGTGAGATCGCTGCCGTCGAGGCGGATCGGGTGCGAGACGAGCTCGTCGTGCTCGACCTCGGTCTGCACCTCCTGGCCCGCCGCGTCGCGGACCGTCGTGCGCTGCTTGCGCTTCTCGACCACGGTGTACGTGCCCACCGGTGCGCGCAGCTCGAGCGGCGGCCCCCACAGCGCGTGGACCTCGTCGAGCAACTCGCTCGAGGCCTCGCCGGACCGCTGGACGACCGTCGAGCCGAGGATGACCCAGGCGAGTGCGCAGCCGAGCCAGATGAAGCCGATCTGTACGAGTCTGTTCATGCGTCGTTCGAGATACACGCCCGGGGCCAGCGCGGAATGTGCGTCTTTTCGGCGACCTGGCCCTCCGGCGTGGGTGGACGGACACGCCAGCTGTGGAGCTGGGGCCGCAGGCCGAGCTACCTCATCGCGTCGAGCACCGCGTCGTGCAGCATCGGCCTGAACTGCCTGATGCGCTCGTTCGCGCGTGTCGGGTGCACACGGTTCGACAGCAGCACCACCCAGCGACGCTGCGGTGGATCGATCCACACCGAGCACCCCGTGAACGCGAGATGGCCGACGCCGGTGCGTGGCCACGCCGTGCCAGCCGAGGAGTGGCTCTCCGATGGATGGTCCCAGCCGAGCCCCCACGTCGAGCCGGGGACGCCCGCGCGCTCCCATGCGAGTCGCACGAGCGCAGGGTCGAGCAGCGCGTCGTCGCCGTGCCACGCGTCGACCCACGCACGTACGAGCGTCGACACCGAGCGCACGTCGCCGAACAGGCCCGCGTGGCCGGCGACACCCTGCATCGCCTTCGCGTTGTCGTCGTGCACGACGCCTCTGGGCCCCTCCGTTGGTGCTGCGGCGGGGTTCGGGCCGAACGCGATGTCGGCACCACACGCGATCTCTTCGGTGAACGCGCGATCGAGAGGCGTGCCCGTCCGCTCGACCGCATCGCCGAGCAGGATGAAGCCGAGGTCGCTGTAGACGGAGCGGGTGCCGGGCTCGTAGTCGAGCGCAACGGTGCGCGCGTGTTCGATACATGCGCGGCGCATCTCCGGCGATGGGCGCAGCGGATCGCCGAGCGACAGCACCGCGGGGACGCCGGACGCGTGCGAGAGGAGCTGCGCGATCGTCGCCTCGGGGCGCGGTCGATCAGAGAGCGTGAGCGCTCCGGTGCGCACGCGCCGCAACACGAGCGCGGCCGTGCAGAGCGGCTTCGTCAAGGATGCGAGATCGAACGGCTGCTCGAGCGTCGTGCCGACCGCGTGCGCGAGCAGCTCGCGGCCGTCGTCGACCACGACCACCTGAGCGGACGGGAACACCGTGCCGACCGCGTCGTCCAAGAGGCGTGTGATGCGCTCCATCTTCCGATCATAGCGCCGGTTGACTCGTGATCTGCCAGCGTGCGGCGACTTCACCCGGTCTCGAAAAGGGCTTCGACGACGTCGGGTTTCACCGCGATATCGTCGGCATGGGTGCCAGCCACGGCTGGTAGCCACACGCCCGTGCGCCAGTGTGATATGAGCGGGCCTCGATGAGCTTCGCCGATCCCGTCGCTGCCGGCCTCGCGCCGCCGGTCGTCCACCCTCCGGGCTTCATTGCCCGTCGGAGGATGAACTGGATCTTCCTCGGCCTCATGTACGGCTTCTTCTACATGTCGCGCTACAACCTGGCCGCGATCCAGGCGGCGATGAAGGAGCTGTACGGCTGGTCCAACGCCGACTACGGCAAGATCGTCTCCGTCGCCACGTTCATCTACGGCTCGGCCGTCTTCCTCAACGGTCCGATCGCCGACAAGATCGGCGGCAAACGAGCCATCCTGCTCGGCTCGGCGGGCGCGGCGTTCTTCAACCTCGCGTTCGGCGCGTGCTTCGTGTTCCTCGGCCACTCGGCGGTCGTGAAGGGCGGCACCGTCATCTCGCCGGCCACCTACACGCACGGCATGACGGCGTCGACGATGATCGCCACGTTCGCCGTCCTGTGGGGCGCGAACCACTACTTCCAGTCGTTCGGCGCGCTCTCCATCGTGAAGATCAACGCGGCGTGGTTCCACGTCAGCGAGCGCGGCTCGTTCGCCGGGATCTTCGGCATCATGATCCAGAGCGGTCGCCTCTTCGCGTTCCAGTTCTCGCCGCTCATCCTCAGCTTCCTGCCCTGGCAGTACTGCTTCTGGGTGCCGGCTGCGATCCTCGTCGTCATGTTCTTCGTGAACCTGAAGTTCGTCGAGAACACGCCAGCCGACGCCGGCTTCGTCTTCGACACCGGCGACGAGACGGCCGAGGAGGCCGCGCAGCGCCCATCGCTGCGCTTCATCCTCAACAAGGTGTTCGCGTCGAAGGCCGCGTGGCTCATCGCCGCGTCCTCGATCTGCATCGGCATGACGCGCAACTCGATCGATCACTGGTGGTCGGGCTACTTCGCCACGGTCTTCTCCATCAAGGCGGCGGACCTGAGGAGCAGCGTCGCCTACAACGTGGTCGCGCTCGGCACGCCCGTGATGGCGATCATGGGCGGGCTCGTCGCCGGCAACCTGTCCGACAAGGTCTTCGGCGCGCGTCGTGCGCCCGTCATCCTGTTCGCGTTCGTCGGCCAGGCCATCGTGCTTCTCTGGCTGTCGTTCGCATACCGATCGCTGTGGGGCGGCGCGGCCCTGCTGCTCGCCATCGCATTCTTCATCCAGGGCGCGCACTCGCTCGTCGGTGGCGCCGCGTCGATGGACTTCGGCGGCAAGAAGGCGGTCGCGACCGCAGCCGGGCTCTTCGACGGCGCCCAGTACCTCGCCGCGTCCGTCGTCGGCTATGGTCTCGGCACGGTGCTCGATCACTTCAAGGACAAGCTGCACCCCGGCGCCGAGTTCGCGAAGTGGCCGCTGTTCCCGCTGCCGTTCGCGATCCTCGGCGCGATCCTCATGTCGCAGCTGTGGAACGTCAGACCCGGTCACGCGGCCGCGCCGATGACACCGACCTCGCCGGAGGAGACGAAGCGATGAGCCGGCTCATCGAGCGCGTCACGCTCGGCTTGTTCGCAGCCGTCGCGGGCGGCTACGCCGTGCTCGCGCTGCTCATCCCGCAGCGCCTCGCGCGCGCCGTCTTTGGCCACGCGCTCGCACCGGGCGCCGTGCTCCTGCATTCGATGATGGGCGGCATGCAGCTCGGACTCGCGCTTGTCGCGCTCGTCTGCGCGCGCTCGCCGAAGCCCCCGCGCACGCTCGTCCGCGCCATCGCGGCTGGCCTCGTGTTCACGGTGGCGGGCCCGCTCTTCGGCACGGCGATGCAGCAGATCCCCGTCCCCGAGCTTCAGAGCTACTCGCCGCTGCTCGGCTTCGAGGCGCTGGTCGCGCTCACGCTGGTCGCAACGCAGCTCGCCCGCCGCGTCCAGGTGCTCACGCCCTAAAAAGTCGTGCCGACCGACGCGGAGTAGACGTTCACGCGCAGATCGTTGGTCCGCCAGTAGCGCTCGTAGGCGAGGTCGACGTTGAGCACGCGGATGCGACGCAGCGGAAGCTCGAGCGCGAGCTTGCCGCCGGCGGTCTGACCGGAGAAGTCGGCGAGGTCGCTGTCTGCGGTTCGGAAGGCGTTCCCGAGGAGCGCGAGCTGCGTGTAGAAGTCGACGCCGCGCTGGAAGTGCGCGCGGTACGTGGCGCGTGCGTAGAGCCACCTCGTGATGCGCTGGTAGAGGAAGAGCTCGAGCGTGTTGCCGATGGCGCCCCAGCTGTCGATGTAGAAGCGGTACGACACCTTGAACGATCCGTTCCACGGCAGCCCCTGCACCAGCCGGCCGACGAGCGCGTGCCGCGTGCGCAGGTGCGGCAGCACCTCGGTCCCGTGCGTGCCGTCGACGAGCGGCACGGTGTTCCAGGTGTTCGACAGCTCTCCGGTCTGCAGCGTGAAGCCGTAGTTGAGGTTGGCGACCGTGGTCGGCGAGAGGATCTGCGTGAAGGCGACGTTGGCGTTGGTCGTCGAGCGCGCCTCGCGACCTCGGTTGCTGCCGCCGAGGTTGTAGGCGTCGAACCAGTCGAAGGTCTGGTTCACGGACGCCTGGAGCACGGCGTTGTCCTCTGCCATGTGGCGCGTCCACGCGAGGCCCATCGTCCAGCTGCGGTAGTTCTCCTCGAGGTGGATGGCGAAGCGCGTGCCCACGTCGTTGTCCCGGTCGGCCTTGAACGTCGACGCGACGTCGATGCCGCCGGCCTCCTGGTAACGCGACGCACGCGAGATCGCGTCGACCGCGTCGGGGGAGGCCGCGGACACCACGTCGAGCGGTGCCCAGATGCGGTGCGTGATGCGGGAACCCTGGTGCGCGATCACCTCGACCTGCGGCTCCGACACCGACAGCTGCTCGGAGCCCGGGCCACGCGCGCCCGCACCGGCGAGCGACTGGTAGCCACGTCCAGACTGATCGAAGAACGTGTAACGCAACCGCACCGAATCGATGCGGAACGGCTTGCCGGGGTCGAGGATGCCCGAGCCAGAGAGCGTGTCCGCCGCGACGACACTCACCATGACCATCCACGACAGGGAAAGCAGTGCGACGACGAGCTTCACTGACAGCCGCAGCCACCGCCAGCAGAGACACCATCGCCACCCGCCGCCGCCTCACGCGTCGAGTAGAGCTTCGAGCGGCGGTACGACTCGAGCGGATCTTCGTCGAGCTGCATGATCCTGTCGGCGAGGCGACCACGCCGGTTCTGCGGCACGACCACGCACCCGACAGAAAGGACGGCCAGAACCAGGACGAGACGCATCAGAAGGTACCTCCAGCGACGAGACCGCCGCCGCGCGCGGTCGCGAACGGCAGCGGGATAACGGGGAGACGCGCGAGCTTTTTGTGCTCTGCGCGACGTGCGGCGCCGAGCGTGTCGAGGAGGCCGATGCCCGACGACAGCGTGGCGAACGAGATGAGGAGACCGAAGCTCAGGCGATCGGCCGGCTGCGCGAACAGGTTGGCGGACGGATGGATCTCGAGCAGCACCGACATCCCGATGACGCACGCGACGGGGATCGCACCGAAGATGCCGGCGCGCGCCCACTCCTTCACCACGAGGTGCGAGACGATCGGAGCGAGCGCGAGACCCGAGAGCATGCCGACGATGGCGTCGCGCCGCTTCGTGGTGTCGTCGGTGCCCGCGAAGAACGCGCCGCCCACCGCGAGCGGCAACATCGCGGTCGCGGTGCCAGCAACGATGCCCCACGCCACCTTCGGCTCGCTCTCGGCAGTCCTCGAAGCAGGATCTGGACTGAACAGCGCGTCGGCATGTGCGGTCGCGGTCGCGGTCGCGACGCAGAGAGCCAGGCAACGAACGAGCGGGGCGCGCACTTGAACGGAAAGGCATATATCGCGACGGCGCGGGGAATAGAAGCCGTGTGCACGCGCGCGCTTGCCAGGTCGGCTTGCCATCGCTAAGGTCCCGCGTCGTCGAGATGCCCGATTCATCGCCACAGCGCCGCGCGGCGCTCTACCCGCTCCTCCTGCTCGGCCTCGGCCTGCTGCTCTTCGTGCCGCGGCTCGGAGCAAACGGTCTGTGGGATCCGAGCGAGGTCCGCGTCGCCGATGCGGCACGCCTCGTCTCCGACGGTCACCCGCCCGCTCACTTCGACCTGAACCAGCACGTCATCGCCGAGGGCTTTCGCGTCCTCGGCGCGGGCGAGCTCGGGGGGCGTCTGCCGCTCGCACTCCTCAGCGTGCTGCTGCTCCTCGTTGCCTACTGGGCCGGTCGCGCGGTGATGCGGCCGCGCGCCGCGCTGCTCGGTGGTGTCGTGCTCGCGACGATGCCCGTCACGATGTTCAGCGCTCGCCAGCTCACGACGCAGGCGCCGCTGCTCCTCGGCGTCACGCTGGCTGCGGGTGGCCTCGCGCACCTCTTCTGGCCGCGCGACGACGAGGGGATGCTCGCGCGCGCCTTCGCGTTCGTCGCCGCGGTCGCTGGCCTGGTGATCGGCACGCTCGCCGCCGGGCTGTTCGCAGGCGCGCTCGGTCCGCTCATCGGTGTGACCGCAGCGCTGCTCGTCGCGCGCCCGCGGGGTCGCAGCCTCCTGCTCGCGCTCGTCACGCTCGCCGTCATCGCGTTCACCGCGTCGATCGCGATGAAGCGCGGCACGTGGACCTGGTGGCTCGCCGGAACGCCGCGACTTCCGCACTGGCAGACGGTCTTCACGACAGCCATCAAACCGCTCGGCTTCGCGACCGCGCCGTGGGGCGCGCTGCTGCCGTTCGCCGTGCTGCGCTCGCTCGACGGCGCCCGGTCGGAAGCTCCGGACACGCGCCATCGCTTCGCAGCGGTGTTCCTGCCCGCGTGGCTCGCGGCGGCCTACTTCATGGGCACGCTGCAAGACGCGCTCGTCGGCGACGTGCTCGTCCCCGCGGCCCCGGTCATGGCGCTGCTCGCAGGGGGCTACCTCGACTCGCTACTCGAGGACGGCTTCGGCTCGGCGCTCGAGGGCGTGGTCGTTGGTGCGCTCGTCTTCGTGCTCGGCCACGACGTCCTCATGGCCACCGACGTCTTCGTCTCCGTCCTCAACAGCGAGCAGATCCGCTTCCCCAACGCCGTGCAGTGGACCGGCGACGTGCTGTTCGCTGGCCTTGGCGCCTTCGCCGTCGTCATCGCCGCGTCGATGATCCTGCCGGTCGTGTGGCCGCGTCCCGACGATGCGCGCGTGCCCGCGCTGCAGCGTCGCCTGCTGTGGGGCGCCATCGCCGTGCAGATCGGCTGCACGCTCATGCTCGCCTACTGGTTCATCCCCGTGACGTCGCACCACCTCTCGCCGAAGGAGCTCTACGGCCGCGCACGCCAGCTCGATCCGAAGGCTCCGCTCGCCCAGTACCGCTTCACCGCGAGCGGCGCGTCCTACTACATGAACGGCCGCACCTCGAAGGTGCTGGCGACGCCGGACGACGTCATCAAGTTCCTGCAGCAACCCGAGCGCGTCTTCATCTTCATCGGCTCCGAGGAGCTCGCTGCCGTCGATCAGGTCACTCGCCTCGGTGGCAAGAAGACCCCAGCGCTCGTCAGCGCGCCCGACGCGACGCCCGACGCCTCGACCGCCGTCGCGTACTACGTCATCGACGACAGCAACTCGCGCTTCCTCATCCTCTCGAACCGGCTCGGCGCGGGAGAAAAAGATCTCAACCCGATCCGTCGCTTCGTCTCCACCAGCGCACCGAAGCCCACGGTCCCTACGGCCGTCAACTTCGACGACAAGCTGATGCTGGTCGGCTACGACCTGCCGACCGAGGCACCGCACGGGGCCGACATCATGGTCCGGCTCTACTTCCACGTGCTCCAGCCCGTCGGCGCCTCGTACAAGGTGTTCCTGCACTTCGATGGCCCAGGCGCGCGCATCAACGGCGATCACGTGCCGGTCGATGGCCACTTCCCGACGCAGTTCTGGTCCGCCGGCACCTATGTCACCGACGAGTACGTCCTCAAGCCCGAGCACAACGACATGAGCGGCCTGTTCCAGCTGTACTTCGGCCTCTTCTCCGGCGACCACCGCATGAAGGTGAACAGCGGCGCGTCCGATGGGGAGAACCGCGTGAAGCTCGGCGCCGTGCGCGTGAGGTAGAAAAAGGCACTACCGCTTTTTCCTTGTCGGCCCACGGAGCACTTGGTATCGAGCAGGGGATTTTCAGGGGAGGGGTGCATGACACAGGATCGGCGCAAAGAACTGACGCCGGTGGTCGAAGACCGCCGCGGTGCTGACCGGCGCATCCACGAGCGCGTACCGGTCGATCTCGAGGTCGACTACCGCGCGAGCGATACCTTCCTCTTCGCGTACATCACCGACATCAGCGCGATGGGCATCTTCGTGCGCACCGAGAACCCGGAGCCGAAGGGCGCGCGCATCAACATGCGCTTCCGCGTCGCGGGCGGCGAGCTCATGGAGGTCGAGGGCGTCGTGGTGTGGGTCAACCCCGTCGTCGCCGACGAGGTCGAGGGCCGAAACCCGGGCATGGGCGTCGAGTTCATGAACTTCTCGGCTGCGCAGCGCGAGGAGATGCTTCGCCTCGTGCGCACGTTCGCGTACCTCAACGACGAGCCGCCGTCCAAGGACGACGAGGACGACGATGGTGATCGCGGCTCGGGGACTGCTTCCTGATGCGCTGCCCGACGTGTCGGGCTGAAGTTCCGGACGGCGCGAAGACGATGCCGTTCTGCAACGAGCGCTGTCGGCTCGTCGACCTCGGCAACTGGATCGACGGTCGCTATCGCATCGCCGGCGAGAAGAACGTCGACGAGGTCGGACACGATGACGCGGCCCAGGACGACGACCAGTGAAGTACTGGATCATGAAGTCCGAGCCATCGGCGTACGCGTTCGACGATCTCGTGCGCGACGGCAGGTCGCTCTGGACCGGCGTGCGCAACTACCAGGCGCGCAACCTCATGGACGAGATGAAGGTCGGCGACCTCGTCCTCTTCTATCACTCGAGCTGCGACCCGCCCGGCATCGCAGGCCTCGCGAAGGTCTCGGCCACCGCCGTCGCGGACCCCACGCAGTTCGACCCGAAGAGCGACTACTTCGAGAAGCGCGCGACGAAGGATGTACCGGTCTGGCGCTGCGTCGAGGTCGTACCGATGAAGAAGGCCGCCACGCTGCTCCCGCTCGAGACGCTACGCGCCGAGCCCGCGCTCGCCGACATGGTGCTGCTCCAGCGCGGCTCCCGGCTCTCCGTGCAGCCCGTCGACAAGCCCGCCTTTGACCGCATCGCCAAGCTGGCCACGCTGAAATAGCCCGGTTGCGGCGGTCAGAGCTTCTTTTCGAGGCCGTACTTCTCGACCTTCATGATGAGGTTGGAGCGTGAGATGCCGAGCTCCTTCGCCAGCTGGCTCTTGTTCCAGTGGGTGCGGATGAGGCCCTGGTGGATGAGGTCGCGCTCGAGCTGCTCGACTGCGTCCTTGAGCGACGCGGTCCGATCGTAGACGCGCGTCGACGATGCGGACGTGCGCGGCGGCAGTCGTGCGGCGTCCTGCAGGCGCTGCGAGAGCAGCTCGGCCGGGAGCTCGGCGAGGTCGCCGCCGAGGACCATGCAGCGCTCGATCTCGTTCTCGAGCTCGCGGATGTTGCCGGGCCAGGCGTAGCCCTGCATGACCGCGAGCGCCTCGCCGGACAGGCGAGGAGGCGCCGTACGCAGCGCACCTTTGCGCGGACGGAAGTGCTTGCGCAAGAAGTGCTCGAGCAGCACGGCGAGATCGTCCATCCGATCGCGCAGCGGCGGCACCTGCACCTTGATGACGTTGATGCGATAGAAGAGATCCTCGCGAAACTCACCGCGCTCGACCAGCTTCACGAGGTCCTTGTGCGTCGCGGCGATGACGCGCACGTCGACCTGGCGCTGCTCGGTGCCACCGACGGGCGTGAACGTGCCTTCCTGCAGCACGCGCAGCAGCTTGACCTGGAGCGCGGGCGACATGTCGCCGACCTCATCCAGGAAGAAGGTGCCGCCATCGGCGATCTCGAAGAGACCCTTTTTGTCCTTGATGGCACCGGTGAACGAGCCCTTTTCGTGACCGAACAGCGCGCTCTCGAGGAGGTTGTCGTTGAAGGCGGAGCAGTTCTGACCGACGAACGCCTTCTTCGCGCGCGGGCCGTTGTAGTGGATGGCGCGCGCGATGAGCTCCTTGCCGGTGCCGCTCTCGCCCTGGATGAGCACGGTGGAGTCTGACTCGATGACCTTCTCGAGCAGGCGGTAGACACCCTGCATGGCGCGCGACGTGCCGATGATGTTCTCGAAGCGGTAACGCTCTCCGAGCTCCTGGCTCAGCGACGACACCTCGCGCTCGCGCTTCTTCTGCTCGGCGTGGAAGCCCTCGATCTCGGTGCAGCCGAGCTCGAGCAGATCGCGGAGGTGGTCGAGCTGCGTCTCGTCGAGCTTCGGCACGCGCCGCAGCGACGCCGCGAGATCGGCGTCGTCGTGTGCCGCGGGCGCGACATCGCGGATCTTGCGGAGCAGCGCCTCGGCAGCCGGGGGCGAGAGATCGGCATGGATGGCCCCGCTCACGAACAGGAAGCCCGCGAAGTCGCCGTCGAGGACCAGCGGGCAGGCGACGACGTCGAAGCCGAGGTGGCACTCGTGCACGATCGCCCGACGCCCCTGCCCCGCGGCGCGTAGCTTGTCGCGCGCTTCCTTCACCGACTCGTTGCAGCCGCGGAAGCCCTCCTTCGAGAACAGCGCGAGCCGGCAGAAGTCGTTGTCGGGTGGGACGACGCGCCCCTCGGCGTGGTCGATGACGTAGCCGCGCGAGTCGGCGAACGCGAGCTCCACGTTCCACCATTTTCGCACCACGTCCTTGAGCAGCGCGATGGTGTGCAGCTTCTCGTATGCGCGAAGATCGACCATCTACCGTCGGAAACCGTAGCATGGCATGCCGTGACCCGCGCGTGGCGCCGCCGTGCTATGACCGCTCCGTGATGGGGCGTCGTGCGGTGCTGGCCTCGATATTCGCTGCCGCGAGCGGCTGCAGCTTCGTCGTGCCCGGCTTTCCCGTCGGCACGGACGGCGCGGTCCCGGATGCCGCGCTCTTCGTCGATGCCGCGCATGGCGCCGCGTTCGTACCGGCGCACGTGCCGCCGAACGCGGTCGTGCCCGGCGCATCGAAGCTATCCGACGTGCGTGACATCGACACCGAGCGCCTCTACATCGACGGCGCGACCCCGATGCCCGGCATCGTGTTCTCCGCCGACCCAGGCAACGACGACTGGGCCGTGCTCTCGGTGCACGACCTCACCATCACGCACGACGTCCTCGTGCACGGCCGCCGCGCGCTCATCGTCGTGGCCGTCGGGTCCATCGAGGTGGGCGCGACGATGCACGCGGGCGCGGATCTCCGCTCGCCCGGGCCCGGCGGACAGCGCACGGGCGAGGGCCCCGGCTCCGATGGCAAGAAGAGCAGCACGAACGACTCGGGCGGCGGCGGCGCAGGACACGGCACCGTCGGCGCGGTGGGCGGTGCGTCGGCGTCGAACAGCAACGGTCAGGGCGGCGCAGGCGGCATCGCGTACGACGACGAGCTCGCCGGTGGCTCGGGCGGTGGCACCGGCTCGGGCGCGGTCGGTGGCGACGACCCATGCCCGACCAACCAGGGCTACAGCCTCGGCGGCGCGGGCGGCGGCGTGGTACAGCTCTCTGCCGGCGTGTCGATAGACGTGCTCTTCGCAGGCATCATCGAGGCGGGGGGTGGCGGCGGACGCGCGGGCTGCAAGGAGTCCGCGTCGGCAGGCGGCGGCGGGGGCGCGGGCGGCTCGCTCTGGCTCGAAGCACCGACGATGAACCTCGCCGGCAAGATCACCGCGAACGGTGGCGCGGGGGGCTCCGGCGGTCGCGCGAACGGTAGCGACAGCAACGACGGACAGGACGGACAGGACGGACAGCCGAGCACGACACCGGCGCAAGGTGGGCAGAGCCCAGGCATGGGCGGCGGTGCTGGCGGCCAAGGTGGAGTGCTCGGCGTGGCCCCGACCCCAGGCGACAAGTCCACGAACGGCGGCGGCGGTGGCGGCGCGGTCGGGCGCATCGTCCTGCGCACACGCACGAGCTCGCCGATCACGAGCGCGTCGACCGTGATCAGCCCTGCGCCCGAGAAGAGCGTCGACTTCTGAGCACGTAGACGACGACGAGGAGCACGAACGCGCTCGGGATGGGTGCACGACCACCGACTGCGCAGCCGCCGTGTGATGGGGCCACGGTGGCAAGATCGCTCGGCGTCGTCGACAGGTCCGACGAGGCGACGGCGCAGAAGCCGTCGACACAGCTCGCGGGCGGGGTGCAGGGCAACGAGTCATCGCAGGCGGGTGCGACGGTGTCGTCGACGCGAAAGGTACGACTCACGCGCGCGCGCTGACCATCGGCATCGACGGCCTCGATGGTGAGCGTGGTCGAGTCCGCGACCGGCAACGTGAGCGTGAGCGAGTACGGCGCGCCCAGCACCGCGACAAGCGCCAGGTCGCGATACACCTCGACCCGCGTCACGCCCACGTCGTCGCTCGCGTCGATCCGCAGCGGCAGCGTCCGCGGGAGCACCGGGCGGTCGGGAGGGAACGCCAGGCCCACCGTCGGCGCAGCGCTCGGAGTCGTGGTGCGCGCGCCGAGCACATCGAGCAGCAGCGCGGCGTGATCGATGGGATCCGCGTGGCCGCACTGCTCGGGCGTCGCTCCGCCGCCCGCCTGGAAGGACGAGTACGTGCCGCTCTCGAAGCGCAGCGCGAAGAGGTCATCGAGCGTCTGCTGCGGCTGGGCGACCGAGTACAGCGGATCGTGCGCGTCGGTCGTGTGCTCGAGCCCCCAGCCGTGCGCGGCCTCGTGCGCGATGGTCGCACCGAGCGCGACGACACCACCCTGCGCGGGGATCGCGGAGCCGGAGAATGCGTAGCCGAGGCTGCGTGGGTTGGTATCAGCGCAGTCCACCCTGCCGACGCCCGCGATGCCCGACGGCTGCGGTGGATCGAGGAGCGACGACGTCCCACCGATGAGCACCGCGGCGTAGTCGCCGCTCGTCGGGCGCGTGGTCGTGACGTCGAGGTCGTACGTGAGGAAGTAGCCGCGCACCCGATCGACGAGCACGGCGGTGGCCGGTGCGTCCGGCGCGATGACGGCAGGATCGAACGCGGGCACCTGCGCCGATCCCAGCGACGAAACCAGCGCGGTCGCATCATCCGTGGCGCCGCTCGTCACGGACTCGCCACCGAGCGCGAGCCACAGCGTGTGCGCGGCACCGAGCGCCTGGGTCGTGCGCGCGGGGATCGCGCCGCACCCCGCGAGCGTCATGACGACTGCGAGGCGCCTCATGCCCAGATGGTACGAGGTCGACCGTCGTGGTAGCAACGCGTCGTGCACATCGCGCTCCTCAGCCGGAACGTGAAGCTCTACTCCACGTCACGCCTCGTCGAGGCCGCGCGTGCACGTGGCCACGAGGTCGACGTGATCGACCCCATCGAGTGCGTGCTGGCGATCGCGCGCGGCTCGCAGCGCATGCTCTACCGCGGCGCCGAGGTGACGGGCATCGACGTCGTCATCCCGCGCATCGGCGCGTCCATCACCGACTACGGCCTCGCGGTCGTCGCGCACTTCGAGCGCCAGGGCGTGCCCGTCTGCAACGGCTCGCTCGCCATCGCGCAGTCGCGCGACAAGCTGCGCGCGCTCCAGCTCCTGTCGCAGCACGACGTCGGCATCCCTCGCACGGCGCTCGCACGCGATGCGCGCGCCGTCGGTGCGGCGGTCGATGCAGTCGGTGGCACGCCGGTCATCATCAAGCTCCTGCAGGGCACTCAGGGCGTGGGCGTGATGATCGCGGACAGCAAGCAGGCGGTGCAGTCCACGCTCGACACGCTGTGGGGGCTCGGGCAGAACATCATCCTCCAGGAATTCATCGCCGAGGCCAACGGCACCGACATCCGCGCGCTCGTCGTGGGCAACGAGGTCGTCGCGGCGATGCGCCGGACAGCCAAGGAGGGCGAGTTTCGCTCCAACCTGCATCGCGGCGGCGCCGGCGTTCACGTGGAGCTCGACGCGACGTATCGCGAGGCCGCGCTCACGGCGGCGCGCGTGATGGGGCTGCACGTGGCAGGCGTCGACATGCTCGAGTCCCTGGATGGCCCGCGCATCATCGAGGTGAACTCGAGCCCGGGCCTGCGCGGCGTCGAGAGCACGAGCGGCGTCGACGTGGCGCAGCGGATCGTCGCGCACTGTGAGCTGCTCTCGCGCAAGGCCGCCTGATGGCGTCGCGCAATCCGGCACTCCTCGTCGCGGCCGGCACTCGCGCCCGGCTCGAGCTCGCGCGCGGCATCGCGGCCGACGTCGTGCGTGGCAACAAGCCGGGGCCGCTCGTGTGGCTGTGGGCCACGCGGGGCGCCGACGATCCGGCGCTCCAGCAGGCGCTGTGCGAGCTGCGCGACGCGCTCGATCCCACGGCGCTGCGCGGCGCGATCGGCTTCCTCGTCGACGGCTTCGCGCCCCCGCTCGAGCGCGACCCGTACGCACGCGCACCCCTCGTCCGCAAGCTATCCGATGGCGCGTCTGCGATCGTGCTGCTGCGTGGCTGCGACGCGGGCGAACGCGTTGCGCTGCACGCGGAGATGCTCGAGGACGCGAGCGATCGGCGGATCGCGCGCGCGTTCGGCCCGCTCGTCGTGCCGAGCCCCACCGTCCTCAACCGCGACCTCCTCTCGGCGCCGGCCGCATGGCTCATCGCGGGCGAGGTGGGTCGCGTCGATCGCGCCGTGACCGATCGCGTCCGCGAGGCGCTCCGTACGGGCCTCTCCGCGCTCTCTGAAAAGGGCATGGAGCTGCCGGGCATCCTCGCGCGCGTGGTCGTCGACGTGCCTGCACCACAGCCCGGGCTCGTCGAGCCCCTCGTCACGATCGGCGCGTGGGTGCGACGAGGCACACCGATCGCCAGCGTCGGATCGCTCGGGCTCGTGGGACGCCAGCTCGCCCGCGCGCCGCTGTCGGGCGTGGTGCTCAGGTTGCGCGCGGGACGCGTGATGCAAGGCCGGAGCGCGACGGTCGGCGCGATCGCCAAGCTGAGCCGGGCGCCGCAGGGACCGCGCGTCGAGCACGAGGTCGGCTGGTGCGAGCTCGTCGATCTGCCCGACCTCGGCGTGCTCGGGCTGCCCGCGAAGATCGACACCGGCGCACGCACCTCCGCGCTGCACGTCACGTCGATGCGTCAGGTCGGCAAGAGCGCGTCCGGTCGCGCGCTCTACGAGATCGAGGTCCCCGCGGGCGAGCATTCAGCGGCACGCAAGGCGCGCGTCGAGATCGTCGAGCAGGCCGTCGTTCGTGACTCGGGTGGACACGCCGAGAAGCGGCTCGTCATCGAGACGGGCCTCCAGCTCGGCGCGCGCCTCCGCACCGTGCGCGTCTCCTTGGCCGACCGCGGCGACATGCGCTTCCCCATGCTCGTGGGCCGCACCGCGCTCGACGAGGCCACGCGCATCGCACCTGCCGCCGAGTTCGTGACACGGCCACGCACCCGCTGACATTGCCGCCCATCGGAGAGGCTGCTACCGTCGAGGACCGATGGGCGCGCACCACGATCATCATGGTCACGATCATGCGGGGCACAGCCACAGCCTGCCGCGTCGTCCATCGGTGGCCACGCCGGAGTCTCGCGCGCGCGACAGCCGTCGGCTGAAGCTCGCCGTCGGCATCACGGCCGTGCTGTTCGTCTGCGAGCTCGTGGGCGGTCTTCTCTCGCACTCGCTCGCGCTCGTGTCGGACGCGGGCCACATGCTGTCCGACATCTTCGCGCAGGGCCTCGCGCTCGGCGCCATCGTGCTCGCCGCGCGCCCCGCGGACTCGCGCCGCACCTTCGGCTGGCACCGCATCGAGATCCTCGCCGCGCTCGCCAACGGCATCCTGCTCGGGCTCCTCTCGGGCGCGCTGATGTGGCAGGCGTATCGCCGCATCGGGACGCCGGTCGAGGTGCACACCGGTCTGATGATGATCATCGCCGCCGCGGGCCTCGTGGCAAACCTGCTCGGTGCGTGGCTGCTGCACGGCGCGCAGAACCTCAACGTGCGCGGCGCGTACCTGCACGTCATCTCCGACACGGTGTCGTCGGTGGCCGTGCTCGTCGGCGGCGCGGCGATGTACTTCGCGAAGGGCCTCTACTTCATCGACCCGATCCTCTCCATCCTCATCGGGCTCTTCGTGCTGTGGGGTGCCGTGCGGCTCGTGCGCGAGGCCGTCGACATCCTGCTCGAGACCGTGCCGCGCGAGCTCGACCGTGATCGCGTGACGAGCGCGATCGGTGCGGTCCGCGGCGTCGTCGAGGTGCACGACATGCACATCTGGTCCATCACGAGCGGGATGTGTTCCATGTCGGCGCACGTCGTCGTGCGTATCGAAGCGGGCCAGTCGCAGGACGACCTCCTCCGCAACCTGCACGAGGTCCTGCAGCGCGAGTTCCAGATCTGCCACTCCACGCTGCAGCTCGAGCCGATCGGCTTCGATCACGTCGGAACGGTCTGCGCGGACGCATGAGCGACGTGCTCGAAGCGCTCGATCGCCTCTTTCAAGAGCTCATCACGCAGCAGCACGCGAAGGTCGGCGTGCTCGCGCGGCGCCACAACCCGCGCTTCACCGATGACGATCTCGAGCAGCCGCACGACTACCCCGCGCTCGCGAACGACCCGGCGTGGCAATACGAAGACGGCGTGCTCGCAGGCTATCGCTCCGCGCACATGGCCGTGCGCGCGGAGCTGCGCCGACGAGAATGAGGTTCGACCTCGGGTCGATGCGCGCGTCGTTGGTTCCCCACCCGTCGAAGGCGTCGCTCTCGGACGCTCGCTCGAGCCCGTGGTGGCCGTGGGCGGTTCGCGTCGGGTCCACGTGCTCGGCTTCGCGCTGATGCGCGCACGTGCCGCGCTGCGGGAGTAGGCTGGTCCGATGAACACCCTGTGGAAGTCGCTGGTCGTCGGCCTCATCGTGCTGCTCGCGCTCCTTTACTACCGTCACACGCAGCGGCCCGAGCTGCAGCTCGGGCGTCGGCTCGGGAAGATCTGCACCATCGCCGAGAAGAACGTGAGCTCGCCGGAGCGCGGCGTCGACGAGCTGTTCACCTACTTCGGCGAGAACACGCCGGAGCTCGCGCACGACTTCGGCGCGTTGCTCGTGTGCCTCGGACGCATCGACGACCAGCGCGAGCACGACGATCGCGCGCGCGAGGCTGCGCAGCGCATGTGGGGTCCGCTCGCGCGCTGCGGGGAGTCGCTCCAGGAGTTCGGCGACGCCATCGAGCGTGACCCCGCCGCGTCACGCAAGCTGCAGGCCGGCGCGGATCGAGTGACGCGCTCCCTCACGCTCCTCTTCGGCGGCGAGGTCGAGCACTTCTGGCCGAGGAGCCTCGGCCGCTTCCTGCACCGATAGCCGCGCGTCACCACGCGAGGCTGTAGTCGATGCCGTGGCCGATCCGCTCGGAGAAGCCACGGACCGCGCGCGCGGCCATCTTCTCGCTCAGCGAGACGGGAATGAGCGTGGTGAGGCGTCCCCCGAGGCCCTGCTCTTCTCGGTCGAGCGCGCGACTGCCGTGGGGCGGGGTGTACGCGAGCTCGGTCGCCTTGTTGCCGGAGCGCTCGAGCAGATCGTACAGATCGCGGAAGAGGATGAACGCCGAGTCGTTCGCGTAGCGCGGCCAGTTCGCGACCGGCAAAAAATCCACGAGGTGGATGAGCTGGTAGTTGAGCTGGATGAAGAAGTCCTCGCCACTCATGCGGATCGGCGCGTTGTCGATCACGCGGCGAAAGGAAACCTCCTTCAGCGACGACAGGCGCGAGATGTTCGCGCGCAGCTCACGACGAAGCGGCAGGTCGTACAGCAGGCGCAACACCGACGGAAATGCCTCAATGTGCGCCCAGTCGAACTCGCCGAGCAAGGTCCGCAACACGGGGATCTTGTCGGCGCGCATCGCGAACGTGTTCGTGCCCGTTCCGAGGATCGAGTGCAGCAGCAGCACGAGCGCCGAGCGCTCCCGGTAGTGCAGCGCGCCGTACTCGAAGCAGAAGTAGAGATGGTCGAGGAACGAACCGTCCGCGTGCTCCATCTCGAAGTCGCACTCCTCGACCATGAAGCGCAGCAGCTCCGGCCGGATGGCTGGCAGCGCGGCGCGCGCCTCGGCCGCGTCGTACGCGCGCTGGATGCGTTGCGCTGCGGCCTCGTCGAAGCGCGCCACCTTCGCGATGCGGGCCTGCATCACGAAGCGCGGGATCCGCCCCTTCAGTGTGGTGAAGATGGTCCGGTCGAGGTCGAAGCCCTCGATCGGCGACACGCTCACCTCACCCCGATGATCGACGGCACCACCGCTCGCGATCGCAGCCTTGCGCTGGAGACTGGGGTTCGGCCGTTCACCGGGGCTCTGGGACATGCGCGCGATTATGCCCGCTACCCGAGGTCGAAGACGAGCACCTCGGCGCGCTCGCCGGCGCCAGCGACGACGATCTGCGACTCGTCACTGAACGCTGCACCGTCGCCCTCATGCATGGCGCGACCATTAATGGTGGCCTCGCCGCTCGCGACGTGTACCCACGCGTGACGTCCTTTGGCCAGGTCGAGCTTCGCTTCCTGACCCGCGTCGAACAGGCCGGCGTACAGCGACGCGTCACTGTGGACCGTGACGCTGCCGTCGGCGCCGTTCGGTGACGCGACGAGGCGCAGCTTGCCGAGCTTGTCCGCCGTCGTGAAGGACTTCTGCTCGTAGCCGGGCGCGATGCCATCCGCGTTCGGCTGGAGCCATATCTGCAGGAAGTGCACGGGCTCCGTCGATGAGCCGTTGTACTCGCTGTGCGTGACGCCGGTGCCCGCGCTCATGCGCTGCACATCGCCGGGTACGATCACCGAGCCGGTACCCATCGAGTCCTTGTGAGCGAGCTGGCCCTCGAGGACGTAGGAGATGATCTCCATGTCGCGGTGCGGGTGGCCGCCGAAGCCCTGGCCCGCGGCGACGCGATCGTCGTTGATGACGCGCAGCGCGCGGAAGCCCATGTAGCGCGGGTCGTGATAGCTCGCGAACGAGAAGGTGTGGTGGCTGTCGAGCCAGCCGTGCTCGGCATGGCCGCGGTCGGTGGCGAGGCGTGGGGTCATCATGGTGACGCTCCTTGGATGCCCTCAATCTGCGCGCTCTCGCTCATCTTGTGAATCGGCAATAAACTGATAGTTATCATCTCATATGAAGATGGATGCGACGATCGATCAGCTCCGCGCGCTCGTGGCGGTCGCCGACACGGGGAGCTTCTCTGCCGCCGGTCGCAGCCTCGGGCGCGTGCAGTCTGCGGTCTCCACGGCGATGGCCAATCTGGAAGCGCAGCTCGGCGTCGCCCTGTTCGATCGCGCCACCCGCGTGCCGACCATCACCGACGAAGGAGCCCGTGTGCTGGCGGCCGCGCGGCGCGTGCTCGTCGAGGTCGATGCGCTGCACCAGGTCGCGAGCGGTCTCGCCGACGGCCTCGAGGCTCGGGTCTCGCTGTGCGTCGACGCGCTGTTCCCGCTGCCTGCGCTGGTCGAGCTCTGCGTGGGCTTCGCGGCGGCGTTCCCGGCCGTCGATCTGCGCGTCGACACGGAGACGCTCAGCGCCGTCGCCGCACGCGTGATCTCCGGCGCGGCGACGCTCGGCGTCACGGTACCGGTCGGGCTCCCCGCGGGCCTCGGGCGCCACGCGCTGTCGGAGATCCGCATGGTGCCCGTCGCCGCGCCGAAGCACGAGCTCGGGCTGCGCCGCGGCAAGCTCTCGTCGGCCGCGCTCGCGGCGTGCGTGCAGATCGTCCTCAGCGAGCGCTCCGACGAGGGTGTCGCGGACCAGGCGGTGCTGTCGGCGCGCACGTGGCGCGTCGGCGACCTGCACACGAAGCACGCGCTCCTCCGTGCGGGCCTCGGCTGGGGCAACCTCCCCGAGCACCTCGTGCGCGACGACCTCGCGAAGAGGCGGCTCGTCGAGCTCTCCCCGGCGGCCTGGGGCAAGCACGAGCATCTGCTGTCGCTGTCGGCGATCCACCAGCGGAGCCTCGTGCTCGGGCCCGCACACCGTTGGGTGTTGCAAAGACTCACCGTGCTCTGCAAACGGCACACGCGTTAAGGTCCGCTCATGCCGACCCTCGAGATCAGCGCGGTCCAGAAGACGTACCCGGGAGAGGTCCACGCGCTGCGGGAGATCTCGCTGTCGATCCAGCCAGGCCTCTTCGGCCTGCTCGGACCCAACGGCGCGGGCAAGTCCACGCTCATGCGCACGCTCGCCACCCTGCAGGAGGCCGACTCCGGCACGGTGCGCTTCGGCGACATCGACGTCCTCGAGCAGCCGGAGCGAGTCCGCGCCGTGCTCGGCTACCTGCCGCAGGAGTTCGGCGTGTATCCCGGCGCCAGCGCAGACGAGCTGCTCGACTACCTCGCCATCCTGAAGGGCATCTCGCGCAGCGACGAGCGCAAGGCCGAGATCGAGCGCCTCCTCGTGAAGACCAACCTGTGGGACGTGCGCAAGCGACCGATGGGCACGTTCTCGGGCGGCATGCGCCAGCGCTTCGGCATCGCGCAGGCGCTGCTCGGCGCGCCGCGCCTGGTCATCGTCGACGAGCCGACCGCCGGCCTCGACCCCGAGGAGCGCAACAGGTTCCACACGCTGCTCGCCGAGATCGGCCACGACGTCGTCGTCCTGCTCTCGACGCACATCGTGCACGACGTCGAGGAACTGTGCGGCCAGATGGCCGTCATCGACAAGGGCCGCGCGCTCGTCACCGGCGATCCGCTCGTGCTCACCGAGGCGCTGCGCGGCAAGGTGTACCGCCGCTTCGTCGCGCCCGCCGACGTCGCCGCGCAGCCCGGGCTCACGGTGCTGTCGTCGCGCCTGCAGGCAGGCCGACCGGTGTTGCACGCCCTGCTCGAGCAGCCGCTCGACGGCTGGGAGGTCATCGACCCGAACCTCGAGGACGTCTACTTCGCGGCGCTCAAGAGCGCACGATGATCGCCACCATTGCGAGGTTCGAGCTGCGCCGCAACCTGCGCGCGCCTCGCTCGCTCGTCTACGGCCTCATCCTGTTCGCCGTCGCCTTCTTGGCCGAGAACGCGCTCGCGGGCGCATTCGACAGCGTCACGGGCGGCAGCGGACAGGGCAAGCCATTCGCCAACGCGCCGTTCTTCGTGCACATCGTGACGAGCTTCATCGGCTGCCTGAGCCTCACGATCTGCGCGGCGATCGCCGGGGACTCGCTGCTGCAGGACTTCGAGCACCGCACCTACGCGATGATCCTCTCCACGCCGCTCGGCACACCGCGCTACCTCGCCGGACGCTGGCTCGGCGCGCTCGGCACGCTGCTCGTGCTGTTCGTCACCGTGCCACTCGGCCTGTTCGTCGCGACGAAGATGCCGTGGTTGAGCGCAGATCGGTTGGGCCCGAACCATGTTTCGTACTACGTCCTGCCGTACCTCGTCGCGACCGTGCCGATGGTGCTGTTCGCGTGCTCGCTGTTCTTCGGGATCGCCGCCTGGGCCCGCGCGATGGCGCCCGTCCATGTTGCCGGCGTGACGCTGCTCGTCGGTTACCTCATCTCCCGCACGCTCTCCGATGGCGTGCACGACCGTGTGCTCGCGGAGCTGCTCGATCCGTTCGGCCTCAAGCCTTCGAGCGATCTCACCGAGTACTGGACGACCGCGCAGCGCAACGTACAGCTCGTCGTCCCGCACGGCACGTACCTCGTGAACCGCATCCTGTGGCCGCTGCTCGGAGTGATCGTTGGGCTCGTCGGCTGCCGTCGCTTCCGCCCCGCCGAGCCGCAGTCTCACGCGCGCACGAAGGCGGGGCCGCCGCCAGCGGCCACGACGCAGCGCACTCGACCGCACATCGACCCATCCATCGGACACTTCGTGCGCTGGGCGCCGCGCCTGGTCCTCTCGTCGGTGCGACAGCTGCTCGCGATGCGACAGTTCCGCGTGCTCGCCGCCGTGGAAGTCGTGCTGGTCCTCGCGGCCTCGAGGACCGCCGGGCAGATCTTCGGGACCAAGACGTGGCCGGTCACGTACCAGATGACGGAGCTGCTCGACGGGACGATGGCGCTGATGCTCTTCGCGCTCGCGTCCATCGCATCCGCCGAGCTGGTTTTTCGCGACCGGCAGTACCGCATGCAGCAGGTCGTGGACGCGCTGCCCACGCCCTCGCCGCTGCACTTCTGGTTGAGCTTCTGCTCGGTGGCGCTCGTGCAGCTCGTGCTCGTGGCCATCGGCATCCTCGTCAGCATCGGGCTCCAGCTGGGCGCCGGGTACCATCACCTCGAGCTCGGGCTCTACGCGACGACGATGCTCGGCATCTCGCTACCGACGTGGCTCGTGTTCACGGCTGTCGCTCTCGTCGCGCACACGCTGAGCCCCAGCCGCAGCGTCGGGCACTCGGTGCTGCTCGTGTGCTTCTTCGTCCCCACCATCCTCGGCAAGCTCGGGGTCGAGCACCGCGTCTACCTCTTCAACGACCTCCCGCCCTACACGTACTCGGACATGAACAGGTTCGGCCCGTACGTCGCGCCGATCGTCTGGTTCCGGGTGTACTGGGGCTGCTTCGCGGTCGCGGTGCTGGCGCTCGGGCAGAGGCTGTGGCCGCGCGGCGAGGCGAAGCGGCCGCGCACGCGCCTCGCGTCGCACGGCGTGCCGTGGGCGGCGGTCATCGCGCTCGTCGGCATGATCGGCACAGGCGCGTACATCCACCACCAGACCGACGTCGTGAACCACTTCGTGAGCGAGAAGCAGGCGCAGCGCGACGCCGCGAAGACCGAGCAGAAGTACCGCCGCTTCCTCGACGAGCCCCAGCCCACCATCACCGCGGTCGAGCTGCACGTCGACCTGTGGCCTCGCGAGCTGCGCGCGCGGCTCGCGGGCACGTACGTGGTGAAGAACGAGGCCACGCGCCCCGTGACGACGGTTCTTTTGCGGCGTGACGTCACGGCCAAGATCGCGCGCCTCGACTTCGATCGCCCGGCGCAGGTGACCAAGGACGACGAGCTCGGCATCGATCTCCACGCGCTCGGGCAGCCGCTCGCGCCCGGCGAGTCGATGACGCTGACGTTCGCGCTCGACTACGCGAACCGCGGCTTCCACAACGACGGCGAGCCCACGGCGATCGCGGAGAACGGCACGTTCATCTCGTCGGGGTTCTTCCCTCACCTCGGCTACGACGAGAACGACGAGCTGGACGAGGACGACATCCGCAAGCGCGAGAAGCTGGGGCCGCGCCATCGCCTGCCGGCGCCCGACGATCCGCGCGCGCGCCTGCGGAACTACGTCTCCGCCGACTCCAACTTCGTGAGCTTCGTCGCGACGGTGTCCACCGACCTCGATCAGACGGCGCTCGCGCCCGGCGATCTCGAGCGCACGTGGGAGGCGGACGGCCGACGCTGGTTCACGTACCGCACGCCGCAGCCGATCGTCGGCTTCTGGTCGATCCTGTCGGGTCGCTACGCCGTCGCGCGGGACGTCGTCGACAACGGCGGCGCAGCGCCCATCACCATCGAGATCGATCACCACCCCGCGCACACGTACGACATCGCGCGGATGATGGACGCCGCGAAGAAGTCGCTGACGGCGTTCTCGACGCGCTTCTCGCCGTACCCCAGGCGCTCGCTGCACATCGTCGAGTTCCCGCGCTACGCGTCCTTCGCGCAGTCGTTCCCCGCGCTCATCCCGTTCTCGGAGGGGATCGGCTTCATCGCGCGCGTCGATCCGACCGACGACAAGGACATCGACTATCCGTTCTACGTGACCGCGCACGAGATCGCGCACCAGTGGTGGGCGCACCAGCTCATCGGAGGTCGGGCGCAGGGCGCGACGCTGCTGTCGGAGTCGCTCGCGCAGTACAGCGCGCTCACGCTCATGAAGAAGGAGGTCGGGCGCGAGCAGATGTCGCGCTTCCTCACCTACGAGCTGCACCACTACCTCATGGGACGCGCGGGCGAGGCTCACGAGGAGCAGCCGCTCGCGCGCGTCGAGAACCAGCTCTACATCCACTACAACAAGGGCAGCCTCGCGCTGTACTACCTCGCGGACGTCGTCGGTGAGGACGTCATCGACAGGGCGCTGAGGGACGTGCTCGCGAAGTTCGCCGGCCAGGGTCCGCCGTACGCGACGTCCACGGATCTGGTCGCTGCGCTGCGTGCGGAGCTGCCGCCGACCGCGCAGCTGCTCGTGGGCGACCTGCTCGAGAAGGTCATCCTCTGGGACAACCGCGTGCGCACCGCCACGATGCGCGAGCTGCCCTCCCACCTCTGGGAAGTCACCATCGTCGCCACGCTCAAGAAGGTCGGCGTCGACGACAAGAGCGAGGAGCACGAGCTGTCGATCGACGAGCCGGTGCCGGTGGGTGCAGTCGACGCACACGGTCACCTCCTCACGATCGAGCGGCCGGTCGCACACGGCAACGGACTGACCGCCACGTTCACGACGAAGGAGAAGCCCGCGCGCGCCGGCGTCGATCCACTGCACGAGCTCGTCGACCGGAGTGCCGAGGACAACCTCATGGACGTCTCTGTTCCCTGACCGCGACACCACGCCGCAGTTGAAATCGCGACCGCTTCGGGCGAACAGTGCGTCCATGAATCGACGCCTCGTCGCCGCGCTCGCGCTCTCCCTCCTCCCCGCCACGGCCTTCGCCGCTGATGCGCCGCTCACCGAGCTGCCGTACACGCCGAGCCTCGACACCGCCGCGATGGATCGCGCCGTCGACCCGTGCACCGACTTCTACGCGTACACCTGCGGCGGCTGGCAGCAGCACCACCCCATCCCGCCCGACCAGTCGTCGTGGAGCGTCTACGGCAAGCTCGGAGAGGACATCACGAAGCACGTGTGGGGTCTCCTCGAGGTCGCGAGCCAGCCGAAGGCCGATCGCGACCCCATCTCGCGCCGCGTCGGTGATGCGTTTGCCGCGTGCATGGACGTGAAGGCGATCGACGCGCGCGGGGCGACGCCGCTCGACCCCGCGCTCGCATCATTGAAGGGTGTCGCCGACACCAAGCAGCTCCTCGGCTGGGTCGCCGCGCGCGATCGCGAGTTCGGGAGCGTCGGGTTCTTCGGCTACACGTCGGAGCAGGACGCATCCGATGCGACGCACTACATCCTCGCCGTCACCGAGGGCGGCCTCGGGCTGCCCGATCGCGACTACTACCTCAAGAAGGACGCGCGCTCGGTCGACATGCGCAAGAAGTACGTCACGCACGTGCAGAACATGCTCGGCCTGCTCGGCGACGACGCGGCGGAGCAGCGCAAGGCCTCGGCCGACGTGATGCGCATCGAGACGGCGCTCGCAAAGGCGTGGCTCACGCGCGTCGAGCACCGCGACCCGCACAAGGTCTTCCACAAGCTGCCGTACGCAGAGCTGCACAAGCTGGCGCCGAACATCGACTGGGACGCGTTCTTCGCCGACGTCGGTGTGAAGGCGCCCGCGATGGTGGACATCCAGGTGCTCGCGTTCGTGAAGGAGGTGGGTGCACTGCTCAAGCGCGAGCCGATCGCGGCGCTCAAGCACTACGTCCGCTGGCACCTCGTCGCGGACGCGGCGTCCGAGCTGTCGAAGCCGTTCGTCGACGAGTCGTTCGCGTTCAACGGTCACATCCTGCGGGGCGTCGAGCAGCTCCCGCCGCGCTGGAAGACCTGCTCGCACGAGGTGACGGGCGCGCTGCCCGAGGACGTGGGTCAGCTCTTCGTGCGCAAGAACTTCGGTCCGGCGACGAAGACGCGGGCGCTCGTCATGGTGAAGGCCATCGAGGCCGAGATGGAGAAGGACCTCACGTCGCTCGAATGGATGAGCGGGCCGACGCGCGCGCAGGCACTCACGAAGCTGCACACGATGGCCAACAAGATCGGGTTCCCGGATCACCCGCGCGACTACTCGAGCATCGTCATCAAGCGCGACGACTTCTTCGGCAACGTGCTCGCCGCGAACCGCTTCGAGACCAAGCGTGACGCCGCGAAGGTCGGCAACGTCGTCGATCGCGGCGAGTGGTTCATGTCGGCCAGCGACGTGAACGCCTATTACTCGTCGCAGATGAACGACATCAACTTCCCCGCGGGTGTGCTGCAGCCGCCGCTCTTCGACCCCAAGCTCGACGACGCACCGAACTACGGCAACACGGGCGCGACCATCGGTCACGAGCTGACGCACGGCTTCGACGACGAGGGCCGCCAGTTCGACTCGCTCGGCAACCTGCGCGACTGGTGGACGCCGGCTGATGATGCCGAGTTCCGCCGCCGCGCGAAGTGCGTCTCGGATCAGTACTCGACGTACACCATCGTCGACGACATCAAGATCAACGGGAAGCTCACGCTCGGCGAGGACGTCGCGGATCTGGGCGGCCTCATCCTCGCGTACCGCGCGTGGAAGACCACGACGCCGCCGGCGGCGATGAAGTCCGCCGACGGGCTCACGGCCGAGCAGCGCTTCTTCGTCGGCTACGCGCAGTGGGCGTGCGCGAACGAGCGCCCCGAGGCGCTGCGCGTCTCCGCGATCACCAACCCGCACTCGCCGCCGAAGGCGCGCGTGAACGGCCTCGTCGTGAACGTGCCGGAGTTCGGCAAGGCGTTCCAGTGCAAGCCCGGCGCAGCGATGGTCAAGCCTGCCGACAAGGTCTGCAAGGTGTGGTGAGGCGTTGACCGTGGAATAGGGCGCGGCCTACGCTCCTTCATCATGTCCAACACTCGCTCAGACCGCGTCCAGCAGATCCTCTCGTGGTACCGCTCCGAGAACCCCGGAGTCGTGACCAACCTCGCTCGCATGCTCGAGCACGGCACCCTGGCGGGGACCGGCAAGATGGTCATCCTGCCCGTCGACCAGGGCTTCGAGCACGGGCCTGCGCGCTCGTTCGCGCCGAACCCGCCCGGCTACGATCCGACCTATCACATCCAGCTCGCCATCGACGCCGGCTGCAACGCGTACGCCGCGCCGCTCGGTGCGCTGGAGCTCGTCGCGAACGACTTCGCCGGCCGCGTGCCGCTCATCCTCAAGCTCAACAACTCGGACACGATGTCGAAGATGGAGCCCTGCTCGGCCATCACGGGCTCCGTGAGCGACGCGGTGCGCATGGGCTGTTCCGCCATCGGCTACACGATCTATCCCGGCTCGTCCGAGCGCAACACGATGTACGAGGATCTCCGCGAGCTCATCGCCGAGGCCAAGGACTGCGGTCTCCCGACGGTGCTGTGGTGCTACCCGCGCGGCTCGGGCCTGGCGAAGGACGGCGAGCAGGCGATCGACATCACGGCCTACGCGGCGCACATCGGCTGCCAGCTCGGCGCGCACGTCATCAAGGTCAAGCCGCCGAAGGACGTCGTCTACCAGGACGAGGCGAAGAAGGTCTTCGAGAAGTACGCCATCCCGACGAAGACGCTCACCGATCGCGTGAAGCACGTCGTGCAGAGCTGCTTCAACGGCAAGCGCATCGTCATCTTCTCCGGCGGTGAGAACAAGGACACGCCGACGCTGCTCGCCGAGGTCAAGGAGCTCGCGGCGGGCGGCGCGTTCGGCTCGATCATGGGTCGCAACGCCTTCCAGCGGCCACACGACGAGGCCGTGAAGCTGCTGCACGACGTCATGGCGACGTACAAGGCCGCGAGCTAACGGTTCCCGAGCGCCCCCGCGCGAGCGAAGAGCTCCGCGGGCGGCGCGATACCGTCGTCGAGCCACCGCGTCACGGCCTCGCACTGCGCCGTGCACTCGAGCCCTGTCGATCCGAGCCAGGCCGCGTCGTAGTAGCTGCGGCGGTAGCGCTCACCACCGTCGCAGAGCAACGTGACGATGGAGCCGCGCTCGCCACGCGCGGCGAGGTCGCCTGCACATAGCAGCGACGCGACGAGATTCGTGCCCGTCGAGGCTCCGACCGCGCGACCGAGCTTCTTGTTGAGCGCAGCCATCGCGCCGACCGACCAGGCGTCGGGGATCTTCACCATCGCGTCGATCACGTCGGGCAGGAACGACGAGCCCACGACCGGCCGACCGATGCCCTCGATGCGCGAGCCGTCGGGGCGCGTGATCGTGCGATCGCGCTTCGTGTAGCAGTCGAAGAACACCGAACGCTCGGGATCGACGCCGCACACCTTCGTGGGGTGACGGCAGTAGCGCACGTAACGGCCGAGCGTCGCGAGCGTGCCACCGGTGCCCGCCGCAGCGACGAGCCAGCGAGGTACGGGATCGGGCTCGAGCTCGAGCTGATGGAAGATCGACTCGGCGATGTTGTTGTTGCCGCGCCAGTCGGTCGCGCGCTCGGCGAACGTGAACTGATCCATGTAGTGACCACCGAGCTCGATGGCGAGCTCGCGCGACGCGTCGCCGATGTCGGCCGCGCTGTCGACGAGGTGGCAGCGGCCGCCCTGGAACTCGATGGCCGCGAGCTTCTCGGGCGACGTGCTGCGCGGCATCACGGCGATGAACGGCAGGCCGAGCAGGCGCGCGAAGTACGCCTCCGACACGGCCGTCGAGCCGCTCGACGACTCGATGACGGTCGAGCCCTCGCGCAGCCAGCCGTTCACGAGCGCGTAGAGGAACAGCGAGCGCGCGAGACGGTGCTTGAGGCTCCCGCTCGGGTGGCTCGATTCGTCCTTGAAGTAGAGCGAGATGCCCGGCCACGGCAGCAAGAGGGGGATGAGGTGGGTGTCACTCGACCGCTGCACATCGGCCTCGATGCGACGGACAGCCTCATCGGCCCATGGACGAACGCTGCTCTGGAACGGTGACGTCGCCTGTGTCATCGGGCGCCATCATCACGCGAAAAAGGTGCTGGCGCGATCCCGTGGCGTGCGCATCTTACATGCATGGGCCGAGCGTCGGAGCTGGCAGGTGCACTCTCCGAGTCTCTCGGGCAGTGGGTCGACAAGCGCGGCCCGCGCATTGTCCGGCTCGACGTGGAGGTGCCCGGCCTCGACCCGGCGCACGACGGCGTGAAGATCGCGCACGTCACCGACCTACACGTCGGCATGCTCACGCCACACCGTCGCATCCGTCGCGCGCTCGAGCTCGCGCAGGCGGATCAGCCCGACCTGCTGTTCCTGACGGGGGACTTCGTCTGCTACAGCCCGAAGTTCGTCGGCACGCTGGCCGACATCCTGTCGGACGTGCATGTGCCGGCCTATGCGGTGCTCGGCAACCACGATCACTGGACGGATGCGCGCGGCGTCACCGCCGCGCTCGAGGGCAACGGCATCGAGGTGCTCGAGAACGCTCACACCACCGTGCGCCTGCGCAAGCGCCCGCTCGACATCGTGGGCATCGGCGACGCGGTCACGGGCCACCACGACGTGGCGCGCGCGTTCTCGGGCGTGAAGAAGAAGCGAAGCCGGATCGTGCTCACGCACGTCCCCTCGATCGCAGACGACGCGGCCGACTACGGTCCCGGCCTCGCGCTCGCGGGCCACACCCACGGTGGTCACGTGCACATCCCGAAGATCACCGCGCACCTCTTCAAGCGCCTCGGCGCTCCGTACCTCAAGGGCTTCTACGATATCGGCGACCTGCGGCTGTACGTGAACTGCGGCGTCGGTGCGTCGTCCGTGCCGATCCGCGCCGGCGCACCGAGCGAGGTCGCGATCTTCACGCTGCGCTCGCCCGAGCTATCCTGAACCGAGCAGCATCGCGACGGTCGTTGCAGACGCGACCGCGCCCTCCATCGTGCCAGCAGCTACGCCAGCGGTGTGCTCTCCGCAGAAGTAGACGTTCCGCGAGGCGGCGGCGAGCGCGCCTGAAAACGCCGTGGCCTGCCCCGGCAGGAACGCGGACACGCTCCCGAGCGAGAACGGCGCGGTGGGCCATGCGGCCGTGGACGACGTGCCGCTCGACTGCGCCACCGCGCCGGGGATCAAGGTGTCGAGCTGCGTGGCGAACGTGGTGAGCTCGCTCGTCCGATCGCTGGACGCGCTGTCGATGCCGCGCTGACCACCGACCTGGTTCACGAGGATCCCCGACGACCCGGCCTGCGAGAGGCTCGCGTCGCGCGTCGTCTGCCAGCCGAGATCGCCGAGCGTGGTGCCGCTGTCACCAGCCTCGGTCCAGAACCGCGAGAAGAAGCCGTACGCGACCTTGTTGCCCGTGCCGTACCCGAGCTCGGCGATGGCCTGGCGCTGCACGGATGGAAGCTCGACGGAGAGCGCGCACGTTCGCAGCGTCGAGAACGGAAGCGCGAGCACCACGCGACGTGCGATGACGTCGACCGCGTCGCCACCCGTGTCGAAGGTGCAGCGGATGCGACCATCGGTGCGTGGCGCGACCGCGAGCAGGCGATGGCGCAGCACGACCTGGCCGGGCAGGAGCGCTGCGGCGAGCCTGCCGACGAGTGAGTCGCTGCCGGCCGAGATGCGGAAGCGCTCGTCGGAGAGTGGCCTGAGCAGGAGATTGGAGATGCCGAGCGCGTCAGGGTCGAGGCCGTACTTCGCCGTCGCTGCGAGCTCGAAGAGCGTGCGCCCGGCACCCGACGCACCGATGGAGTCGAGCCACGCCGCGAGCGAGAGCGCATCGAGCGCGACCGCGTTGTCGCGTGCGGACTCGAGCGCGGCCTGGATGGGCGCAAGCGCGGCCTGCGCTTCTGCCGGCGTGAGCAGCGCACCGCCCACGGGATAGAGGTCGATCCCACCCGGCGTCGAGTCGACCACCTCGACCGCCAGCTCCTTGCACAGTGCGAGGATCGTCGCGTGCGTCGAGTCGATACGTTCGCCGCCGAGCTCCGCGTGCTGCCCCTCGAGGAACGACGTCCGATCGGTGAGGACGCGGCCGCCGAGCCGCGCCGAGCCCTCGTACACCGTCGCCATCGTGCCGAGCTGCTTGAGGCGGTAGGCAGCGGTGAGCCCGGCGAGCCCACCACCGACGATCGCGACATCGTCCTCCGCAGCGCCGTTGCCGCAGCCGGCGAGCAGCGCTGCTCCCAAGAGCCCGGCGCTGCTACCGAGGAAGTCGCGACGTCGCATCGTGTTCAGCCGAGCGCTTGCAGTGCTTCGGTCATGCGCTTCACGCCCTCCTCGATGCGATCCATCGACGTGGCGTACGACAGGCGCACGAAGCCCGGCGCGTAGAAGCCCGAGCCCGGAACGACGGCGGTGCGTGCCTTGTCGAGGAGGTAGTCGGCGAGCGCCATGTCGTCCGCGATGCCGGGCTTGCCGATGTACGCGTTCAGGTCGGGGAAGCAGTAGAACGCGCCGCGCGGGGCCGTGAGCTTCACACCCGGGATCGCGGAGAGCAGCTCGACCATGCGCACGCGGCGCTTGTCGAACTCGAGGCGCATGGCCTCGATCGGGTCCCCACCGGACGCATTGCCCGGCCCCCTGAGCGCGACGATGGCGGCGGCCTGAGCGATGGCGGCGGCGTTCGTCGTGGACTGGCTCTGCAGCGTCGACATGGCCTTCACGAGCTCGACGGGGCCCGCGCAGTAGCCGATGCGCCAGCCGGTCATCGCGTACGTCTTCGAGACGCCGTCGATGATGATGACGCGCGGCGCGAGCTCCGGGCAGACGCGGAGGATCGACACCCACGTCACGCCGTAGACGAGCTTGCGATAGATGTCGTCGGTGATGACCATGACGTGCGGGTTGCGTAGCAGCACCTGCGACAGCGAGCGCAGCGTGGCCTCGTCGTAGACCGCGCCCGTCGGGTTGCACGGGGAGTTGAGGAGCACCGCGCGCGTCCTCGGCGTGATGAGGCGCTCGAGCTGCTCTGCGTCGATCTGGTATCGATCGACGGGCGACGTCTCGAGCAGCACCGGCTTACCGCCCGCCATCGAGATGAGGTCGGTGTAGCTGACCCACGCGGGCGTCGGCACGATGACCTCGTCGCCGTCGTCGAGCATCGACATGAAGAGGTTGTAGAGCGAGTGCTTCGCACCTGCGGAGACGATGATCTGCTCGGCGGTGAACGGCACGCCGTGCGCCGCGGTGAGCTCGGCCGCGACCGTGGCGCGGAGCTCTGGCGTGCCCGGAACGGCTGTGTACTTGCCGAGCCCCTTGCCGTTCTTCAGCTGCTCGATGACGGCGTCGCGGATGAACGCGGGGGTCTCGAAGTCGGGCTCGCCGACGCCGAAGGCCACGATATCGAGGCCCTCGCGGCGCAGCTTGTCCGCGCGCGCAGCAACGGCGAGCGTCAGCGACGGCTTCATGGCACGGATGCGTTCAGAGATCTTCACGGACGAGCTCCCATTCGAGTCTTCAGCGCCTCTTCGACGTGCGCGGGTACGAGGCCATGGACGTCGCCGCCGAACTGGGCGACCTCCTTCACGAGCGAGGAGGAGACGTAGAAGTCCTTCTCGCTCGTCATCAAGAACACGGTGTCGATGTCGACGCCAAGCCGGCGGTTCATGTGTGCGAGCTGGAACTCGTACTCGAAGTCGGCGAGCGCGCGCAGGCCGCGGACGACGGTGCGCGAGCCTCGCTTCTTCACGTAGTCGACCAGCAGGCCTTCGAAAGCGTCGACCTCGATGCGCCCGTCACCCTGCACCGCGCGGATGATGTGATCCTTGCGCTCCTCGACGGTGAACAGCGGCGCCTTGCGCACATTATTGGCGATGGCGACGACGACGCGATCGAACAGCACGAGCGCACGCTGCAGGATGTCGACGTGCCCATTCGTGATCGGGTCGAACGAGCCCGGATAGATGGCAATGCGACTCATGGGGGACTACGCGTACCACGACGCGTCACGCGCACGAAAGAGACTACGGTCTGGCCGTACTCGCGTTGATCGAGGAGCTCGAGGCCATCCACGGGCTCGGTCACGACTCGCGGTGCGGGCTTCACGGCGTGCTCGAGGATGCAGAGCGCACCCTCGATGAGGAGGTCGCGAGCGAGGAGCTGGTCGAGCGTCTTGTCGAGCAGCGCGCCCGCGTCTGCGTACGGCGGATCCGCGAACAGGAGCGTGTAGCCAGGCTCCGCGCGCTCGAGGAACGCGTCCACCCGCGAACGATGCACCTTCGCGCGCGCGCCGAGCCCGAGGCTCGCCAGGTTCTTCTCGATGCACTCGCACGCGGGCGCCGAGCCGTCCACGAAGTCGCAGCGGCTCGCGCCACGCGAGAGCGCCTCGAGGCCGAGGCCACCCGAGCCCGCGAACAGATCGAGCACCGGGCCCGCCAGCGGGTAGAGCTCGTCGGCTCCGGCGAGCTTCGCGTGCACCAGGCGGTTGAAGATCGCCTGACGGACCTTGTCCGAGGTCGGCCGAGTGGCGTCGCCCGCAGGCGCCACGAGCTGTCGTCCGGAGAGGGTGCCGCCGCTGATCCGCACGGACGCATTGTCGCAGGACCGCCCACGCACGCCTACAGCCTTACGAGCCGCATGCGTCGCTGATAAGCTGAACCGGCGTTGTCCGGTAACCTCGCCACGTCCCTGCTCGATCGCGCTCTCCAGCGCGGGCTCGGCCCACGCGTCGCGCTGCGCGAGCCGAAGCGCGTGTGGTCGTTCGAGACGCTCGCGGACGAGTCCGGTCGTGCAGGCGCTGCGCTCGCATCGCTGGGCGTCAAGCAGGGCGAGACGGTGGCCCTCCTGCTGCACGACTCGATGGAGCTGGCCGCGGCGATGCTCGGCGCGATCCACATCGGCGCGATCGCGGTCCCGGTGAGCATCCTCCTGCGACCCGTCGAGCTGCGCGATCTGCTCGTGGACTGCGGCGCGGTCGCCGTCGTGGCCAGCGCGGATCTCACCGCGACGGTCGACCTCGTCCGCACCGAGGTCCCGACGCTGCGTGACGTGCTCGCGGTCGGCGGCGCGCGCGCAGGCCAGCGCGACTACCACGCGCTCGTCCGCGCCACCGAGCACGTGCCTCGTCCCGCCGACGTCAGCGGGGACGCGCCAGCGTTCGTGCTGTACAGCGCGGGCGCGGGTCGCGGGCCGCGTGGCGTCGGACACGGCCGCGCGGCCGTGGAGAGTGCGTGCGACGCCTATGCGCGCGACGTGCTCGCGCTCAGCGAGGACGATCGCGTCTTCTCCACCGCCAAGCTCACGTCGGCATATGGTCTCGGGCTCGGCCTGCTCTTCCCGCTCGCGCGCGGCGCTGCGAGCTACCTGCTCCCCGCCAGGCCGCGCCCGCGCACGCTCTTCGACGTGATGGCCGCGTTCAGGCCGACGGTCTTCGCCGCGACGCCATCGCTGTACGCGCAGATGGTGCAGGACCACAGCGCGCTGTCGGGCGTGAAGCCACGCTGCTTCCAGACGGTTCGCCATGCGATCTCCGGCGCCGAGGGCCTTCCCGCGCGCCTCGGCGAGCGCGTGAAGGAGTCGTTCGGGGTCACGCCGCTTCACGGCTTCGGCGTGACGGAGGCGCTGCACTTCGTCCTCTCCAACCGCCCCGGACAAACGCGCGCTGCGTCGGTGGGCACACCACTCCGCGGTGTCGAGGCCCGGCTCGTCGACGACGCGGGCCGCACCGTCGCTGCCGAGGAAATCGGCATGCTCGAGATCCGCGGGCCCACGGTCGCCGGACGCTACTACCGGCCGTCCGACGCGCACCCCGAGCGTACGCCGACCCTGAGCGAGGACGGCTGGCTGCGCCTCGGCGATCGCTTCCTAGTCGACAGCGATGGACACTACTTCCACTGCGGCCGCGCCGACGAGCTGTTCAAGGTCGGCGGTCGCTGGATCGCGCCGTCGGAGGTCGAGCAGACGCTGCTCGGCCACCCGGCGGTGTGGGAGTGCGCCGTCGTCGAGGGCGAGGACGATCACGGCCTACCGCAGCCGCACGCGTACGTGGTGACCAACGTCGGACACACCCCGTCGAAGATGCTGTCGACAGCGCTCATGGAGTACGTGAAGGCCGAGATCGCGCCGTACAAATATCCACGCGCGATCGAGTTCGTCGATGTGCTTCCGAAGGGCGAGTCCGG
Source organism: Polyangia bacterium (assembly GCA_039923495.1). Classification (GTDB taxonomy): domain Bacteria; phylum Myxococcota_A; class Polyangia; order Palsa-1104; family Palsa-1104; genus JBDTCO01. Next base: position 38,828 of record JBDTCO010000112.1, read on the forward strand.
TCAGGTGCAGCGCTGGCGACTGCGCCCCGCGCGTCGCGCCACAGGTCCGTGAGCGACGAGCTCACGCTCACCGAGCGAGGTCGCACGCTCGCCGCGCTGCGGCTGCTCGGTCCGATCGCCGCGGCGGCGCGCCTCCGCTCCCCCGTCGCCCGGCTGCACCTCGAGCGCCTGTGCGAGCCCGCGGAGCGCGCGCTCGAGGAAACGGCGTTGTCGTCGCTGGTGCCGGCGCACCTCGAGCGCATCGATGCGTCCTGGTACACGACGCCCCGGGCGAGCGCGTTGGAGCCCGCGACGCGCTACCTCGCGCGCGTGGCCTACGGCGCGCTCGTGTCGATGGACCCCGCGCCGCCCGCGCAAGGTCGGCCGGCGATCGTCGATCATCTGCTCGAGGGACCGGTCGAGCGCCTGCTGCACGCGCTCCTGCTCGTCGGTCGTCGTCGCGTCGCGATCGCGTTCACGGGAGCGCCCCGCAGCGCGCTGGCCCAGCTGCTCGCGCGCATCGGCGAGCCCGAGGCGTCGAAGCTCGCCGCCGAGGTCCGCGCGATCCCGCCTGGCGTGAGCGCGGAGGAGGTGAAGGGTGCGCAGCGCGCGCTGTTCCGCTCGGGCGCGACGCCGCACGACGACGAGCCGGGGGCGCTGTTCTTCCAGCGCGTCGGGACAGGCTGGATCGCGCCGCTCGCCGCCGGCGGCCTCCTGGGCAGCGGGGACCGCGCGCGACGCATCGCGCAGCGCTTGCCGCGTGCGCTCGGCGAGATCCTGCTGCGCGAGCGCGAGCAGCTGCTGCCCGAGGGCGAGCGATCCGCGCTGGCGCGCCTCTGCGCGACAATCCCGCTATCATGACGACACCCGCGTCATGAGCTCCGCCTCCGAAGGTCGTCCCGCCGACAAGCAGAAGAGCACCACGCTCGATCGCCTCCTGCACCCGCGCGACCAGCACGACATCATCCTCGCGATCCGCACCGCAGAGCTCTACACCACGGGCGAGCTGAAGGTGCACGTCGAGGCTCGCTGTCGCGCGGCCGATCCATACAGCCGTGCCGTCGAGGTCTTCGATCAGCTCGGGCTGCACCGCACGGAGCAGCGCAACGGCGTGCTCGTGTACGTCGCGATCCACGATCGCCGCTTCTGCATCGTGGGCGACAGCGGCATCGGAGCACCGCCGGGCCACGCGATGTGGACAGAAGCGCAGCAGCGCCTCTCCGTCGCGTTCCGACGTGGCGCGTTCGGCGAGGGTATCGTCGGTGCCGTCAGCGCCATCGGCGAGAAGCTCGCGCGCCGCTTCCCCGCGCGCCCCGGCCCCGGCAAGGACGAGATCGACAACGAGATCTCCACCGCCGAGACGGGCGGCTCGTGAGCCAGGCTCGCCTGCTGCGCGGCGCTGCGGCGCAGAGCGCGCGCCTCGTGTCGGGTGCGCGCTTCGAGGCCCTCGCCGACGCCGCCACCATCCGCAGAGAGGCGCAGACCGAGGCCGAGACCCTGCTCGCGAGCGCGCGCGCCGAGGCCGAGCGCCTGCGCAACGAGGCGCAGGCCGAAGGCAAGGAGCGCGGGCTCGCCGCCGTGACCGAGCTGCTCATCGGTGCGCGGTCCACCGCCGCTCGCGCGCGACGCGAAGCCACCGTCGAGCTGCGCGAGCTGGCGGTGAAGATCGCCGCCAAGCTGCTCGGCCGCACGCTCACGCTCGATCCCGCTGCCGTCGTCGACCTCACCGCCCAGGCGCTGTCGCACGCAGGCGAGCCGAAGGCGCTGCGTATCCGCTGCCATCCCGACGACCTCGAGCTCCTCGAGAGTGGCCGTCCGCGGCTCCTCGAGCGCTGTCGCTCCGGCGGGGTGCTGCGCATCGAGGCCGACGCGCACGTGCCGCGCGGAGGCTGCGTACTCGACAGCGAGCTCGGCCAGGTCGACGCGCGCCTGTCGGTGCAGCTCGATGCCATCGAGCGCGCGCTCCGCGGAGACACCAAGTGAGCGAGCTCTCGCTCGACGAGGCGCTGCGGGTCCTCGATCGCACGCGCGGCGTCGAGGTGTCCGGGCGGGTCACGGAGCTCGTCGGCCTCGTGGTCCGCGCGACCGCGCCGGGCGCGCGCGTCGGCGAGCTCGTCATCATCGAGCGCGAGCGCGGCGCGCCGCTCCTCGCCGAGGTCGTCGGCTTCCAGGGGGAGGAGGTGACGCTCCTCCCGCTCGGTCACGCCGACGGCATCGGCCCCGACTCCGTGGTACGCCCCACGGGTCGACCGTTCTCCATCCGCTGCGGCCCCTCGCTGCTCGGCCGCGTCATCGACGGCCTCGGCGAGCCCATCGACGACAAGGGCCCGCTCGGCGACGACCTCGTGTGGTGGCCCGTCGAGCGTCCCGCGCCCGATCCGCTCTCGCGCCGGCGCATCACGCTGCCGCTCACCACCGGCATCCGCGCCATCGACAGCATGCTCACGCTCGGCGAGGGGCAGCGCCTCGGCCTGTTCGCGCCGTCGGGCGTCGGCAAGTCCACGCTGCTCGGACAGATCGCGCGCTTCGCGGACGCCGACGTCATCGTCATCGGCCTCGTCGGCGAGCGCGGTCGCGAGGTGCGCGACTTCCTCGAGACGCAGCTCGACGACGACAGCCGCCGTCGCTCCGTCTGCGTGTGCGCCACCTCGGATGCACCGCCGCTCCTGCGCCTCAAGTCCGCGCTCGGGGCCACCGCCGTCGCCGAGTATTTCCGCGATCGCGGGCAGCGCGTCCTGCTGCTCATGGACTCGCTCACGCGCGTCGCCCGGGCGCAGCGCGAGGTCGGCCTCGCCGCCGGTGAGCCGCCTGCGAGGCAGGGCTATCCCCCGTCGGTGTTCGCGATGTTGCCGCGGCTCCTCGAGCGCTCCGGACAGGCCGCGACCGGCTCCATCACGGCGATCTACACCGTGCTCACCAACAACGACGACCTCGACGATCCGATCTCGGAAGAGGTGCGCGCGATCCTCGACGGCCACGTCGTGCTCTCGCGCGAGCTCGCAGCACGTGCGCAGTGGCCGGCGATCGACGTCGTGCGCAGCCTCTCACGCGTGATGGACGATCTCATCGATCCACCGCACCGCGCGGCCGCGTCGAAGCTCAGACAGATCCTCGCCACCTACGAGCGGCAGCGCGACCTCATCCTGCTCGGTGCCTACCGGCGCGGCGTCGACCCAGCCACCGACGAGGCGCTGGACCGCGTCGGCTCGGTGGAGGCGTTCTTGCGCCAGTCGCGAGACGAGCGCGCAGAGCGCATCGACACCAGACAGCGGCTCGACGCGCTCTTCGGCAGGCCTACCAGGAGCACCTAGAACCGGCTACGGGCGCTGTTCATGCCCGTAGCCGTGGTGCAGCTACTTGGACTCGCCCTCGGGTGCCGTCGGGGCCGTGTCGGCCGCGGGTGCAGCGGCGGGAGCTGCCGTCGGAGCGACACCGTGACGGTGAACGACCTCGGGCGTGCGCGGCGCGCCACCGGGACCGCGACCACCACCACCCGGACCACGACCACCGGGACGATTCGCACCGCCGGGCGCGCCGGGCGGACGCGGGCCCGTCGGACGCGGGCCGCGCGGACGATCGTTCGGAGTGCCGGGCGGACGATCGCCAGGAGCACCCGCCGGACGCGGACCGCTCGGGCGCTGACCTCCAGGACCGCCGCCGCCACCGGGACGACCACCGGGACCACCGCCGCCAGGACCACCGCCGGGACGACCGGGACCGCGCGCACCCGGACGACCGCCGGGCTTGCCGCCACGACGCTGCTCACCGGCGGGAACCTCCGCGCGGCTCAGCGTCCAGCCCACACCGGAGCTGGGCATCGGGCCACGCGCCTCGGCCTCGTCGCGACGACCGCCGGGAGGACCGAACGAGAACCCACCGGCTCCCTTCGGACCGCCGCCGCCGCCGCCACCACCACCGAAGCCGCCCTTGCCACCGCGATCACCGGGGCGACCGCCCTTGCCACCGCGGTCACTCTTGACGTGTGTCTGGCTCATCGTCTTCGGCATGTAGTCGATGACGAAGACGTGGCCGCCGATCTTCTTGCCGCCCTTGGGCTCGGTCTCGCCGGCAGCGAAGACGCGCACGAGACGGACATCGGCGGCCTTGTCACCGACGACGGTGAGGGCCTCGACGAGCCGCGCCAGGCGATCGCCCGAGACGTCCATCTCGGTGCCGAGCGCCTCGTCCTGTGCCGTGAGCGCGGGCGCAGCCTCGGCGGCTGGCGCAGCAGCAGCCTCACCGTCGGGAGCAGCCTCGCCCTCGGGCTCGGCCTCGCCCTCGGCGGCAATTGCAGCCTCGCCCTCGGGCTCGGCCTCGCCTTCGGCGGCCGGAGCGTCGGATGGGGCTGCGGCCGCTGCTTCGGGCTTTGCCTCGGCCGGGGCCTCCGTCGGTGCCACAGGCTTGCTGGGCGTCTGCTTGCCGCGAATCTGCGCGGCTCGCTGGATGATGAAACCTGAAAATTCGGTGATGGTCTTCATGTCGGGGGGCAGAGCATACGTGACCGGCGCCTCCCGACAAAGGCGGATATAGTCAGACAGGCATGCGTCTGCGCTCTCTTGTCGTCCTCCTCGTCGCCGCGGCCCCCATTTTGGCCTCGGCGGCGGACTCCGTTCCGGACAGGACCAGGGTCGACGACACGCTCTCGGCGATGAAGCAGGAGCTCGGTCGCGCGATGGGCAAGCTCCGGCTCAAGGGGTACGAGGCGCCCTACTTCATCGCGTACTCGGTGCGAGACTATGACGAGCGCGACGTCACCGCGCGCCTCGGCGCCGTCGCTGTCAGCGACCGCGACCACGGTCGACAGGCCCACGCGGAGGTTCGTGTCGGCGACTACCAGCTCGACAACACGAGCTCCGATCACGAGCTCTTCGACCTCTCCGATCCCGACAGCTGGGAGCCGCCGACGCAGGCACCCATCGACGACGACGCCGCTGCGCTGCGCACCACGCTGTGGCTGCTCACCGACGTGAAGTACAAGAAGGCGCTGTCCGAGTACGCGAAGAAGCGTGGTCGTCGCGTCACGGCGGTCGTCGAGGACGAGTCGTTGCCGAGCTTCTCGAAGGAGAAGCCGATCACCTCCATCGACACGCCTGCGGGCATCGCGTGGAACGAGAGCGCTGTCGCCGAGCGGGCACGACGCGCGTCGCTGCTGTACCGCAAGCACCCCGAGCTCCTCGATGCCACGGTGCGCTTCAGCATGGATCGCACCACGCGCTACCTCGTCAACTCCGAGGGCTCGACGGTGGTCGCCGATCGCATCATCTACGGCGTCCAGCTCTCCGCGCTGACACGCGCCAAGGACGGCGTGCTGCTGTCGCACGACAAGGTCTTCTACGCGCGCAGCCCCGACCAGCTCCCCGACGACGCCACGCTCGCCTCCACCATCGAGCGCCTCACGAAGGAGCTCGGCGAGCTGCGCGAGGCCAAGGTCATCGATCCCTACACGGGCCCTGCGCTGCTCATGGAGGAGGCCGCGGGCGTGTTCTTCCACGAGACGGTCGGTCATCGCCTCGAGGGCGAGCGCCAGAACGACGAGAAGGAGGGCCGCACGTTCAAGGGACAGATCGGCAAGCGCGTGCTCCCCGACTTCCTGTCCGTCATCGACGATCCGACCGTGCGCACCGTCGGAAAGGTGGCGCTCAATGGCTGGTACACCGTCGACGATCAGGCCGTGCCCGCACGCTCCGTCACCCTCATCGACCATGGCGTGCTGCGCGGCTTCCTCAAGTCGCGTACGCCCATCGCCGGTGCGCTGCGATCGAACGGTCATGGCCGCGCAGAGGGCACCAACAACCCGATGGGGCGCATGGGCAACCTCTTCGTGCGCTCGTCGAACCAGCTGCCGATGGCGCAGCTCAAGCAGAAGCTCATGGACGAGGTGAAGAAGCAGGGCAAGCCGTTCGGGCTCATCATCCGCGACATCGCCGGCGGCTCGACGAACACGTCGAACTACGGCTTCCAGGCGTTCAAGGGCCAGCTCCGCCTCGTCTACAAGGTGGACGCGAACACCGGCGAGGAGACCCTCGTGCGCGGCGTCGAGATGGTCGGCACGCCGCTCACCACGGTCGGCAAGATCATCGCGACGTCGGACACCGAGGGCGTCTTCAACGGCTTCTGCGGCGCGGAGTCCGGCTTCGTGCCCGTCTCCACCGTCGCGCCTGCGGTGCTCATGAGCGAGATCGAGCTCCAGCGCACGTCGAAGGCCGCCGAGCGCGCGCCGATCTTGCCGCCGCCGTTCGCCGACCCTACGACGAAGTAGTTACTTGCTGCTCTTGAAGGTGAGCTTGTCGTCGCCGACGTTCTGCGCGACGAGGAGCCCCACGACGAGCCCGACGACCGCGACGGCCGCGACCCACGTGTACCACTTGCCCCACATGCCGTACTTCGACTTCTTGGCGGGTGCCGTGGCGGGCGGGGCCGTCACCGCAGGCGCGGGGCCGAGCTGCGCGCCATCGCCGTTGGAGGCATCACCGGGCGCGACGTAGCTCGCGAGGCGCTCCATCGCAGGCGTGCCGGCATTGTCGACCCGCAGTGTGGGATCGGACCACTTCTGACTCTTCACCTCGAGCCAGCGCGCGAGGACCTTGCGCGGGCCGTCGGGCAGGATGACGAGGATGCGGTCTGCACCAACGCGCTTGCCGAGGGCAGCGACCTCGACGGCGGGCGCATCGGGCGACTGATCGCGGATGTGATCGACGAGCACCCCGAGGCGCTCTTCCGGCGCGAGCGCGACCTCGACGTGGCCGCCCATGCCGAGCGCGAGGTGCGCGCGACGGAACCCCTTGGCCTCGATGTCGACGAAGTCGATGCTGCGGTCGCCACCATCGACGGTGATCGGCGTGACACCGATGGGCGAGAGGTCGCGATAGACCTGCGCGCCGGCGGGCGTGGACACGATCTCGACGGGCGGAAGCGCTGCGCCCGCGCGCGCGCCGGGGTAGTGGCGATCGAGGAGGACCTTCACGTCGTCGGTCGATCCGGGCGCCATGCGGAGACGCGTGGCGGCGCGCGCGGCGTCGTCGTTGCGACCCAGCTGGTCGTACACGAGGAGCAACCCGCGCTCGACCTCGCCGAGGCGCGCGCGGAGCGAGTCGAACGGGACATCGGTGAAGAGGTGCTGCTCGGCGCCCTCGAGCGCGGTCGCGGCGTCGGCGAGCTTGCCGCGCGCGAGCATCGACTCGGCGCTGCGCAGCTGCATCTGCACCTTCGCGCTCGGGCCGCCCTCGGCCAGGACGCGGCGATCGGTGGCGCTGTCGATGAGCCGCACCGACTGCTTGCGACCGATGGCGGCGTTGACCTCGTCGACGAGGTGCGACGCGACGTCCCCGTCGTCCTCACCCATCCACAGCACGCCGACGGGCGCCTTCTCCTGGGACGGAGGCTGCGGCGCTGGCTGCGCATGCACGACGGCCGAGCTGAACGCGACGACGACGAGCGCGGCGACAGCGCGGAGACCGGGGTGCATCTTGCGAGACATCTTGCTACTCGGCCGGTCGCTCGAAGAACTTGTTGAGCGCCCACACGTCACGCGCGCGCAGGCCGCCGAACTGGATGCCCATGCCGAACGTCCCGCCCGGCTCGTTCTCGACCCAGCGGACCTCGCCGTCGATCTCGACGACCTCGACCTGCGTGGGGATGGTGAAGTGGAGCTTCACCTTGCTGCCGAACGGGAGCGCGGAGGCAGCCGTGATGAAGACACCACCGAGGCTGATGTTGCGCGTCTTCGCCTGAACCGTGGCGACATCGGCAATGACCTCGATGTCGATGGTGCGGTCGTAGCGTCGATCTGCGCGGCGGTGCTCCACGGATTCTCCTTGTTACAGCGAACGCTCAGGGACGAGGCAGAGCGGCATGCTAGGGGCCTTCGCGATCACCGTCAACGTCGGATACGCGACGGTCGGATGGGCGGTCGCGCCGACCCCGGTGAGCGCAACGCGAGGTCGCAGACGAGGGGCGCATGATCGCCGAGCGGGGTGCGCTCCGTCGAGGTGAAGGAACGTGTGCTCGCGATCATGTCGCCGCGGGCGAGGAGCCGGTCGACCCGCAGCAGTCCGACGAGGGTGGGTCCGCTGTCGGTCGCGACGTCGGAGAGGTGGACGCCGAGCGCGGCTTCGGACTCGAGATCCTCCGTGTAGCCGAGGCGCGCGGAGGCGACGGGGTCGTAGTTGAAGTCACCGCCGGCGATGGTCAGCTGCGACGAGCCGCCGCCGATGATCGCAGCGGCGCAATGCACCTGGGCCAGCCGTCGCGGGCGATTGAACACGTCGAAGTGCAGGCTGAACGCGCGCATCTCGAGGCCGTCGAGCGTGAGCTGCGCCTCGACGACGCCGCGCGTGGTCGGCGACAGCAGGTGATCGGAGAACCGCGGCTCGTGACGTGACTTCACCAGCACGCCGACGTGGCGATCGTACCCGCACGCCTGCGCGAGCTGCGACGCGTACCCGCGGCCGGCGATCGTGCGGAGCTGCCGCTCGTCGAGGAGCTCCTGCAAGAGCACGATGTCTGGATCGAGCGCGGCCACCACGCGGGCCACGACCTCGACGTCGGCGTCCTTCAGCTGGTTCCCGTTCCAGGGCCAGTACACCTCGCCGACGTTCCAGGTCACGACGCGCACGCTTGACGACTTCAGCGGAGGTTGGTGCACTCTGCGCCTCGGAGGTCCGGATGTCCGACTGTCTCTTCTGCAAGATCCGCGATGGTCAGATCCCCGCCAAGATCGTGGCGGAGAACGAGCACGCGCTCGCGTTCCGTGACGTAGGACCGCAGGCGCCGACGCACGTGCTCGTCATCCCGCGCAAGCACCTCGCGTCGCTGAACGACGCCACCCGAGCGGACGCCCAGCTCCTCGGCGAGCTGCACCTGCTCGCGCAGAAGGTTGCGCGCGACGAGGGTCTCACCGGCGGCTACCGGTGCGTCATCAACACCGGTCCCGACGCGGGCCAGAGCGTGTTCCACATCCATCTGCATCTTCTCGGTGGCCGCGCGCTCGCCTGGCCGCCGGGCTAGCGAATATCGATGTGGGCCTTGCGACGGAGCTCCTTGATCCACGCGGCCGTCGCCTTCTCGACCTGCGCATCGTAGAGCTGCCGACGGAGCTGGTCCTTCACCTCGTCGAAAGGACGCAGGTTGCCCGCCTTCCACGCGACGAGCTGGAGCACCGACCAGCCGACCAGCGTGCGCACGGGGCCGCGGATGTCGCCCGGGTCCATCTGCGTGACGACGTCGCTGAGCGAATCGACGAGGTTGCCGGCCTGCACGAACCCGAGATCACCGCCGTCGGCGCGCGTGTCGGACTCGGAGTAGGCCTTCGCGAGCTCGACGAAGTCCTTGCCGGAGTTCGCCATCGCGACGACCTTCGCCGCGAGCGCCTGCTTCTTCGCGACCTCGGCGGTGGTGGCGTCCTTCGGCACCTCGATGACGATCTCGCGGAGGTGCGCGAGGCGCTCGCCGGCGTTCTGCCGATCGCTCTGGTTGTACGCGGTGCGAACCTCCTCGTCGCTCACGATGACGCGACCGCGGACCGCCGTGTTGACGACCTTCATGTCGAGGAGCTGGCGAGACAGGTTCTTGCGATAGCCCTCGAGGGTGAAGCCCTGACCCTTGAGGGCCTCCTCGAACTCCGCGTCCGCGATCTTGTTCTGCTTCTTGATCTCGTCGACGGCGCGATCGACCTCTTCGCTCGAGACCTTGAGGTTGAGCTCGGTGGCCTGCTGCCCGATGAGGCGCGTATCGACGAGGCGCTCGATCTGCTTCTTCTTGAGCGCCTCGAACGTGGACGCACCCTCGGGCGTGTCGAGATCGAGCTGCGCCTTGAGCAGTGGCGCGGTGAACTCCTCGAGCTCCGAGTCGAGGATGATCTCGTCGTTCACGACCGCGACGACGCGATCGATGGTGCGTGCGTGCGCGACGCCGGCGAACGAGAGAAGTCCCAGGGGGAGTGCCCAGAGGCGAGCAACGACGAGCCAGCGGTTCATGGGATCTACTCGGGCCTCGCGGCGGGCTTCGGGCCAGCGACCGGCGAGCCCGGCGGCGGAAGTGTGACCTGTCCCGCAGCGGCGGGGTTGCCCGGCTGCAGCGGCGCGGTGTTCGGGACGCCCGGCGCGCCCGGGTGGAACTGCCCCGCACCGGGCGGTGGCACCCCGGGACCGGGGAAGCCCGAGCCGGTGCCCTCGATCTGCACCTTGGCGAGCTTGTTCTCGTCGACCTTGATGCTCGCCTGGTCGCGCAGCCGCTTCACGAAGCCCTCCATCGCGTCCTTGCGGCGGTCTCTGTAGAGGTTGTTCTTGATGGTCGTCTTGACCTCGTCGAACGTGCGCGTGAGGGCCTTGCGACGGCCCGTGAGCTTGAGGATGGCCGTGCCGTTCGGGGTCTTGATGGGCGCGGACACATCGCCGAGGTTGGTGAGGCCGAACGCCGCAGCGACGATGTCGGCCGGCACGTCCTTGCTGTCCTTCGTGAAGTAGCGAAGATCACCGCCGCGATCCTTCGTGGCCTGATCCTGAGAGAACTCGGCGACGAGGGTGCGGAAGTTCTGGTTGTCGACGCCCTTGATGCGAGCATCCGCCAGCACCTTCTTCGCCGTCGCCGCGTCCCTCACGAGGATGAGGCTGACGCGCACTTCTTCCGCCTTGTTGAACTCCTCGGGGTGCGCGTCGTAGTAGGTCTTGGCATCAGCGTCGGGGACGTCGTCGACCTTCATCTTGTCGAACTCGGACGAGAGCAGCTTCTGGATCATGACCTGCTTCATCGTGCGCACGACCTCGGGATCCTTGTTGAGGCCACGCTTCTCGGCCTCCTTCGCGAGGACCTCGAAGCGCACGAGGTTGTCGAGGAACTCCTTCTTGCGCTCGAGCGAGGTGTAGCGCGCGCGCACGTAGGGGCTCTGCTTGTTGATGAGCTGCTCGAAGTCTCCGACGCTGATCGTCACGTCGTCGATCTTCGCGAGCGCCTCGCCGTCGTCCTTGCTGCTGCTCGCGTGGCTCTGGCCGTCCTTGCACGCGGCATGCATCAGCGCACCGGCGCAGAGCGTCGCGAAGGTGAAGAGCACGAAGCCGGACCTGCGCAGCACGTGGGTCATGTGGGGGTCGGTACCACGGGGTCGGGGACGCGGCAAGACAGCGCGTCCGACAAGGGTAGCCCGGCGGCTTCGACACGATCCCCCGCGCCAACGTACCGTAGCCGCCGCTCGAGCCCTCCTCCGCTGCCGCCGATCCACAGGTGCTGCAGGCTCGAATAGAAAAGGACGGAATGCTCGCCCTCGTCACCGCCACCACGCTCTCTCGTCCCGACGAGGACGAGCCGCTCCTGCTCGCCGCGCTGCGCGCGCGCGGCGTCGATGTGCACATGGCCGCGTGGGACGACCCCGACGTCGACTGGCACGAGTACGATGCCGCGGTCGTACGCTCGACGTGGAACTACGTGCATGCGCGCGATCGCTTCGTCGCCTGGGCGCACGCGACGGCGAAGGTGACGCGCCTCGCCAACCCGGCGAGCGTGCTGGAGTGGAACAGCGAGAAGTCGTACCTGCTCCGCTACGCAGCGCGGGGCATCGCGACGGTGCCAACGGTGATCGTGCCTCGCGGGAGCACGCCTTTGCTGCGCGAGCTCGTCGACTGGCCCGAGGTCGTGATCAAGCCGCGCGTCTCGGCCGGGTCGTTCGAGACGTATCGCGTCGACCGCGCGGATCGCGACGGCCGCCTGGCGGTCTGCGCGGCCGAGCGTGACGTGCTCGTGCAGCCATACATCCGCTCGGTCGAGAGCCACGGCGAGCGCTCGCTCGTGTTCCTGGCCGGCACGCTCACCCACGCGATACGCAAGTCACCGCGCTTCGACAGCGACGACGAGAGCGTGCGCTCGGTCCCCATCGAGGACGACGAGCGACGCTTCGCCGCCGAGGTGCTCGCCAACGTCGACGAGCCGCTCCTGTATGCCCGCGTCGATCTCGCCCGCGCCGAGGATGGCACGCCGCTGCTCATGGAGCTGGAGCTCGTCGAGCCCTCGCTGTTCCTGCGCCACGACGCGGTCGCGCTCGAGCACTTCGCAGGCCTTCTCGAGAAGGCCTGAAGACAGACGGCGGCGGCTTCGTGTCGTTCTGCAACGTCGCGGCCGCGCCGCGTACTCATGCCGACGGGAGGTTGTCGACCAGCGCACCGAGCGCCTGGCGCGCCACGTCGAGCCGGCGATCACGCTCGTTGCCGGCGAACGCGCGCGAGAGCCGCATGTCGGGGGTGAGCTTCCACGACGTATTCTTCTGCGCGACGAGCTTCATGACGGCCTGGGGATCGAGCGGCGTGTCGTCGGCGAGCGCGAGCGACAGGCGCGTCTCCCCGAGCTCGAGCGCCGAGGCGCGGAGCTTCCGCGCGAGCGCCTTGACCTGCATGAGCTGCGCGAGGAGCTGCACCTCGTCGGGCGGATCGCCGTAGCGATCGGTGAGCTCCGCGATGGTGTCCGCGATCTCCTCGTCGTTGCCGGCCTGCGAGAAGCGGCGGTAGAAGTCGAGGCGCTGCCCGACGTCCGGGCAGTACAGCTCGGGGATGAACGCGGGCACGTCGGAGGTGATCTCGGGATCGCGCGCCTGATCGATGGGCTCGCCGCGCAGCTCTGCAACCGCCTCGGCGAGGATCTGCGTGTACGTGTCGAAGCCGACCGCGGCGATCGCACCGGACTGCTTGGCGCCGAGCAGATCGCCCGCTCCACGGATCTCGAGATCGTGCGACGCCACCTGGAAGCCGGCGCCGAGCTCGGTGAACTTCTGCAGCACGGCGAGGCGCTGCTTCGCCTCGGTGGACAGCGAGTCCTCGGGCGGGATGAGCAGGTAACAGTACGCGCGCTCGCGCGACCGACCGATGCGACCGCGGAGCTGATAGAGCTGCGCGAGCCCGAACCGATCGGCGCGGTTGATGAACATCGTGTTGGCGCGCGAGATGTCGAGGCCCGACTCGATGATGGTCGTGCAGAGCAGCATGTCGGCCTTGTGGTCGACGAACTGCACCATGACCTTCTCGAGCTCCTCCGGCGGCATCTGCCCGTGACCGACGACGATGCGGAGCTCGGGCAGGAGCGCGCGCAGCTTCGCGGACCACTCGTAGATATCCTCGACGCGGTTGTGCACGAAGAAGATCTGGCCGCCACGCGCGAGCTCGCGCTTCACGCCCTCGACGACGAGCGCATCGTTGTACTTGCCGACCAGCGTCCGGACCGCGAGACGATCGACCGGCGGCGTCGTGATGATGGAGATCTCGCGCAGCCCGAGCATCGCCATGTGCAGCGTGCGCGGGATCGGTGTGGCCGATAGCGTGAGCACGTCGACCTGCGTGCGCAGCTTCTTCAGCTTCTCCTTGTGCGTGACGCCGAAGCGCTGCTCCTCGTCGACGATCACCACGCCCAGGTCCTTGAAGCGCACGTCTGCGGAGAGCAGCCGATGCGTGCCCACGACGATGTCGACCTTGCCGTCGGCGAGCGCCTTGATGATCTCGGTCTGCTCCTTCGCGGACCTGAAGCGCGAGAGCGACTCGACGCGGATCGGCATGTCGCGGAGCCGCGCCTTGAACGTGTTGACGTGTTGCTCGACGAGCACCGTCGTGGGCGCGAGGATCGCGGCCTGCTTGCCCCCGAGCACGACCTTGGCCGCCGCGCGGATCGCGACCTCCGTCTTGCCGTAGCCGACGTCGCCGCACACGAGGCGATCCATCGGCCGCGCCTGCTCGAGATCGCCGAGCACGTCGTCGATGGCCTTCTGCTGGTCAGGGGTCTCCTCGAACGGGAACGTCGCCTCGAACTCGGCAAACAGCTCCTTGGCGTCCGATCCGAGCTGGTAGGCGTGGCCGGGGAGCGCCTGGCGCTGCGCATAGAGCTGGATGAGCTCCTCGGCCATCTGCCGGATCTCGCGCGTGACCTTGCCGCGGGTCTTCTCCCACGTGACGCCGCCGAGCTTGTCGACCTTGGGCGTGACGCCGTCGGCGCCCGCGTAGGCCGAGACCTCGCCGAGGCGCCACACGGGCAGGTACAGCGCGCCACCGTCGTACTCGAGGTGCAGGAAGTCGACGCTGACCGCCTCTTCACCGGCGCGCGCCGCCTTGAGCGGGAGCTTGGTGAGGCCCCTGTAGATGCCCACGCCGTGCTTCACGTGCACGACCGGGTTGCCCGGCTCGAGGTTCTTCAGCGCGTCGCGCTGGAAGCCTGCCGACGCTCGCTTCGGCGCGCGTCGCACGCTCTTGTCGCCGAAGATCTCGCTCTCCGCGACGAGCGCAGTGCGATCCATCGGCAGGTGAAAGCCATGCCCGAGCGAGCCGACGGCGATGGACACCTCGCCGTCCGAGCCCGACGACACCTCCTGCCACGACGGCACCGGCCCGATCTCGGCCTTCACGCCATAGCCAGACAGCAAGGAGCGCAGGCGATCGGCGTGCTGCAGGTTCGGCGCGACCAGCCACACCCGCGTGCCGTCGTCGGCCAGCGCTTCCAGACGATCGACGAGCGGACGCAGCAGCTGCTCCTGCGCCGCGGCCTTCGCCTTCTGCAGCTCGAGCCGCAAGCCCTCGAGCCGAGCGACCTCGAATCTCACCTGCGCGATGTCGGTCCCGCTCGTCTCCACGAGCTCGAGCTGCCGCGACTCGAGCAGCGGACGCTTCGTGAAGATCGCGACGATCTCATCGCGGGAAAGGTAAAAGTCCGACGGTGGCAGCGCGAGCTTGTGGTCCTCCATGCGCGTCGCGTAGCCTCGCTCGTCGTCGGCAGACAGCTCGCGCACGTGATCGAGGCACGCATCCGGCTCCTCGACGAAGATCGTGGCGTCGGCAGGCACGTACTCGAGGACGGAGACGAGCCTGTCGTGGAACGCGGGCGCGAGGGCTTCCTTGCCGAAGAAGTCCTCGCCGCGCTCGATCTGCTCGACGACCGCGCGCGTCTTAGACGACGGCTGCTCGGCCTTGTCCGCCGCGTCCCGCAGGCGCTCGCGGAGCTGGTTGCCCGGGGTGAGCACGATCTCGCGCACGGGGTGGAGGTACAGCTCCTCGATCTCGCGCAGCGTACGCTGCGTCGCCGGATCGAAGAGACGGATGCGCTCGACGAGATCGCCGAACAGCTCGATACGCACGGGGAAGCGATAGATGGGCGGGAAGACGTCGAGCACGCCGCCGCGCACCGCGAACGTGCCCGGGTCCTCGACGACGGGCACGCGCAGGTAGCCGCCGCGCGACAGGAGCTCGACCGTCTTGTCGCGGTCGAGCTCCTGCTGCGCCATGACGATGTCGACGAGCGAGCCGAACGACTCCTTGCCGACCACGCGACGTCGCAGGGCATCGATGGACGCGACGAGCACCTCGCCGTGACCATGAGTCGCCTGCGAGAGCCGGAACAGGGTGCCCATGCGCGACAGCACGATGCGGCGATCGGGCGTGATGTCGGCGTACGGGCTCGCGTCATCGGCCGGCAGGCGCAGCACGCGCGGCGCGGCGAGCGGATCTCCGTCGTTGGTCTGCGGCAGGAAGAAGTGGAGATCGCGCTCGAGTTGCTCCGCGCGATCTTCGTCGGGCACGATCGCGAGCACCGGGCGCCTGTCGGTGCGCTCGGCGAGCTGGGCCAGAAGCACGGCCGTGAAGGAGCCGCCCGCGTCGTAGATGCGCGTGCGCTGGCCGGCGGCCGCGAGCCGGGCCACCTCGAGCAGCCCCTGATGCGCGCTGTACCGGTCGGACATGAGGGACGTTGGCTACAACGGGACCGCAGCCGCGACAAGGCCGAACGAAGTCACGGGGTCGCGACGCCGCGCTCGAGGTCGACGTTGTGGTCGGGACCGACCAGCTCGAACCACGGAATGTTCACGGCTTTGAGATGCAGTGCGTGACTCCGCGGGACCAAGCTTTCGCGCTCGGTCACGTGCGCTGCTACGCTGCGTCGATGTCGTTTTCAGCTCGGGCACGGTGTGCGCTCGTCGCATGGATGCTGGTCGCAGGACGTGCGTCCGCCGACGAGAGCGGCGCGCAGACGCCCGCTCAGCTCCTCACCAGCGCGGCCGACGAGATCCTCCGCCAGGTCGTGGCAGTGCGGGGACTTTCGTCGAGGAGCAAGGTGCAGCGCGGCGTGCTCTCGCGTGCGCAGATCGGCGAGAAGCTCCGCGCGCGCGTCGACGAGGAGTACACGGTCGCCGAGGTGAGCGCCGAGACGCGCGTGCTAGGAAGGCTGGGCCTCGTGCCCGTCGGGCTCGACTACAAGAGGCTGCTCATCGATCTGCTCATGGAGCAGGTCGCCGGCTTCTACGACCCCAAGCTCAAGCGGCTCTACATCGCGGACTGGCTGCCGATGGACATGCAGCGACCGGCCATCGCGCACGAGCTCGAGCATGCGCTCCAGGACCAGCACTTCAACCTGCTCGCACTGACGAAGCCGCTGAAGGACGACGGCGATCGGCAGCTCGCGCACGCCGCGCTGGTCGAGGGCGACGGCACCGCCGTGATGCTCGAGCTGCAGGCGCAGAGCATGCGTCTCCCCGTCGAGCAGCTGCCCGATCTGGTCGCGCAGCTCGGGGAGCAGCTGCTGCACGGCGCGCCGGGGCAGACGCCGATCTTCGACGGCGCGCCGACGTACGTGCGCGACACGCTGATCTTCCCGTACCTCGAGGGCCTGCGCTTCGTGATGGCGCTGCGAAGGGGCAAGCCGTGGAGCCGCATCGACGCGGTCTTCAAGCAGCCTCCCTCGTCGACCGAGCAGATCCTGCACCCGGATCACTACGTCTCGCACGACGAGCCCGTGGCCATCGATGCCGCACCGATCGTGGCACTCGCGCCGCGCAAGGAGATCCGGCGCGACGTGATGGGCGAGCTCGCGCTGCGCCTCCTTTTCCGCACGCGCCTCCCCGAGCCGCAGGCCGATGCCGCCGCGGCAGGCTGGGGCGGCGATCGCCTCGTCGCCTACGCCGCCGACGAGAAGTCATTGCCCGTCGTCATGGATCGCTCCACCTGGGACACCGAGCTCGACGCCAACGAGGCCTACGACGCCTTCGTGGCGCTGTTCGGCAAGATCACGGGCTCGAAGGCCGTGACGACAGAGACGACCGCGCGCTACGTCGATGCGAACGGCGAGGTATGGCGCGCCGAGCGCCGCGGCTCCGACGTCGTCGTGCTCATGGGAGCGCCCCCGCTCGACGAGCAGATCGTCGCCGAGGCGTGGACGGCGTTGCACGCGCACGCCGCAAAGTAGCGCTTCACGCCGCGAGGTAGGTGAGCAGCCGACCGAGCGCGGGGAGGTCGTACACGTCCTCCTCGAACAGCGGGATCTCGACGATGGGCGCCTTGGTGCGCGAGCGCAGGCGCTCGACCTGGAGGTGGTCGACGTGGGCGAGCGTGTCGAGCTCCCTGTGCGTGCGCTCGAGGTCGGAGGCGAGCTGCACGATGTCGTCGGGCTGGAGGCCCTTGAGCTCGGCGCGCGCCGTCAGCTTGGCGACGAGCTCCTCGCGTGTGAACGGTGGAATCGGCGGACGGCCAGGGTGCACGCGGTTCACCACGAAGCCACCGAGCGGCAGCTTGGCGGCCTCGAGCCGCTCGAGGAAGAACAGCGCCTCGTCGATCGACATCGCCTCGGCGCTCGACACCAGCACGAACGCGACATCCGGCGCGCGCAGCACGGCGTACACCCTCTGCGCGCGCTCCTTGAAGCCGCCGAGGATCTGGTTGAACTCGATGAGGAAGCGCGACATCTCCTCGAGGAAGCCCGAGCCCACGAACTTGGCCAGCCGACCGAGCACGAACGCCGCACCCATGCCGACCGCCTTCAGCGAGAACGAGCCCGACTTCTCGTGCGGCTTCGTCAACCACTCGATCGCCGGCGAGTCGATGGCCGCGGACAGGCGCTCGGGCGCGTCGAGGAAGTCGAGCGCGTTCGCCGTAGGGGGCGTGTCGAGCACGATGAGGTCGAAGCCACCCTCCGCCTGGATCTCGTAGAGCTTGCTCATCGCCGCGTACTCGTGAGAACCCGCGAGCGAGGTCGAGATCTGCTTGTAGAGCGGGTTGGCGAAGATGCGATCGCGCGTCTTCTGATCCTTCGCGTTGCGCGTGACCAGCTCGTCGAAGCTGCGCTTCTGATCGAGCATCATCGCGAACAGCGCGCCACCGTCCGCCACCGCACCACCCAGCTCCAGTGTCGCGCGCGGCACCTCGCGCAGATCGTGACCGAGCCCCTCGAGTCCGAGCGAGTTGGCGAGGCGTCGCGCCGGATCGATCGTGAGCACCAGGGTCCGACGTCCGGCGCGCGCGGCGCCGAGCGCGAGCGTCGCAGCCGTCGTCGTCTTGCCGACGCCGCCCGAGCCCACGCACACGATGATGCGACGGTCGCGCAGGAGCGGTGCGAGAGTGGGCATTTCGACAGGTGTCATAGGTTCTTTCGACGGACGACGCCAGGCCCTACGAGCCTCGCGAGCACGGCGACAATCCGATACATTCTTCGCATGTTCTTCAAAAAGCCACTGCGCGATTACCTGGTCGAATACGGACAGGACCATGCGCACGTCGGTACGCGCGTCACCCACATGCTCGGCATCCCGATGATCGTCGCGTCGCTGCCGCTCCTGCCGCTCAGCCCGCCGCTCGGTGCCGCGCTGTTCGTCGGTGGCTGGACGCTGCAGTTCATCGGTCACTATGTGTTCGAACACAACGATCCGAAGTTCTTCGGCGACCCGGCGAACCTCGTCATCGGCGTGCTGTGGGCCGGCATGGAGTGGGCGGAGGTCTTCGGCGTCACGATCCCGGGCCTTCCCCATCTGAACGAGCTCGGCGAGGCTGCGTAACATGATCCGTCGCTACGTCATCGAGGTCGCAGGCACCGAGCACGAGGTCGCCGTCGAGGCGCTGTCCGACGGACGCTGGCGCGTCGAGCGTGACGGCCGCAGCGTCGAGTGGGACGCGCGCAAGATCGCGGGCACGTGGTCGCTCGTCCCCGGGGGCGGCGGCCCGAAGCACGAGGTCGAGGTCGAGCGCCTCGGCAACGATGGCGGCCTCACGGTCACGACAGGTGGGCTCGTCGGCATTCCCGCGCGAGTCGTCGATCCGCTGCTGCGCGCTGCCGAGAAGGCTGCAGCTACGCGCCCCGCGGGTCCCGCCGACGTGAAGAGCCCGATGCCCGGCAAGGTCGTGCGTGCGCTCGTGGCGGTCGGCGCCACCGTCACGGCCGGGCAACCCGTCATGGTCGTGGAGGCCATGAAGATGGAGAACGAGCTCAAGGCACCGCGCGACGGCAGCGTGAAGGAGATCCGCGTCACCGATGGCCAGGCCATCGAGGCCGGTCAGACGCTCATCGTGCTCGTTTGAAGCGCGCGCTGCTCACGCTGACCTTCGTTGCGAGTTGCGTCGCGGGCGTCGCGAGCTGCAAGAAGCCCGTCGACACGGCCCCGATCGCCGCCGAGGCTGCGGGCCTTCAGCAGCACGAGAATGAGCTGCTCGGTCGCCGCGGCGCTTTGCAGCGCGAGCGCACGGCGATCTCGCAGCAGCGCCAGCAGCTCCTCGAGAAGCGGTCCGCGAGTGGCGCCAGCCCGTCCTCGCTCGACGAGGAGGACAAGCAGCTCAGCGCGAAGGAGATCGCCGTCGCGTCCGAGCAGACGGCCGTCGATCAGAAGCTCGACGAGCTCCTGCACGCCCGCGCCGAGCTCGTGCAGAGAGCGACGAGCGCCGTGCAAGGCGCCGCCGGTGCAGATCCGCTCGAGCATGCTGCACACCGCGAGCAATCCGTCGCCGAGCGCGAGAAGGCGATGGCGGGACGCGAGGCAGACGTCGCCGAGCGCGAGGCCAAGCTCGCGCTACGCGAGGCACAGGAAGCGAAGCGCGAGAAGGACACCTGCTCGACCGTCTTGACCGCTGTTCCCGTTGCCGCGCCGCCGTCGACCGGCAAGAAGTACAGCGCGCACGACGTCGATCCGGTCTACAAAAAGGCGCTCAAGATCATGCAGGAGCGCGGCATCCTGGCCGCCGATCTCCCTCCGGGCACCAGCAAGCTCATCGACGAGACGAAGGCCGCCATGAAGAGCGGCGATTTCATGCGCGCGAAGTACGCCGCCGATCAACTCCTCGGCACCGTCGAGGAGATCAAGATCGACCGCAACTTCATCTCCGCGAAGATGGGTCGCCTCTCGTCTGCGATGCGCGGCAAGAAGCTGGAGGGCGATGCCGGCAAGAATACCGACGCGCTCCTCCGGGACGCCACCGCGCACTACAGCGACGGCCGCTTCGCCGACGCCAACCAGAAGATCAACAAGCTCTTCGCAATGCTGAAGTAGCCCTGCAAGGGAGACACGCCGCAGAGGCGCTACTGCGCGAGCATGCCTTCGGACTCCTCGAAGATGCGGCGGCGCCACTGGGCGAGCGGGCTCGAGCCGTCGAGGATCTTGGCGGTCTCGGCGAGCATCTCGTCGAGCGGGCTGAGGATGACGTACGGGTCGTAGGGACACGCGGCGCGCGTGATGCCGGGGCCGAACCAGCCGGCCATGAAGCCGGTCTCTCCGTCGGCGAGCCCCCGGACGGCGGCGTGGGCGAGGCGTGCGCCGAGGAGGCGATCGAACGCGCTCGGGGTGCCGCCGCGGACGACGTGCCCGAGCACGGTGACGCGCGTGTCGACGTCCGGGATGACGTGCTCCATGCGCGCGTCGATGGCGGCCTTGAGCTTCTGCACGTCGAGCTTGACGCCCTCGGCCTTGATGACCATGACGCGACGCTTGCCGGTGTCGCGCCTGTACGCGAGCTCCATCGCGCGGCACACCTGCTCGACGAGCTGCTCGTCGGTGCGACCGGCCTCGCGCACGAGGACCGCGTCGGCGCCCGCGGCGACGGCAGCGGTCATCGCGAGGTAGCCGCAGTCGCGCCCCATGACCTCGATGATGAACGTGCGGCGGTGCGCGGTGGCCGTGTCGCAGATGCGATCGCAGGCCTCGATGATCGTGTTCATCGCGGTGTCGGTGCCGATGGCCATGGACGTGCAGCCGAGGTCGTTGTCGATCGAAGCGGGCAAGCCTCCGACGAGCAGCGCGTCACCCTCGTGCGTCGGCGCGCCCATGATCGCGCGCGCACCGGTGAGCGAGCCGTTCCCGCCGATGACGAGCAGCGCGGAGATGCGCATCTCGACGACGCGGCGGCGCGCCTCGATCTGCCCCTCCGCAGTCGGGAAGACCTTGCTGCGCGCCGAGCCGAGCAGCGTGCCGCCGCGACGCGCGTTCTCGTCGAGCGCGCGCATGTCGAGCGCTCGCGTGTGTCCCGCGAGCAGGCCGACATAGCCATCGTCGATGCCAACGAGCTCGAGCCCGAGCGCACGGCTGACGCGAGCCGCGCTGCGCAGCGCCGCGTTCATGCCCGGCGCGTCTCCGCCGGAGGTGAGGATGCCGATGCGCGCACCTGGACGTAGCTTCATGCGTTCTCCTCTATCCGACACGGCTGGAATTACGGTGCGGGTGTCGCGCGATACGAGACATCGTGATCGTGCGCGAGGCCCGGGCGGACTCCGAGCACGATACCCGTGGTCACGCCCGCGAGCACGACGCCGCCCACGGTCAGCGCCCACCACGACCGATACCAGGGCACGGGCCCGACCGCGACCGGTGCGCCGTGACGGCGCCGGTCGGCCATCTCACCCTCGGTGAGCGGGAACATCGCGAGCGCGACCGTCTCGGTGCGCGTGCGGTCGAAACCGATGTCCACGAAGCGGACCCAGTCGTGATACGCGGGGTGCGTCACGCGCACAGCGTGCGTGCCGACCGAGAGATCGGTCGTGCCGAGCGCGAGCGGTCGACCATCGACCTCTGCCTGTGCGCCCTTCACGTCCACCTTCAGCTCGAGGCGCCCCGTGTAGTGCGCCGGATCGAGCACCTGCACGATGCCGCCGCGGAGCAGGCGAGAAAGCTCGTCGGGCTTGGTCACGACGACGGACGTCGTGCCACGCACGCGACCATCGGGTTCGACCATCGTGAGGTACACGACCGCGCCATCGGCCACCGGCTGCGTCTCCGCGATGATCACGACCTCGGCGGAGAGGTCGTGCGCGAGCGTCGCGCCACGAGGGTGCGAGTCGGCCTTGCCATCGCGCAGGACGCCGTTCGTCTCGTTGAGGACCTTCATGCCGGCGATCGCGTGCGTCGCCTCGACGAGCGCGCCCTCGACGGTGGAGGCGAGCTTCAACGTGATCGGGTCCTTCGCCGACGCGATCACGGGCAGCACGACGACGCGCTCGGCCGACGCGGTGCCGGACACGAGCAGCAGCGCGAGCACCACCCTCACGGACACGAGCCCGCCTTGCTGCAGTCGACCGCCTGCTGCTTCGGGACGAGGAAGCCGACGAGCAACCCGACTCCGACCGCACCAACGGCAACGGCGGTCCACGTGTACCAGCGCGCGTAGACGGGCGGCTCGGGGTGGAGGCGCCGACGCTCCGCGCGGAGCGCCGCCTTCGACATCGCGGTCTGGCGCACGACCACCTGCGTGGTCTTCTCGAAGCGCACCGGGACATCCTCCTCGAACGAGGAGTAGCCGTCGCGAGATACCGTCACCTTGTGCGTCCCCGCGGGGATGCGATCGAGCGTGCCGAGGAGCGGTGTCACGCCGACCGGATTTCCGTCGAGGGTCACCTGCGCGCCTGGGATCGCGGACACGACCTCGATGCGACCGACGAGCTGCTCGGGCGCGACGAGGCGTACGGCCGCCACGCGGATCTCGGCGATGAGCTCCTCGAGCGAGCCGCGCAGCGTGGCGCTGACGCGGCTGAGCTCGCGGCCGCCATCGTCGACCAGCTTCAGGTTGACGATGTAGCTGTCCGCGAGGCCGCCGACGTTCCCGGCGACGATGCGCGTGACGTGCAGCGCGCGACCGAGCGGGGCGAGGCACTCCGGGCTCGCGGTGCAGTTCTGCAGCCGAGGATTGCCGAGCGCGACCTTGTCGACGATGGCCTTGCTGGGCAGCGTCTGCCCGACGACGTGGCCGAGCTCTGCGCGCAGCAGCGCCTCGAGCTGCTCGGCGGCCTGTGGATCGACGCCGAGCGGATCGAGCCGGAACAGCGCGTACGTGGCAGGCGCGGCGGAGGCGACCGCCGTCGAAAGGAGCATCACCAGGGGAAGCAGCGCCAGCCTCAGCACCGCCGGCATCCCAAACCCGCACGCGAGTCCCATCGTTCTTCTGCCACCGTCGGCGCGCGGCATCGTCGCAGCATCATACACCCGACCGCGCGACTACACGCTGCGGAGCTGACCTTCGAGACGATCGGCGAGTTCGGAAAGGGCGTCCGGCCCCCTGTCGGCGCGGAAGATGTACGGGAGCTGCAGCTGAGGCAGCGGGAGCTCGTTGCGCAGCCGCTCGAGCTCGCGATCGTGCAGCGCGCGACGACGCTCGGAGAGGCGCGCGCTGTCGACGAGGACCGCGAGCGTGGGATCGCTGCCGTCCCGCAGCGCCGCGCCGTTGTCCTGTCCGAGCAGGAGGCGCAGCCCCTCCGCGGACGAACCCGTGCGAAAGCGCGGTGGGAACAGGCCGTTCACGACGACGGGGCCCGGCGGCATGCCCATCGCGGTGGCCTTCTTCGACAGCTCGATGGCCTCGTTGACGGGCAGGTCCTCCGCGAGGGTGACGATGACGAACGCCGAGCGCGCGGGATCACGCAGGAGGTCGTGCGTCGCGCGCGCGGGGTTGGTGAGCGGGCCCTCGGGCACCGCGGCGAGGATCGCGTCGGGGACGGCGAGCAGCGTGAGCACGTGACCCGTCGCAGGCCCGTCGAGGATGACCAGGTCGTACTTGTTCTGGCCGTGCTCGACCTCGGTGGTATGGAACCAAGCCTTGCCGAGCATCGCGTAGTCCTCGACGCCGGGCACCGCGTGAAGGAAGGCGCGCGACACCCGGTTCTCGAGCACCTGCTTCGCGATGAACTCGGAGCGCAGCACCATCGTGCCGTACTCCCTGAGGGCCGTCTGCGGCGTCATGTTCACGACCCACAGGCGATCGCGGACCTTCACGATCTCGTCGCCGATGGGCGCCGAGCCGAACATCGCCGACATCCGCTCCTTCGCCTTCGTCTGGCAGACCAGCACCTTCTTGCCGGCGCGCGCGGCCGCGAGCGCCATCGCTGCAGCGACGGTGGTTCGGCCCACGCCGCCCTTTCCGGCGATGGTCAGGAAGCGACGAGAGAACAGCGGAACCGACACAGGGGCCATGTATCACGCACGCAGACGAGCGTCGATCACGTCGACCACGCGCGGCGAGAGGATGAGCGAGAGGTGGCCCAGATCGTCGAAGACCTCGTCGGTGCCTGCGGGCGCGATGGACGACGACTCGGGCGGCTGGATGACCGCGTCCGCGCGCGACCAGATGGACGTGTACGCGGCGCCTGGCCGCACGGGTCCGAGATCGGTGAGCAGCGGCGAGCCACCGACGAGATCACGCGCACCCGGCAACCCGAGGCCGAAGCGCCCGAGCCGCGTGCCCTGGTGCGGTGTGCCGACGGTGATGAGGCGCTGTACCTTCGCCGCGCCGCCCATGCGCTCGATGTAGAACCGCGCGACGAGGCCACCCATGCTGTGCGCGACGATGTCGACGGAGCCCTCGTCTTCGTCGCGTCCGGAGGGCGAGGCCATGCCTCGGGAAGAGGCCTCGCGGGCGCGGACGTGGTCGATGAAGCGGCCGAGCCGCTTGCCGGCGTGATCGATCCGGGTGAGCGAGAAGTAGTTGAGCCCGTAGATGGGCCCGTGTCCGAGCGCGCGGAGCTTCCTCGCCATGTACAGCCACTGCGTACGGTTCATCGCGAACCCGTGCAGCAGGATGACGGGGTTGCGACGACCGTGCGCCTTGCCTTCCCCCTCCTCGATCGCCTGGTACGCGCCGCCGATGAGGAACCACAGCGGCCACAGCGGGACGATGGCGACGGTGCTCGCGATCTCGACGACGATCGCGCGGAGCAGCGCCATGCTCCACGCCTTCGGTGTCCCGGCGAACGCGATGACGTAGCTCAGGATCACGAAGCCCGCGCAGCTCACGCCGATGGCCGCGGCGAGCCACGCGAGCAACGCACCCGTCCGGAGCACGTAGTGCAGCGCCATCGGCTAGACCTTCTTCCTCATCACAGGGAGCGTAGCGCCGGCGAGCACACAGAGCAGCGGGATGATCTCGACCCAGTAGCGGAAGCCCTCGTAGTGCGGCACCGCGAAGGCGTGCAAGGCGCTGCGGGCGAGCAAGATCGCGACGGCAGCGATCACGAACGTGCGCTGCCTCTTCCACAGCAGCACGGCACCCACGAGCGCACCGACGTACAGCAGCGCGTACCACGCCTGCATGACCCAGTACGCCGAGGGGAGGCCGGCCTCGGGCAGGTGCATCCAGTGTACCTCCCGCTCGGGTGGCGGCGACCACAAGCGCAGCACTCGTTCCAGCGGAAGCGTCACGTAGACATGCAGCGGATGCGCCTCGCATCGCTGCGCGGCGAGACGCTCGAAGTCCTCGTTCACCGAAGGAGTGAGGCCTTCCACATGGCAGCGTGCCGCGACGCGCCTGAGCGCCGCGCGATCGTCGCCGGTCCACATCGCGGGCAGGAGACCCTCGTCGGGACAGCGCTTCGCGAACACGATCGCGTCCGCGAAGGCCTGCTCGCCCGGCGCGCTCGAGCTCCACGTGCGCATCCAGTGGATCGGTCCGGTGAGGAGCGGCGTGCCATCCTGCGCGGGCCACTCCGCGGCGGCAGGGTGAGGCGCGCCGAAGTCGACGACGTTGCGCACCGGCCATGGAGCCCAAACGAGCAGCGTGCCGAGCGCGAGCCAGCCGGCGCGACGCCAGCCGAGCAGGACGAGCAGGCCTGGCAGAAACGTCAGCGAGTCGATGCGCACGAGCAATGCCGCGCCGAGCAAGGCGCCAC
Organism: Polyangia bacterium; assembly: GCA_039923495.1. GTDB lineage: Bacteria > Myxococcota_A > Polyangia > Palsa-1104 > Palsa-1104 > JBDTCO01. Next base: position 64,658 of record JBDTCO010000112.1, read on the forward strand.
AGAGCAGCGGCCGGCGCAACACCGCGGCGGCGAGCGCCCACGTCCCGAGGAACGTCGCGAGCGACTCGGTGAGCGACATCGTAGAGAAGAGCACGAGCGGCGGTGCGATGATCACGAGCACCACCGCGAGCCACCCGATCCCGAGCTCGGCTGCGATCAGGAAGACGGCGACGGCAGAGCCCACGTCGAGGAGCGCGTTCACGTGCGCCGCGCGCTTCACCACGACGGCGCGACGAGCGTCACCGACGAGCGTCGCGAGCACCAGCGGGTAGCCCGGCATGCGCGCGTACGAAGGTCCTCCACCGAACCCCAACGTCCCGTTACGCACGCCCCTACCGAGCGCGATGTATTGATCGCCGTCGGGGCTGCTCGACGAGAAGTGCGCGACGATGTTCTGTCGATACATCACGGCACAGAGCAGCAGCGCCGCGACGACGATGCGGCGAAGGGTCACGTCTTGAACACGTGGCTCCGGTACCAGACCAGCTCGGCGATGCTCTCCTCGATGTCGGAGAGCGCCGTGTGTGCACCCTTCTTCACGGGCTGCTCGAGCTCGCCGAACCACGCACGCTTGAGGATCTTGATCGTCGTGACATCGAGCAGGCGATACGAGAGGTAGCGATCGACGAGCGGCATGTACGCGGTGATGAAGCGACGGTCTGCGTGGATCGAGTTGCCCGCGAGCGTGGCCTCGAACGGCCCCGCGTGACGGTGGATCAACGCGAAGAGCTCCTTCTCGACGTCACGCAGCGCCTTGTCCGAGCTCCGCACACGATCGATGAGCTTCGACTTCGTGTGCATCTCTCGCACGAAGGGGTCCATGACCTCGAGCGCGCTGTCGGGCTGCCACACGGTCTGCGCGTACTGCTCGATCGGCTTGAGATCGGGACCCGTGATGATCGCGGCCACATCGAGGATCGTGTCTTTCGTCGGATCGAGGCCGGTCATCTCGAGATCGAGCCAGACGAACAGCGGCGGTGCTTCGGGCTTCTTGGCCATGGCGGCGGAGCATAGCCGCAGAGCCCGCGGAAGGTCAGCGCTTAAAAGCGCGCACCGCCGTCGAGCCCGATCGAGAAGTTGCCCGGCCGGAACACGCCGTCCTTCGCGGCGCCGACCTCGGGGCCTCCGAACGTCGCGAGCCACTCGAAGCGCGGGCCGAGCTCGACCTGCCCCCAGACGCGGAAGCCGACGCCGACTGCAGCGCGGAACGCCGCGACGATCGCCGCGCGATCCACGCCCCGCGGATTGTCCGTGGACACGGGCGCCGTGTACGTACCGACGCTGAAGCCGGGCCCGAGGGTGACCCACGGGCGAACGAAACCGTTGGCGACGATGCCGTCGATGCGCAGGTCAGCCGAGAACCCGTACTGGCTGAGCCCCTGGACAGGATTGCCGCTCTCGAGCTGCGCCGCGGACGCCAGGTGACGCTGCACGCGCTCGAAGGAAAACCCTGCGCCGAGACCGATGCGCAGGCGGCCGCGCACGATGAGCGCGCGTCCGACGGAGAGGCCGATGCCGAAGCCGATGCGCGGGAGCCCCGCGGGCGTGCC
>JBDTCO010000113.1:0-15536 GCA_039923495.1 Polyangia bacterium
CAGCTGCTCGGCCTGCGTGAAGTGACGCTGGCGCACCTCGCCGCGTGCCGCGAGGAGCGTCAGCTCCGTCGCGGTGACGCCATGCGCAACGGTCGCGAGCGCCTCGAGCTTCGGCAGCGCGGTCGGCAGGCTGCCTCGTCGCACCGCGAGCTCGAACCATCGCGCTCCGAGCTCGCGCACCTGGGCGGCATCGTCGCGCGTGGCGGCGGCCTCGAGCATGCGCCTGTAGATGAGCTCGGCCTCGACGTCACGACGCAGGCGATCGAGCACGTCGGCGAGCTTGCGCTGCACCGCGGGATCGTCCGGACGCTCGTGTGCTGCGCGCTCGACCAGCGCGAGCGCCTCGCCCAGCTCGTCGTGCTCCGCGAGCACGTCGGCGAGCCGCAGTCGCGCGGCCAGCGGGGCCTTGTCCGTCGGTGCGAGGCGTTGCCACACCTTGCGCGCGGTCGCCTTGTCGCCGCGCTGCTCGTAGAGCTCGCCGAGCGCGATGAGGTGCTCGGGCTCGCCAGGCTCCAGGCGGACGAGCAGCTCGGACTCCTTGAGCGCGCGCGTCGTGTCGCCCCACTTCTGGTACAGCGCCGCGAGCGCCGAGTGCGTGCCCGCGTCCCGGTAGCGATGCGCGAGCCTGTCGACGAGCGCGCTCGCTTCCCTGTCGCCGCCGGGCCGTGAATGCAGACGCTCGGCCAGCTCGAGCACGACACGCGGCTCGTTCCCCGTCGCGCTCGCGAGCTTGCGCAGCTCCGCGACTGCAGCGTCCTCGTCGCCCGCGCGCATGTAGAGCCGCACGAGCTGGCGCCGCGCCGTGATGTCGCGCGGGTCGAGCTCGACGGCGCGCCGCAGGTGCACCTGGGCACCCGCGGTATCGCCGGTCTCGTCGAGCACGCGGCCGAGCAGGGCCTCGGTGGCCGCGTCGCGATGCGGCAGTGCGGCGAGCTTCTGTGCGAGCTGTGGCAGGCGGTCGCGCTTGCGCTCGAGATCGACCTGGCGCTCGAGCGCCTCGCGCCTGCGACCGTCTCCGGGCGGCAGCAGCGACGTCGCCGAGTCGAGCGCAGAGAGCGCCTCGTCGAAGCGCTCGGCCTCGAGCTCGAGCTCGGCGGCGCGGAAGTAGAGCGGCACGCGCGTGACCGGATCGCCGTGCGCTGCGAGCTCGAGATACAGCGCTCCGGCGCGTGCCGTCTCGCCGACCGTCGCGAGTGCCTCTGCGATGCGGCGCTTGTCACCCCCGTGCGCGAGGAGCTCTGTGGCTGCAGCGTCCGCGAGGCGACGCCGCTCGTCGAGCGGTCGAGCCTGCGCGCGACCGTAGAGCGAGAGACGCTGCTCGAGGTTGGTCGGCGACGACGGCGCCGCCTCGAACGCCTTCAGCGCCTCGTCGTAGCGACCCAGCGTGACGAGCAGTGCACCCGCCGCGGCGTTCGCGCGCGGGTCGTTCGCCTTGCTGTAGAGCGTAAGCGCACGCGCTGCATCTCCGCCCTCGCGATACAGGTGTCCGCAGGCGAGCGGGGACGCACCGGTCTTGTCGCAGCGCTCCGCGAGGCGCAGGCGGTCGGCCTTGCTGGTGTGTGCGGCGAGGCGACGGAGCGCGCCGCGATCGTCGGGCGTCTTCAAGAGCGCGCCGTACAGCGCCTCGAGGACCGCCGGATCGTGCGCGGCGCGCTTCACCGCCCAGTCGGCACGCGCGCTCGGCATGCCGACGGCAAGCCCGAAGCAGAACGCGAGAGCACGACGACGCGAGGCCATGGCGGCCTCAGTGTAGCTCAGGCCGCGCGGCGGTCGTTGCGACGGCGGTCGTCGCGACGGCGGTTGCGGATGCGATCGAGGAGCACCTCGAGGTTGCGGCGCTTCTGCTCGTAGACGAAGTCGTAGAGGATGCGCTCGTGCTTCTTCGCCATGGCCGTGAAGCGCACGCCGGTGCCATGCACCACGGCGAGCTCGTCGCGGACCTCGCCGCGCATCGCAGCGATGTCGTCGTGGCAGACCTCGGCGAGCGCCCAGATCGACTCGGTCGACTCGGGCAGCGTGAACTCGAGCTGCACGGTGCGATCCTCGCGACCGAGCTGCAGCTGACGCGGCCGAAAGAGCCGGTCGAGGTAGAACCCCGTCGGGGACACGTTCACCGCCATCGCACGATGGAGGTCTTCCCCGACGAGCTCGTTGAGCATCAGCGTGAGCGGCACTCGATCCCGATCTCGACGCTCTCGTTCCGTGGCCACTGGCTCGCGCATGTAGGACATTGTAGTTGTTGCACCCACGCGAGCAAATTCTTGATACGATTCGGCCGTGACCGAGCCGACGCGCCCGCCCCTGTGGGCCACGATCATCGCAACGTCGTTCGGCGCGGGCTTCTCGCCGCTCGCCCCGGGCACGATGGGAACGCTGACCGCGATCCCGATGGCGTGGGCGGTCGCGAAGGCGGGCCCGTGGGCGTTCCTCGCCGCGACGCTCGTCATCACTGTCATCGGTACGCTCGCCGCCGACACGTTCCAGAAGGCGCACGGCACCGACGACGATCAGCGCATCGTCGTCGACGAGGTCGCAGGCTACTTCGTGACGTTGCTCCTCGTGCCGCACACCGGGGTCCACCTCGCGCTCGCGTTCGTCTTGTTTCGCCTCTTCGATATCTGGAAGCCGTGGCCGGTCCGCTTCATCGATCGCACCGTCGATGGAGGCTGGGGCGTGATGGCCGATGATCTCGCGGCCGGCGGCTATGCGGCGTTGTGCCTCCTCGCGCTCGACTACTTCGGCGTCGTCGCCAGGCTCACGGCCCTCGTGTCGTGAAGCGCGTCAGGCCGTATCCGTTCGACCGGCTGCCGCGCCTCGCGCACAACCAGGTCGAGGCGGGGCGCAGCTTCCGCGCGCACCTTCCGCTGTCGCGCAGCGCGGGCTTCGCGGACGTCGAGCGCGGGCTCGGCGGCGCGGTGACGATGCGGCTCGTCGAGTCGTTCGTCACGCGCGCGCGCGACCTCGAGCCGCTGCTCGCCGGCACCGTGGTGCGCCTCGCCGCGGCCAACGAGCGGTGGGCGCTGGTGGTGCTGGCGCGTGGCCTCGCGATCTCGCTCGCGGGCGCAGCGCTCGGCTTTTCGCGCGCGGGCCCCGAGCTGCCTGCGCCGCGTGCACCGACGCTCGCCGAGCGCGGCGCGATCGAGCTCCTCGTGCAGTTGCTCGTCGAGGATCACCCCGTGCAGGTCGTCGGCGTCGTCGAGGGCGAGGAGCTGCTCGGGCTGCTCGCCACGCTGTCCGACGACTCGCTCACGCACGTCCTCGAGGCGCGAGTCGAGACGAAGGTGGGCTCCGGTGCCGCGCGACTCGTCGTGCCTGCCGCGCTCGCGCTCGCGGTGCCGGCGGTGCGATCGCGCGCGTCGCTGCTGCGTCGTCGAACGCGCCTTGCGCATGCGACCGTGCACGCGGTGCTCGAGCTGGCGTCCGCGCGGCTCGTCGGCGCACGCACGTCCGATCTCCGCGTCGGCGACGTCGTGGCGTTCGACGCTCCCGCCACGATGAAGAGCGCTCGTCTCCGGGTCGCCCGCGGTGGCTACGACTGCACGCTCGCTAATGAACGCCTCACCATCACCGCCCCGTACCGCCTCTACGAAGGAGCCGCCATGTCCGACGATGCCAGCGTCCGTGAAGATTCGAGCACCGATCAGCTGCTGCGCGAGCTCCCCGTCGAGATCGTGTGCGAGCTGGGTCGCGTGACGATGAGCGGGCGCGAGTTGCTCGAGCTCGCGCCCGGCGCCGTCATCGCCGTGCAGCGCCCGCTCGCCGGTCCCGTCGATCTCACCGTCGGCGGTCGCCTGGTCGCACGCGGCGAGCTCGTCGACGTCGAGGGCGACCTCGGCGTGCGCCTCACCGAGGTCCTCGACTGAACACGCGGCGTTCTACAGCGCGGCGGTGACGGTCAGCGTGTAGGGCATCGTGCAGCTCGAGCCGCTGTAGCGCTTGACGCGCACGAAGTACCAGCCCTCGTCGGAGACGCTGCACTGCTCGTTCCACGTGACGTCCTCGTTGCCGGTGCTGGACAGGCCGGCCGCCAGCAGCTGGGGGCTGGTGCAGCTGCCGTCGGCGGAGAAGTACAGGTACACGTCGTAGTCGGCGCCCGACGGCACGGTGAGCTGCACGCGGATCGTCCCGTTGCACGCGTTGGACGCATCCGACGCGTAGAACTGGTACCAGTCCTCCGTGTCGGTGGTGCTCTGCAGATAGGCCTGCACGCTGGTCGTGAACGCGCCCGTGCCGAGGTCGGGCAGACTGTCGAGGCAGACGTTGCCGTTCTCGTAGGGGTCGCTGAACGGCGTGCAGCTCCCGCCGCCGCAGGTGTCGCACGTCGTGGAGTTGCAGGCCGTCGTGCAGCACACATTGCCCGCGCAGAAGCCGCTCTGACACTGCGTGTTCGTCGTGCATGCGCCGCCGCTGGGGACGACGGGCTGGCACGTGCCGCTCTTGCACTTGTTCCCGGGCTGCACGCAGTCCGCATCGGTGGTGCAGCTCGTCGGGCAGGTGAGCGCAGTCTGCGTCGCGGTGCCGTTGCAGGCGATGGGGTCGTAGGCGCCGCACGGCTTGGTGACCGACGAGCTGCACGCGGTGTCGTCGTCGACGTTCTGCGAGCCACAGACGCTGGCGACGCACGCCTTGTCGCCGCGATGACCCTGGCAGCTCGTGAGCGGCGAGTCGCACGTGGCCGCGGACGCGAACGTGCTCGGGCAGTCGGTCGCGACGCCGCAGCACGAGCCCGTGGTGGCGTTACAGCAGAAGCCGCCGAGGCAGTGGTGGCTGGCAGGGCACTGGTTATCCGCGGTGCAGGTCGATCCGTCGGGCTTCTTCGCGAGGCACGTGCCGCCGCTGCAGTACGCCGTGGCGACGCAGTCTGCGTCGCTGCCGCACATCGTCGCGCAGGCGAGCGCCGTCTGCGTGGCCGCGCCGGTGCAGTGCTGCGGCTGGAGAGGAGTGCAGCTGATGGAGATGCTCGCCGAGCAGGCGCTGTCGTCGTCGACGCGCGTGCTGACGCACTTGTTCGATGTGCACGCGCGATCCTGGCGGTGGCCCTGGCAGCTCGCCGTGGGAGCGTCGCACGATGCGGGCGACGCGTACGTCGCGGCGGCGCAGTCGGTGGCGGCGGCGCAGCAGTCTCCGCCGGCGCAGCAGAACCCGTTCTGGCAGTGGCCGCCGGCGCACATGCGGTCGCGCGCGCACGTGCCGCCGTCGGGCTTCTGCGGTGCGCAGCTCGCGCCGTCGCAGTACGCGGTGCCGACGCACGATGTGTCATCGCCGCTGCACGAGGTGCGGCAGATGTTTCCCTCGAGCGGCGTCGTCACCGGCTGACAGTCGTAGAGCCCGCAGCTCGATGTAGTCGGCGTCGTGCAGGCGCCGGCGGTGCAGACGCCCGGCGTCGTTGCGGAGAACCCGGCGCCGCTCGCGACGCAGCCCGGGCCACCGCAGAGGTAGCCATCGTCCGTCGAGCCGTTGCAGTCGTTGTCCTTGCCGTCGCAGAGCTCGGCGTGGCCCTGGTACACGGTGGCATCGGTGTCGTCGCAGTCGGTGCCGAGGCAGCCCGCGCCGACGCCGTGCTCGTCGTTGTCACCATCGTAGCAGCAGCGGCCGGACGCGCTGGTTGGCAGGCAGTGGTCATTGGCATCACAGGCGTAGCCCTTCGGGCATGCGCCGCCGGCGCCGCACGACGGCACGCACAGCGAGGTCGCACCGAGATCGGCCTGCGAGAGCGAGACGCACGCCTCGTCGAGACCACAGTCCGAGTTGGTGCTGCACACGCTGCAGATCTTGGTGCTCTCGACGGGCACGCAGCCGGCCTTGGTGCACAGCTGACGGTCAGGGCACTTGCCATGGTCGGGCACGTGCGCGCACGTGCCGGCGGAGACGCAGGTGTCGATGGTGCACGGGACCTGGTCGTCGCACGAGGCGCACAGCGAGAGGTCGCCCTCGGACTGGAGCAGGTCCGCGCCGGCCATGTCGAACACGCGCGAGCTCGCGTCGGTGCCACGGGCCAGATCTGTGGACGTTTCCACCTTGGCGCACGACGCGAGCAGCGCGAACGTGACCAGCAAGAGTCTCGACCAAGGAGTGCCCATCGCCCGGGAATCTACTCGGGACGCCCGCGGACGTCTGTGCCTTTCGTCGCTCAGCGCGTCTTCTGCTTGCCGAGGAAGCGGAGCAGCGTCGACTCCTCCGCGGTCAGGTGCCGACGCGGCGGCGCGTGGACGACGGCGTGCAGACCACCGCCGATGTACGTGTCGATCACGGTCGGGTGGATGTAACACTTCCGACATACGGCAGGCGTGTTGCGCAGGCGCGCGGCGACGGTCTTCACGGTCGCGGCCAGCAGGCGCTTTGCCTCCGCCGCACTCTTGAACGTCTGCGGTCGGAGCGCGTCGAGCGCGAGCACCGAGCCTGCCCACGTGCGGTAGTCCTTGGCCGTGAAGTCGGCACCCGTGATGGCGCGCAGGTAGTCGTTCACATCGTGCGAGCTGATCGCATGACGCGAGCCATCCGTGCCGACGTAATGAAAGAGCTCCTGCCCGGGCAGCTCCATGCAGGCGTGCAGCGCGCGCGCCACGCGACGATCCGCGAACGAGACCTCGTGCTCGACACCGCTCTTGCCCTTGAAGGCGAAGCGCACGGTGCCCCCATGGATCTCGACGTGCTTCGCCAGGAGCGTCGTGAGCCCGTAGGAGTGGTTCGTGCGCGCGTACTCCTCGTTGCCGACGCGGATGAGCGTCGCATCCAGCAAGCGCACGAGCGTGGCGAGCACGAGGTCCCGCGTGAGCCCGCGCTGCTGCAGGGCCTCGTCGACGTGCGCACGGAGCTTCGGAAGCGCCTGGCCGAACGCCACCATGCGCTCGTACTTGTTCGCGTCACGGACCTCGCGCCAGCGCGCGTGGTAGCGGTACTGCTTGCGACCGCGTGCGTCGCGGCCGGTGGCCTGCAGATGCCCACGCGGGTCGCTGCAGATCCACACCTGCTCGTAAGCGGGTGGCACAGCGAGCGAGCGGATGCGCTGGAGGACCTGCGGATCGCGGATGCGCCGACCATGCGGATCGAAGAAGTCGAAGCCGTTGCGGTTGCGCTTCCGCGAGATCCCGGGGCGCGTGTCGTGGACGTAGTGGAGTCCCGCCAACGCCGCGGCCTTCACTGCCTCTTCGTCGTCTTCCGTGTGCGCGGCTGCGCGAGCTGCGATCTGGCCCATGCCCATGCTCTTTGCAACGCCGGTGCCTGCATTTTCCGGCCTCACGGCCTCGTTTGCACGACCACCGCGCCACAGCGAGTCACGCACGCCACAGCCGCGAGCGTCGATGATCGCGTGCGCGTCAGGGCACAGGATACGTGACGTCGAACCCGTCACCTACGCGGGCGAACGGCGTGAGCGAGGCTGGCTCGCCCTTCTCGCGCGAAAAGAGATGCACGACCGGTACGCCGTGCGCGAGCACGTGATCGGTCACGATTCGCCTGTGACAGCGCCACCAGACCGCCTCCGCGCACATGATCGCGCAGCTCTCCTCCGAAGCCATGGCGAGCAGCTCCCGGAGACCCGCGCGGAACGGCGGCGTCTCGGCGTAGTCGGCATAGTTCCGGAAGGCCTGCACCTGCCATCCCGCGTTGACGGCCACGTCTACCGACTTGCTCTTCCCTCGACGCCCGCCGAGGGCCGGGATCTGGACGTACGAGATGCCTTCGGGGCGGAGCGAATCTGGCAACGCCTCCATGTTGAACTGTGGGTTGGTGCGCGAGCGCGGAATGGTCCGGATATCCACGAGCCGGGTGATGCCCCAGCCGCGCAGGATGTCGACGAGCTCGGCCAAGGAACGGGTCGAGTGCCCGATGGTGTAGAGCGCTCGAGCCTCGAGTCGCGTCCCGGGCGCAGCGTCAGCGCACGTGGCCTTCGACGCGTTGAGCGAACCCTTCTTGCTCGTTCGACGTGGTGGCCTCTTGGCAGGCGTTCGAGGAGGCGCTGGACGGTCGGCGAGGAGGCGAGGAGGCAACGCGCCGGGCTCGCTCGGAGCAAGCACCTCGGGCGCAATCGGGCGCTTCTTCGGTCGCGAGTGCGTCGCCCCTCGGGCGGTCGTCTTTCCGTCGCGACTCGTCCCCATGCTCCCAACCTAGCATCTCGCGCCCTCGCGCGTTGGCTCGCGCCCTGCGCTGTCCAGCGCCTATTCGTGCGTCCGGACTCCGAGTCGCCGAGCCAGGTGATAGAGGTTGCTCCGGTGCATCCCGAGCAAGCGACCTGCTTCGGCCCAGTTACCGCGGTTCTCGTCGAGCGCGCGCTCGACGACGGCGCGCTTGAGCTGCTCGACCGCGTCACGCAGCGGGAGCTGCCCACGGGCCGCCAGGTTCACGAGGGCGTCCGAGGTCGTCACCTCGGACGGCACCGGCGTCGCGGTGGGATCGAGGTCGCCGATCTCGATCTGCACTGCGCTACGTTTCGGCGCCCGCGCCGCGGCGCGCAGCACACCTCGCGCGAGCGCGTGGTCGAGCTCGCGCACATTGCCTGGCCAGTCGCCCGCCTGCAGCAACGCGGCGGCGTCATCGTCGAGCACGACCCGGCCGAGCCCGAGCTGCAGGCGATAGCGATCGAGGAAGAACCCGGCAAGGATCGGGATGTCCTCACGTCGTTCGCGCAAGGGTGGCATGCGCAGCGGGAACACGTTCAGGCGATGGTAGAGATCGGCGCGGAACCGGCCCTCGGCGACCTCACGCGCGAGATCACGATTCGTCGCGGTCAGGATGCGCACGTCCATGTGGAGCGGCCGGTCCGCACCGACGCGCTGCACCTCCCCCTCCTGCAGAGCCCGCAGGAGCTTGGGCTGGATGCTCGGCGGCAGCTCGCCGATCTCGTCGAGGAAGAGCGTCCCACCGTCGGCGATCTCGAACTTGCCCGGGCGGTTCGAGGTGGCCCCCGTGAACGCACCGCGCACATGGCCGAACAGCTCGCTCTCGATCACACCCTCGGGGAGGGCGGCGCAGTTGACCTGGATGAACGGCGCGTGGCGCCGCTTCGAGCTGGCGTGGATCGCGCGCGCGGCGAGCTCCTTGCCGACCCCGGTCTCGCCCAGGATCAATACGCCGAAGCCGGAGCCCGCGACGGTCTCGATCTCCTGGCGCACGCGCTCGATCGCCGGGCTGATCCCGAGCAGCTGCGCGCCATCCTGCGCACCGGTGCTGCGTGTGAGCTCCTCGACCACGAGGCCGCGACGCTCGGCGAGCGCCTCGATCGTCTCGATCAGGCGCGCCGTGTTGAGCGCCGCCCCCGCGAGCGCGCCCAGCGCCGAGAGGAACTCGGCGTCGAGGCCATCGAAGGCATCGATCGACAGCGCGTCCGCGGTGAGCACGCCGATCACCTGCCCTTCGGCGAAGAGCGGACACCCCAGGCAGTCGTGCACGTCGAGCAGCGCCGCGGGCGCACCCTCGACCAGGCCGTCGAAGGGGTCCGGCAGCTTGGAATCCGCGGGGAAGCGCACCGGCCCCCCGCTGCGCACGATGGAGCGGAGGCGCGGGTGCGCTCCGAGGGGGAAGTGCATACCCATCACCTTCGCGCTCAACCCATGTACCGCGAGCGGCACGAGCTCTCCGTTGCGCAGGCCCAGCAAGGCGGTCGCATCGCACGGAATCACCGCGCGCACGACTTCGAGCAGGCGCTGGTACCGGTCGGTCGCTCGCAACGACTCGGTGAGATCGACGGCGATCTGCTGCAGCGCCGGCCAGGCAGGGGTCATGCTGTGATTTATACAGCATGTTGTGTAATCAGCAACGATGGCCGTTGTTAAAAACACAACAGATCGTTTGATATCAGATAGTTGTAGCTGGTTCTGAGAATGCATTGACTTCAGATCATCGATCTCCAGGGAGCAGCATGAACATGGAAATGACGAGCACCCCTCTTGGCGAGCTGGCGCGTGTCCAGCCGTCCGCGACCCGCGTCTTCTTGCGCCATCGGCTCGACTTCTGTTGCGGGGGAAGACGCACCCTGGCGGACGCTTGCGCCGAAGCCGGTCTCGACGCCAAGGAGATCATGCGCGAGCTCGTCGTCGAGGCAGCCGGGCCAGTCGAGGAGCAGGACTGGGAGGGGCGCTCGCAGACCGAGCTCGCGGACTACATCGTGAGCCGCTACCACGAGGGCCTGCGGCGCGACTTCCCTCCGCTCATCGAGGCCGCGCGCAAGGTCGAGCGCGTTCACGCCGGCAAGCCCGTGGTACCGGTGGGGCTGGCGGACTTGCTGGTCGAGTTCTGGAGCGAGATGCAGACGCACATGATGAAGGAAGAGCAGGTCCTCTTCCCGATGCTGCGCCGGGGCGGGCACGGCGAGCAGGTGTACATGCCGGTGCGGATGATGGAGCAGGAGCATGATCAGCACGCGCTACACCTCGCCCGCGTTCGCGAGCTGACTGGCGATCTCGCGATCCCCGCGCACGCGTGTGCAACCTGGACCGCGCTCTACAAGGGGCTCGCGACCATCGAGACCGAGCTCATGCTGCACATCCACCTCGAGAACAACATCTTGTTCCTGCGCGCGACGCGCGACCGCTGATCGTGGAGGACTATGGCGTTGGAGCCGCGTCCTACGAGGCGGCAGGCCGGGAGGAAGGGCTCGGCCGCCTGGTCGACGCGTTCTACGGCAACATGGACACGCTCGTCGAGGCACGGACCATCCGGGCGATGCACGGCGCGGATCTTTCGCTCACGAACGAGAAGCTGAAGGTCTTCCTCACCGCGTGGCTGGGAGGGCCGAACCGATATCGCGAGCGCTTCGGGCCGATCTCGATCCCGGGCTTTCACGCGGCGTTCTCGATCGGTGCGCCCGAGCGAGACGCGTGGCTGCTGTGCATGCAAAATGCCGTCGACGAGCAGCCGTGGGCGCCGGCGTTCAAGCAGTACTTCATGCGGGCGATCGCGGTGCCGGCCGAGCGGGTACGCGTCGCATCGCTCGACCACCACTCCAGCAGATGATGACGCCGCAGCGCCATCGGCTCCGCCTGGTCGACGCGCACATGCTCTCGCCCGCGGTGCGCAGCCTCGGGTTCCAGGCCGTCGGCAGTCCGCCGCGATACGCGGCCGGCCAGTCGATGAATCTCCACGTACCGACGGCGGGCGGCCTCGTGATGTGCCGGCCCTACTCCGTGGCGTCGGCGCCTGACGACAGCGGTCGCCTCGAGTTCGCGGTGACACGCGTCGACGGAGGGCCGACGTCAACCGCCCTGCATGCGCTGATACCGGGGGCTGTCATCGAGGCCGACGGACCGAATCGAGGCTGGCTGGCGCGGCGCGAGGCGGAGCGTGCTGCGCCGGCGCTGCTGGTCGCCACCGGCTCGGGGCTCGCGCCATTTCGCGCGCTCCTGCAGGAGGAGCTCGCGCGTGGTGAAGGCCCGCCGATCGGACTCGTGTTCGGGTGCCGCACGCAAGCCGACATCCTGTGGCGCGACGAGCTCGAGCGCTGGGCTGCCCTCCGTCCGCGCTTCTCCCTGACGGTGACGCTGTCGCGCCCGGACGCCGACTGGCATGGCCCCACCGGCTGGGTGCAGCGCCACGTTCCTGCAGCGATGCGCGCGCTGCGTCCCGAGCTCGTCTTGCTGTGCGGGCTCTCGCCGATGACCGAAAACGTCGAACGCGAGGTCATCGCCTCGGGCGTCCCAGCCCACGCGGTCCGCGTCGAGGCATACGACAGCTAGCGTGCGCCGCGGCCGCTCCCTCACCGGCGTTGGCAGCTAGGAGCCCGACGTGTCGGCCCTGGGGCGTGGAGCAGCGCTGGCGCTTGCCACCATCGGTCAATGAGCTCGTCCCCGATGAGGTCATCTTGCCCACTTCGTTCGTGACACGTTTCGCGACGAGCTCGACCTGTCCGCGATCATGTCCGAGGACGGCGAGGAGCGCGGCTTTCCGCCGTTTCATCCGGTGATGATGACGACGCTGCTGATGTACGCGTACTGCCAGGGCATCGACTCGTCGCGGCGCATCGCCAAGGCGTGCCTCGATCGCCTCGACCTCATGGCCGTCACCGGTCGCAGCCAGCCCGACTTCCGCACCATCGGGAAGTTTCGCCAGCGCCACCTCGGTGCGCTCGCAGCGCTCTTCGAGCAGGTGGGGCGCCTCTGCCAACGCGCCGGCATGGCGCAGCTCGGCACGTCGCGCTCGACGGTACGAAGCTCAAGGCCAACGCGTCGAAGCGAAAAGCGATGAGCTACGGCCGCATGAAGGAAGCCGAGCCGCGTCTCGCACTCGAGGTGCAGAGCTGGTTCGATCAAGCGGACGCGCTCGATGGGGAAGACGACCGCGAGCACGGCGTCGAACGAAGCGGCGACGAGCTACCCGACTGGATCGTCAACAAGGAGCAGCGTCGGCAGCGCATCCAGGCGGCGATGGCGCAGCTCGAGGCCGAGGCGAGAACACCCGATGACGATCCAGAGCCACCGACGGGCGGTGTACCGCAGCCGAGCGACGAAGCGCCGAACGACGGGAAGCCTGCGGACCGAGTGCAGCTCAACTTCACCGACCGCACGACGCTGAACGGACCGCGCCTCCCGAAGAAACGCGGCGGTGCGGCGGCTAAAAGATTTGCCCGCGACACGGTCTCTTACAGGGACGGGCTCCTCGCGCGCCGTAGGAACACGACGAGGCACCACGCTCGTCGCATCGACGCGAATGGGGATGCCGACAGGCTGCGGATCGCGGTCGTCGGCTGCCGTGGGCCATGCGGAGAGCGCACATGTGGAGAAACCTGCGCGCTGCCTCCCGCTCGATGATGTGCGACGATCAGGTCATACGTATGAAAGTTGCGATGCTGCTCATCACGTTGGCGCTCTCCGCCTGCGGAAGCCCCTCTGAAGGTGACGACTTCGGTGCCGCTCCGCCGGATGCGCACGCGCCCGCCGATCTTGCGCAGGCCGAGGATCTCGCGCAGGACGTCGACGGTGGATCCGGTCCGTCGGTCACGCCGGGCGCGATCAATCGCATCCTGCTCGACGGCACGATCGTCCTGCCCGACCAGGTGATCGAAGGGCAAGTCCTCGTCGAGGACGCGGTCATCACCTGCGTCGAACCCGGTACCGCCTGCGCGCAGATGACCGCTGCGATGGGCGCGACGCTCATCCAGACGGAGGGGATCATCGCGCCGGGGCTCATCGACACGCACAACCACATCCTCTTCGACGTGTTCAACGAGGACGACTGGTCGCCCACCCAGCTGTACCAGAACCACAACGCGTGGACGACCGACCCGCGGTACCAGGCGATGCTCGACGTGAAGCAGTGCCTCTCGAACGACGCACAGGGCAAGCCGACGTGGTGCGCGAACACGCCCTACGGCAACGCGACGGGCAGCCTGCGCTGCGAGATGGACAAGTTCGGCGAGCTGAAGGGCCTCATCGCCGGCACGACCAGCATCGTCGGGCTGCCGGGCACGTCGTCGGGCTGCTTCTCGTCGCTGGTCCGGTCCATCGACGTGCCGCAGAACGAGCTCGACACGGACACGGTCCAGACGAGCGCGATCTTCCCGCCGTCCAAGGCGAGCGGCGATGGCGTGTGCGCGAACTTCGCCAGTGGCAAGACCACCGCGTACCTCGTCCACTGCGGTGAGGGCGTCGACGCCGCGAGCCTGGCGGAGTTCCAGAAGCTGGGCTCTCTCACCACGACGCCGGGTTGCCTCCTCGCACCGCAGACCACGATCACGCACGGCACTGCCTTCGGCGCCGCCGAGTTCGCGACGATGGCGCAGCACCAGATGAAGCTCACCTGGTCACCGGCATCGAACGTCTTCCTCTACGGTTCGACGGCGAACATCCCCGCGGCGCTCGACGCGGGCGTGACGATCGCGCTCGCGCCCGACTGGTCGATGGGCGGCAGCCAGAACCTGCTCGACGAGCTGCGCTTCGCGCAGGGCTGGGACCATACCCACTTCGGCGATCGCCTCGCGCCGAAGGATCTCGTGCGCATGACCACCGAGAACGCGGCGCAGGCACTCGCACTCGCGGATCGGATCGGTCGCATCCAGGTGGGCTATTTTGCCGACCTCGCCGTCTTCGCGGGCGATCGCAGCCACGCCTACGACGCCATCATCGCGGCTTCACCTAAAGACGTGCTGCTCACGATGGTCGGCGGTCAGGCGCTCTACGGTGCCGCGGTGCTGAAGGACGCAGGCCCGGCGTTCCCGGCGTGCGAGATGCTCGACGTCTGCGGCACGCCCAAGTTCCTGTGTGCGGCGACGCTCGAGACCACGATGAAGCTCAACCAGACCTCCGCCGACATCGAAGGCGCGCTCCAGCAGGCGATGCTCGATGCCGATGCGCAGACACCGACCGACGGCTGGAATTTTGCGCCGCTCCCGCCGCTCGTGAAGTGCCCCTGAGCAGCGCGCGCTTCGCACGCCTCCATTCATTTTCAATGCTGGGATTGTTTCGGTAGGTATTCTCGATGCGCGATCGCTCGAAGGCCGTCATGTCGTGGAGCACCGGCAAGGACGCCGCGTTTGCGCTCCACGAGATTCTCCGCACTGGAGAGGTCGACGTCGTCGGCATCCTGACCACCATGACCACCGCGTTCGGTCGGGTGTCGATGCACGGCGTCCGTGAAGTGCTCCTGGACCAGCAAGCCGACGCTCTCGGGCTCCCCTGCTGGAAAGTGCCGATCCCGTCACCGTGCCCGAACGAGGTCTACGAGCGCGAGATGGGGCGTGTGCTCGCCGAGCTTCAGCGCATCGGGGTCACGGAGGTCATCTACGGCGACCTGTTCCTCGAGGACCTGCGCACGTACCGAGAGAGCAAGCTGGCCGAGATCGGGATGAAGGCGCTTTTTCCTCTCTGGCGTCGAGACACGTCGGAGCTGGCAACATCGATGATCGCCAGCGGACTCCGGGCGACGATCACGTGCATCGACCCGAAGAGACTCGACCATTCCTTCGCCGGGCGCGCCTTCTCTTCCGCGTTCCTGGACGAGCTACCGGACGGCATTGATCCCTGCGGCGAAAACGGTGAGTTCCACTCGTTCGTCTCTGCCGGTCCGATGTTCCAGCATCCGATCGCGATCACCGTCGGCGAGGTCGTGGAGCGGGATGGGTTCGTGTTCGCCGATGTGTTGCCAGCGTAGCTAGGCGCCCGACCCTGTAAGTGACCTGCTCCGGGCGCGCTCGCGATCTGCACCCGCTGACGTGGCCTCGCTCGTTCTCGATCGACAGAGCGTGCTCGGCTGTGATCCGTTCGAGTCATGGCGAAGACGTTTCGGCCCTGCGTGGGCTGGCCGCGGAGAAGGCAAGTGGGCGATGCTGGGCACCGTCCACAACCTGCTCAAGCTCGCACGGAGCGCGCCTCCGGAAGAAACGCGGCGGTGCCGCGGCTAAAAGATTTGTCGCGACACGGTCACTTACAGGAACGGGCTACTAGGACTTGTAGACGCGCTCGTACTCCGCAGCCGGGTTGCGCCACGACAGGTCTTGCGACATCGCGCGGCGCTGGAGCGCCGTGTACGCCCTCGTGTCGCGGAAGACGATCATCGCGCGACGCACCGCGGCCTCGAGCGCGACGTCGGTGTTCGCGCCGAACTTGAAG
>JBDTCO010000114.1:0-5755 GCA_039923495.1 Polyangia bacterium
GATCGTCGAGGCCCACGCTTGATCGGACGCGCCGCCAGGCCCGGTCACGCGGATGACGATGTTGCGATCGACGGGCACGTTCGACGCGAGCGTGTAACGGGCCTCCCAGCGCGTGCGCTTGCTGCACGCATCGCCGCCGGTCGCGAGCGCATGGCAATAAAACCCCTTGTCGGGGCGACCGCCGAGCCCGTCGGCGCAGTCGAGGCTGCACGTGGTCGTGGGCGCGATGCACCCGATCGCGGAGTTGGCGTCGCACGCACGCACCGACGCGGCGTCGGTGAAGTCGAGCGCCGTGGTGGCGCGGGCCAACGGCGTCAAGGTGGCAGGATTGGTTCCGGTCGCGAGCGTGCTCTGCTCGAACGCCTGGACGGTCAGCCTGTCCGTGTCGGGCCCGGTGGCGAACACGCCGATGAAGCCGGTCAAGGTGACGCGAGTGGTCCCGCGTGTCGTCGGCGTGGCATCGAGGCAGGCGAGCTGAGGCGCGGTCGTGCTGCCATCACCACAGAAGTCGCGAAAGGCGCCACACGCGGTGCGCGCGACGGGCGAGTCGGGGCGCACGAAGCAACTCCCGCCGAGGTCGAGATCGTTGCACTCGGGGATGGTCCCCGAGGCGCCGTCACACGCGACGAGCGCGAGCGCACACGAGATGAGGAGGCGACGTGTCATCGCCGGGACGTTAGCAGGCCGAGCGCTAAAAATCGTCGCAGGGCGTGCCGAGGCGCTGACCCGCGTAGATGCCGAGCGTGTTGTAGATGAGGTTGAGGTTTTGCTCGATCGGCAGCTTCGTGAGCTTCGAGTGCTGGGCACCCTTGACCCACGTGTACTCGCTCGTGCCCGTGATGAAGCGGAGATCACCCGACGCCGTCGAGAACACCTCGCCCGCGGAGTCGGCGGCGATGTCCTTCATCTTCTGCAGCTTGAGATCGCCCTTCTTGCCCACCCAGACGCGGTAGCTCTGACGGAGCTCTTTGGCGACGCCGCGATCGACGTAATAGTAGATGCCGCGATCGTCACGCGCGAGTGCGTACGGTTCGCGCGTGCGTGGATTCGCCAGCAGCTTCGCCGCGGAGAAGAGCTGCTGGCCCTCCGCCCTCGGCATGAGCGTGAGCTGCTGCTTGCGGTCGCCGCAGCGCAGCGAGCAGGTGTTCGCGTCTTTGTCGAACTCGACCTGCGACGCGTTGCGCCAGTCGATACCGCGAAAGTCGGGGTTGGCCGTGGGGTTCTGGAAGCGCGGATCGAGGAAGTCGAGACCGCCAATCATGTTGCTGGGGTCCTGGGTGACGATTGTCATCGACTTCCCATCCCCGTAGTAGAGCTGATACATCGAGCGCGGGTCGGGCACGACCGCGATGTAGCGCGACTTCCCGTCGGTGCACACGAAGGTCTTCGACATGGCCTTCGCGGAGACCGGGGCAGGATCGGCGGCGGGCGGGTCCGCGAGCGCAAGTCCAGAGAGCCCGAGGATGCAGGGCCCAACGAGTGAGAAGAGGGCGGTGGTGATCCGTGTACGCATGGGCCTCCGAGGATATACGAAACGGGAGCTTCCTTCCCGATGTGGATGCTACGCGGCCGTTTCGATTGCCTTCCCCGCACAAGCTGGGACAAAGTGCGGCCATGTCGTCGGCAACCACGCTCGGTATCAAGGTCACCGTCGAGAGCGGCTATCTCGCGGAGCGCTCCTCACCGTCGGAGGGCGAGTTCGCGTTCTCCTACACGGTGCGCATCGTGAACGAAGGAACCATGGCTGCGCAGCTTCGCTCTCGTCACTGGATCATCACGGACGGTGACGGGAAGATCGAGGAGGTCCGCGGCCCCGGCGTCATCGGCGCGCAGCCCCACCTCTTGCCCGGGCACTCGTTCGAGTACACGAGCTTCTGCACGCTGCAGACGCCGCACGGCTCGATGCAGGGCACGTATCAGATGACGCGCGACAGCGGCGAGACGTTCGATGCGGCCATCGCGCCCTTCATGCTCGGGCTGCCGTACAGCCTGAACTGAGCTACGCGGCGCGGAGCCGGATGCGGGTGATCTCGGCCGGCGCGCCGACGCGCATCGGCGGTCCCCAGTAGCCGGTGCCGCGGCTCGTGTAGATCCAGAGCGGCTCGAGGCGATCGAGTCCCGCGATGAATGGCTGCTGCAGCTCGACGAGATACTTGAAGGGCCACAGCTGTCCGCCGTGCGTGTGACCAGAGAGCTGGAGGCCGACACCGAGTCGCCGCGCCTCGAGGGCCTGCGCGGGTTGATGCGCGAGCAGCACGAGCTCGTGCGCGGGATCGTGGCCGGCGAGCGCGCCAGCGAGGTTCGGTCCGTGACCGGGCGCCAGATCCTTCGAGCGCCAGTCGTCGACGCCCGCGAGCTGAAAGCCCAGCGCGCCGTCCTTGCCGATGATGGGCACGCGCTCGTTGCGCAGGACGCGGATGCCGAGCCGCTCGAGCTCCACGACCCACGAGGCCGCGCCGCTGTAGTACTCGTGGTTGCCCGTCACGAAGTAGGTGCCATGCGTGGAGCGTAGGTCCGCGAGCGGCGCCGTGGCGTCGCCGAGGCGCGACACGGGACCATCGACGAGATCGCCGGTGATCGCGACGAGGTCCGGTGACAGCTCGTTGATGCGCTGGACGAGGCCCTCGATGAACGGGCGGCCGATCGTCGAGCCGATGTGGATGTCACTGACCTGCACGATGGTGAAGCCATCGAAGGCCTTCGGCAGCCGGGCGAGCGGCACCTCGACGTCGACGACGCGCAGGCGGCGGAGCGCGTCGTAGACCCCGGCCGCGCTCGTGGACAGCGCGACTGCGGCCGCCGCCGCACCCAGCCAGCGACGGAGCACGGTGCGGCGCTCGGGCTCGACCGCACCCGTGAGGCGCGCCGCGAGGAACACGAGATCGGTCACGACCAGCGTCAGAAACAAGTAGAAGCTCGTGCCCATCCACAAGAACGCGAGCCACACCCACGGCCGCGGTCCACGCGCACGCGCGACGACGTTCGCGAGCGGCAGCGACACGAGGAGCAGCGCGAGCACGGCGCCCGCGGTCCGTCGCAACCAGCGCGGGGCGGCGGTGTCGCGGAAGAGACGCGCCCAGACGAGCCAGTGCATGCCAGACGCGAGGGCCAGCGCGACGCCGAGGAAGATCATGATCTGGCGTGCGTGGCTCACACGGACTTTCTTCGCACCGCAGGGGATGGGCGCGACGTGGGGATGCGTCGAATCGCGAGGTCGAGCACGAGCAGCACGAGCGCGGCCCACAGGAAGTAGGGCCACAGCGGGCGCCGCGAGACGAACGACGGAGAGACGTGGGATGGCATCCTGAACACGTCGCCCGGTGCAGGATCGACGCGGCCGCCGAACGCGGTCAGCAGCGCGAGATCAGGCTCGAGCGCGAGGTGCTCCTGGGCCTGGGGAAGCGTGACGGCGCGCAGCGAGCGCGAGATCTCGACGCCATCGCGGCGCAGCACGGTGCAAAGGAGTCGAGCGCGCGTGCGATCGCCGACGTCGAGCGGCACCACGGCCTCGTAGCGTCCGGGGGCGCGCTCGACGAGCGGTACGCGTGCGCGGGGATCTCCAGCTTCGCGCGCTGCCGCTGCGTCCACCAGCTCCGCATAGCCGTCGAGCCCGCTGATGAAGCGATCGTCGGGCGCGGTCGCATCGACACGGACGGTGGCGCGGCCGTCCGCGAGGTCCACGTCGATGGGGTACGCGCCTGCGCCAGCGAGCGGTGGACGCATGGTGGAGCGCACGAGCTGCGCGAAGAAGCGCGCGAAGCCGGGCCAGCCGAGCCACGCGGTGGCCCAGCGGTTCTTCGCGTCGCTCGCCCACATCGCGGTCTGACCAAGGCCATCCCGGCGGCGCGCGAGCAGCGGATCGCCGCGCTGCGAGACGAGCAGCACCTCGCCGCCTGGCTTCGGCTTGACCGTGACGTAGCCCGCAAGTGGCGGCGCCGACTCGACGCCGGTGCCGGCGAACAGCTCGGCCGCACGCGCGATGCGCACACGCGTGGGCTCCTCGACGAGCGAGCGCTTCGCGACCTCGCTCGTCTCCTTGAGGAAGATCTTGGGGATCTGATCGGCGTCGCGCGTGAAGTAGAAGCGGCCCTGTCCGCGCTGCGCAATGGTGGTGAGCAGGCTGCGATCCGCGTCCGCACCGACCCCGACCGCGCTCACCGTGATCTTGTGCTCGACCATCTCGCGTACGAGCTCGGGGATGCCCTCGTAGCTCGCCTGGCCATCGGTGAGCAGGATGACGTGCTTCACCTTCGCGTTCGCGCTCTCGAGCGCCGTGTACGCCTCGCGAAGCGCGGGGAGGATCGCGGTGCCGCCGCCCGGCCGCAGGCGCGCGATGTCGGTCGCGATGCGCAGGCGGTTGGCTGCGCGCTGGAGGCGCACGATGGGTTGCGCCAGCGAGTCGAACGCGATGACGGTGATGAGATCGTCGGGACCGAGCAGCTCGGCGGTGCCCTTCGCGGCCTCCTTCGCGAGCTCGAGCCGACCTTCGGTCTCCATCGAGCCGGAGCGATCGATGGCGAGCGCGAGCGCGAGCTGCGCGTCCTCGTGGCGGCGCTCCTTGTCGAAGCGCACGGGCAGGAGCTTCTCGATGCGCGTGCCGGTCCAGCCATCGGTGGCGTTCTCGCCGCCCGAGAAGAGGAAGCCACCCCCGCCCTCGACGTAATGCTCGATGGCGGCCGACTGCGCGGGGCCGACGGCGTTCGCGCCGGTGTCGGAGAGGATCACGAGGTCGTAGGGCTGGAGCTGCGCCGCATCGGCGGGCAGCCCGCTCGGCGCGCGGACCTCGACGTCGATGTGCTCCTGCGCCAGCGCCGCCGCGAGCGCGGGCGAGCCTGCGCCGCCCTCGACGAGCAGCACGCGTGGATTGCCACGCGCGAGCGTGACGGCGTCGGCGCGGTTGTTGATGGTGACCTGATCCTGCAGCGCCCCCGAGAGCCGCACGGAGAAGTGCGCGACGCCGGGACGAGGGACCTCGCTCTTCCAGCGCAGCGTGGTTTTGCCAACGGGGAGGTCGACCTCGCGACGGGAATCGCCCGGCGCGAGGAAGTCGTCGCGGTACAGCGACACGACGACCTTCTGAGCCACCGTGGTCTCCACCTCGGCGGACAGATCGAAGCGCGCGCTGGGACGCACCTCGCCCGGCACGTCGAGGCTGCGCACGAGGATCTCGGGCCGCGACGTACGACGCGCGGGCACCACGTCGACCGGGATGTGGCGCTGCGCGAGCTCTTCCTGCAGCGCGAGCGCGTGTCCCTCCGTCTCGTTGCCGTCGCTGTAGACGAGCAGGCTCGGCACGTGGCCCGGCTCGACGAGCGCTGCGCCGAGCCGCAGCGCACCCTCGAGATCGGTCGCCTCCGCGTCGAGATCCGTGGGCCACGCGAGGGGCTGTCCATCCACGAGCGGAATGTGCTGCGCACGACGTCCGAAGGCGACGACGTCGAGGCGGTCGTCGCGACCCTTCGCGGCGCGCACGGCATCGAGGTGCCGCTTTGCCTTGGCGAGCGCTTCGGCGTCGATGGACGCCGACAGATCCACGAGCGCGACGACGCTGCGACCCCGCGGCGGCCGCTCCGCCGACGGGCCTGCCAATCCGAGGACGATGGCGGCGAAGAGCAGCGTGCGCACGACGAGCTGCAGCGCCTTGTGCGCGCGCGACGCTTGCACGAGCGTGCGCTGGAGCACGAGCGTGGCGACCGCGAGGAGCACCGGCAAGAAAAGGAGCAGCAGGGGATGATCGAGGTGCTGGTGCATCAGA
>JBDTCO010000115.1:0-11446 GCA_039923495.1 Polyangia bacterium
TGGAGCGGGAGACGGGACTTGAACCCGCGACGTCCACCTTGGCAAGGTGGCACTCTACCACTGAGTTACTCCCGCGCGTTTTGAGGACCCGCTTTTACATCGGGCTTGTCGCCATCGTCAAGAATGTTTTCACCGCTGGGCACTTTCGATGCGGAGCGACGGGAGCCGCGCGCGCTCAGAAGAGCGAGAGCTGGCCGTTCGTCGAGGGCGCGACGAATGCGGCCTCGGCCTCGCGATCGTGCTGGTCTGCGAGGGCCAGGCCGCGAGCCTCGATCCGCGAGACCGTGGAGGGCCACGGCGCGCCGCGCTCGTACGGCAGCGCGAGGCGCTCGGCGGTGAAGCCGAAGATCTGTTCCATCGGATCCTCCGCATGGGCACGCCGTCCCACAGGCGCAGTCCCGTAGCCGCTCAGGCCCTCGACGACCTTGCGTGCGCGGTCGGGGACGCTCGTGCGGATCTTGCGGACGAGCTGCGGCTCGACGAGGCCAGGTAGCCGCAGGCGCAGGTAGAAGGCGGACGTGGCGCCCGCGTCCTTCGCTCGCGTCAGGATGCGGACGATGTCGGTGTCCGTGAGGCCGAGGATCGCCGGCGCGATGCTGATGCCCACCGGGATGCCCGCCTGCGCGAGCCGCTCGATGAGCGCGAGCCGCGCTTCCGGTGTGGGTGCACCCGGCTCGAGCGCGAGCGCCCGCGACTCGTCGAGCGCCGAGAGGCTGATGGCCACGTGCACGCCCGGCCCGCGGTGCAGCGCGAGGAGCAGGTCGAGGTCGCGCAGGATGAGGTCGGACTTGGTCTGGATCGCGACCGGGTTGCCGTGGTGAAGGCACACCTCGAGGCAAGCGCGCGTGATGCGGAGCGCGCCCTCGAGCGGCTGGTACGCGTCCGTGGCTCCCGAGAGCTGGATGACGCGCGCACGCATTTTTTTCTTGTGCAGTGTCTCATCGAGGAGCTTCGCCGCGTCCTTGCGCGCGACCAGGCGACTCTCGAAGTCCGGCCCCGCGTTGAACGGGCCCGCACCATCGCCGAGGTACTCGTGCAGAGGCCGCGCGGAGCAGTAGACGCAGCCGAAGCTGCACCCGCGGTAGGGGTTGAGCGAGTAGTGCACGCCCGCGGCGCCGTAGTCGTGCCGGCGGAGGATCTCCCGTAGCGGTTCGTCGTAGATGCGGATCGGCTGCTGACCGGGCCGACGAGGCACCGCCGGCTTGCCCGCGCCATCGGGCGCAGCCGGCATGGCCAGCTCCGTCAGTCGGGAGTGCACCCGGGCAGGCAGCGCGCCCACCTGGACCTCTTCGTCGCCGCGAAATCGATCGCGCTGCAGACTGGCCATGTGTTCAGTATGGGCGCGAGGCCCATCTCCGTCAACAAACCCGCCGCGAGGAGTAGATCTCTCAGTCGGAACCGCGGATCCCGACCTTCTCATTGGATGCCCACGATCGCGCGACCGCGCCAGCACGATCGTCGTACTCGAGCCGTGGCGCGGTCGCGGGTAGCACGTCGTCGCGGTCGCGGCTCGTGTACCGCACCGAGCCGGTCGTCTCGTGACCGTGGCGCGCCAGATCGAGCCACTTCACGTCGGTGTCGCGCACGTCGATGTGCACGAAGCCCTGGGTCGGATACAGACCGACGCCGACGCCGCGGAAGTTTCGCCACACCCAAGCCGCCACCTTGCGCGCGGGCACGCCCGACAGCTTGAGGTCCATCGCGCGGCCGACGAAGTGCTTCGAGTGCGGCGCTCCGTACGGCGCCGCGCGGTAGCCGGACACCACCTCGATACGACGCCGTCCGAAGGCAGCCGCAGTCCGCGCGACGATCTCCGCGAGACGGGGATGAATGGGGCGCTCGCGATCGGTCCGCACGCAGCGCACGAAGTGCGAGAGCTCCGCGAGCGCGTCGCTCGCGACGGCGCCCGAGCGATCGAGCAGCGCGACGTCGAGTGACTCGTTGCGGTTCTCGAAGACGAAGTGGAGCGTGCGGTCGGGGGCTCCGGCGAGCGACGCGACGAGCACTGCGAGGAGAGCAAGCATTCCTTCACGCACAGCAAGGGGGATGCCGGCGCAACCTCGCGGAATCGAGCGCCGCGCAAGGAAGCACACCGTCCGGATTCCGGACGCCCGGCCGGAACCCGGACGGCGTTAGTATGCGACCGTGAGCCCATCCGGACCCGCTGACGCCACGCTCTCGCTGCGCGAGAGCTCGCAGGGCTATCGCATCAAGCGGCTCATCGTATCGTCGCCCGACGCCACCGGCGGCGCGTCCGAGCGCACGATCGTGCTCTCTCAGCCGCACGTGCGCATCGGGACGTCCCCCGCCAACGATCTCGTGCTCGGTGATCCGCACGCGTCGCGGTTCCACTGCGAGCTGCGCCTGACCGATGACGGCTACCTCCTGCGCGATCTCGGGTCCACCAACGGCACGCGCGTCGGGGCCGTCGAGGTGAAGGAGGCGCTGCTGCACCCCGGCGCCACCGTCGAGGTCGGCGAGACGAAGATCCGCTTCCTCGCCGACGAGGGACGACCGGATGAGATCGCGGCGTCGAAGTCCGAGCGCTTCGGCGACGTGCTCGGTCACTCTGTCCGGATGCGCGAGGTCTTCGGCGTCCTCGAGAAGATCGCGCCGACCGAGCTCACGGTGCTCCTCGCCGGCGAGACGGGCACCGGCAAGGACGTCACGGCGCGCGCGCTCCACGCCCGCAGCACGCGCGCGCGTGGGCCGTTCGTCGTGTTCGACTGCGCGGCCGTCGCACCCACGCTCATCGAGAGCGAGCTCTTCGGCCACGTGAAGGGGGCCTTCACCGGCGCCACGTCGGATACGCAGGGCGCCTTCGAGCGTGCCCACGGCGGCACGCTGCTCCTCGACGAGATCGGGGAGCTCGCGCTCGAGCTCCAGCCCAAGCTCCTGCGCGCCCTCGAGCAACGCACCGTGCGGCCGGTCGGGGGCGCACGAGAGATCCCCGTCGACGTTCGCATCATCGCCGCGACACATCGCAATCTCGACCGCGCGGTGAAGCAGGGCACGTGGCGCCAGGATCTGTTCTTCCGCCTGTCGGTGGTCACGATCGAGCTCCCGCCGCTGCGCCAGCGCATCGAGGATCTCGCGCTGCTCGTCGACGGCATCCTCGCGCCGCGCAGCATGCACGCGGCCCCCGAGACGCTCCGCATCTTCGAGCGCTACGACTGGCCTGGCAACGTACGCGAGCTCCGCAACGTCGTCGACAGCGCCGCTGCGCTCGCCGGCAGTCCCGTCCTCGAACCGCGCCACCTCGTGTTCTTCACACCGCGACGAAGCGACGAGTCGCTATCCGATCTCGATCTCGCCGGCAAGTCGCTGCAGACCATCGAGCGCGCCGCGATCGTGCAGACGCTGGAGCGATGCAAAGGCAACAAGACCCGCGCCGCGAAGACGCTGGGCATCTCCACATCCACCCTCTACGAGAAGGTCAAGAAGTACGACATTTAGTATCATCTGATACTAAATGTCGAATGCTAGAGCTTGCTGCGCAGCGCCTCGGCGCGCACGCGCAGCTCCTTGTCTTCGTGCGTCTCGGCGATGAAGCGCAGCCGACCGTCGAGGGTTCGCGTACGACGCGGCTTGTCCGTGCGCAGCATCGTCTCGAGGACGGTGAGGACCTCCGCGAGTCCGTCATCGCTCGGGTGCTCGAGGCCACGCTCGAGGACCTCCCACTCCTGCGGGATGCCGTAGCTCTTCACGTAGCGATCGAAGGCCTTGCCGACGGCGTCGCGCGTCGTGCCATCGAGGATCTTCTTGCGCAGCGCGGCGCGGTCGGCTTCCTTCTCGGCGCGCGCGACCTCCTCGGGGCTGGGTGGCTTCGGTCCCTCGGGCGCCTTCACGACCTCCGGCGCGGGTCTGGCGTCGGGGCTGCCGAGGCCGAGCTTCTCGGCGTACTTGCCGACCTCGCCCTTGGCGAACAGCGCATCTAGCGCAGCCCTGTGCGCCTTGGACGCCTTTGCATCGGCACCATCGGGCTTCGGGGACGACGACTCGCTGCGACGAGAGCCGTCGCGCTGCGAATCGATTTCTTTCCAGGATCGTTTGGGGCGGTCGCGGTCGCTCAAGGGCGGCCTCTTTCTCCTCGAAGAGGAGGTGCGCGCGCGATGTTCGGCGCTCATTTCAACTTAGAGCCCTCGTGAAGGAGCGTCAAGACGCGGAGTTGGGGTAGACTGCCGCGGTCTACGATGGCGAATCCGCGAGCCGGCAAGATCCTCCAGGGGCGGTATCGCCTCCGGTCGATCCTGGCCGAGGGTGGGATGGGCGTTGTGTGGCAGGCGGAGCGCGTCGGTATCGAGCGCCCGGTCGTCATCAAGTTCCTGCAGGCTGTGCTCTCCGACAGGCCTGGCGCGGTCGATCGCTTCGAGCGCGAGGCCCGCGCGACGGCCCGCCTCAACCACCCGAACTGTGTGCAGCTCGTCGACTTCGGCCTCGATGAAGGGCAGCCGTACCTGGTCGTCGAGTTCGTCGAGGGGCAGACGGTCGCCGAGCAGCTCGACCACGGTCCTCTCGAGCCCCGGCGCGCGGTGCGCATCATCATCCAGGTGCTCGCGGGGCTCATCCACGCGCACGATCGCGGCATCCTCCACCGCGATCTCAAGCCCGCCAACCTCATGATCGTCGAGGCCGTCGGCTACGAGGACTTCGTGAAGATCCTCGACTTCGGCCTCGCCAAGATCATCGGCGAGGCTGACCGTCGCGAGGTCACCGTCCACGGCGTCGCGCTCGGCACGCCTGGCTACATGTCGCCGGAGCAGGCGGCCGGCATGCCTGCCGATCTCCGCGCCGATCTCTACTCGAGCGGCGCCGTCCTCTATCACCTGCTGACCGGCGTGAAGGTGTTCGAGGGCGGCAACGTCCACTCGATCCTGCGGAAGCACCGCGAGAACACGCCGCCGCCGCCGCGCAGCCTGCGTGGGCCGGGCTCCATCTCGGCGGAGCTCGACGCGATCGTCGCGAAGAGCATGCAGCGCGATCCGGCGAAGCGCTTCCAGAGCGCAGCGGAGATGCGTCGTGCGCTCGAGGGTGTGCCGGAGGTCCGCAACGAGCGCCGCTCCACGACCGGTGCTCGGCGTGCAGTCGCAATCGACGACGAAGGGGCCACGCGCGTCGGTCGTCCGACGCCGCGCGTCCCTTTGCCGGCCGTGCGCCCAAGGCAGGGTGGTGCCGCGTGGCCGCTCGTCGTCGGCATCGCGCTCACGACCACGGCGCTCGGTGCAGGCTCGGCGTTCTGGCTGTCGACGAAGGATCGACCGCTGGCGCCCGACGTCGAGCGCATCCCGGTGGTCTCCGCGCCGCCGCCGGCTGTCGAGGTCCACCCGCTGTCGACCGATGCCGCCCTCGTTACGGCGCTCGACGCGGGCATCATCACTACGCCCATCGCGCCCGCACCGGACGCGGTGGTCGTTGCCGAACCCGATGCGGACGACGTGGACGACGGCACGGGTGAGGACATCCACACGCCGCCCGAGCCGCCTGCAGCCGCGCCGAACCGCACGATCACAGGCGTCCACAGCATCTCCGACGTACGCGCGCTCGTGCGCCGCGGCGAGACGGACAGCGCGTTGGCCGGCCTCTACGCGCTGCGCCGCCGCGCGAACCTGTCACGCGACAAGGCGGCTGAGATCGCGACGCTGCTCGGTCACCTCTACTTCGACCGTCACTGGATGGCGGATGGTCTGAAGGAGTACCGCTACGCGCTGAGTCTCGACGTCCACGCGCGCACCGATCAGACCATCATCAACAACACGGTCCGCGCGCTCGCGGATGCGACCACGGCCGCGCGTGCCAGGCGGGTGCTCATCGACTACGTCGGTCGCACCGCGATCCCGGCGCTGCGCCACGCGGAAGATCGCCCGGAGACCCGCGCGCGCGCCGAGGCCGTGCTCTCGAAGCTCGGCGCCGGCACGCGTTAGAGAGCGGACACAGCGACGGCGTGTCGAGTCGAGCGCCGTGGTACATGCCGAGGCCCGTCGTCCTCCCCGTGGTTTGTGCACGGGCGGAGCAGTATCCACGTGCTTCGTGTCGGCGTTCGGCTACGCAGCGATCAGAACGGCGATTTCATGAGCCTGCGCCCTTAGTCGCAGCGAAGCGTGATCGTCCAGCCCTCGTGCAGGTAGCTACGGCGCACGGTGCCCGCCTCGCCGCACTTCCGCGTGTCGTCATCGAGCAGACACAGGTCGTGTGGACCCGCCTGCGACTGGAAACCCGCGCGCGTCCCCCCGGCCACGGCACCGAGGCGCTTGCCGTCGAGCGTGACGGCGCTGGGTCGCTTGCACTTCGTGTTGTCGACATAGAACAGGATGCCGGAGCGGGGCTGCTGCGGTGTCGTCGTCTTCGGCAGCGTGATCGGAGAAGGGGATGGTACGCGCTCGACCGGCAGGTTGAGAGGCGGTAGCTCGCTCGTGGCTTCCGTCGGTGGTCTGATGCCGCCGGGGGCCTGCGCGCTACCAGGCTGCGGCCACTCGTCGGCTACCTTCTGCGTCGCGAGCTTGGGGTCGCCCCTCTGCAGGAGCGTCCACAGATCGCAGCCCTGGTAGCGCAGCTCGTCGAGGAGCTGGTCGTGGAACGCAACCTTCATCTCGCGGTAGTCGGTGACGAGCGCCTTGTACTGCGCGAGCACGCGGCGGACCTTCACGCGATAGTCGGGCGTGAGGCCGATGGTCTCACCGAGTCGATCGTACTCGCGCACCTGCTCGTAGTGCCGCGTGAGCTCGCGGCCGAGGCGCAAGTAATCGGAGCCGAGACGGTACCCCTTCGCGTACGACGGCGCGACGGCTTCGATGGGGCAGCCGTGCCTGCCCGGCACGGGCTTGATGGCGCGGACTCCGAGCGCGGTGAGCGTGTCCTGCACGGTCTTCGCGAACGTGTCGCGCATCGCGGACATCTGCGTCGACAGCTCGAGGAAGCGATCGATGATGCGCTGGAAGTCAGTCGCATCACCGAATACGTCGTCGATGGCCGGACGACCCTCGAGGTGGAAGCCCTGTTGACCGGCGTCCACCGTTGGAGCCGCAGCAGCGTCGGCGGCAGGACTCGCAGCCGAGGCCGCGACGCTCACCACGAGCGCACCGCCGCAGGCGAGGCGAGCGAGTGAGCGAGTGGTCACCACGATGCGGTCGAGTATGGAGCCCGCCTCGTGGGACGGCAAAAAAGCGTATCGTTCAGATGTGACCGTCGTTTCGATGCCTGCCCTCGCGTTCGCCTCGCCTCGCAAGCTGCCCGATCCCAAGAAGCTGCAGGGCCGCGTCGCCGTGCTCGACATCGCGTTCGCCGCCGATGGGATGGGCACGCCGTTCGCCACGACACAGGCATTCATCGACGCGCTGGCGGGTCGCCTCGCCGCGTGGGTCGACCACCACGATCACGAGCGCCACGTGGACTACGAGCGCGACGAGCGCTTCGTCCTGTCCACGAAGGCCGAGCACGGCGCCTGCCCCGAGATGATCACGGTCGAACTCGTGCGCAGGCTCGGCCCCGTCGACACGGTCGTGTGTCACCTCGATCTCGACGGCCTCTACGCCGCAGCCAAGTGGATCCGCGGTGGCACCGAGCCCTACAAGGGCGCTGACGACGACGCCCGCTGCGTCGACACGCGTCTCGGCATGCCAGGCCCGATCGCGCAGAAGATCGACAAGGCGCTGCGCGCGCGCTTCCGAGACGAGGGTCTGAAGACACGGCTCGTGCGCTACCTGGTCGACGGCTGCAAGGACAAGGGCTTCTCCGCCGAGCTCGACGAGGCGGCCGCCGAGTTCGACGCAAAGGAGGGCGAGACCACGCGCCTCGCGTCGCTCTACGAGGCGCGCGGGCGCGCGGTGTACGTCGACGCCGGCAAGCTCGCGAAGGGACCCTTCGACAAGACCGAGTTGCTCCTCGCCGGCCAGAAGCTCGCGCCCATCTCCATCGTGCACGACGCCGGCATGATCACGCTCGCGGCCGCCTTCGACTCGGGCATCGACTTCGTCGCGCTCTTCGCCCTGGGAGGCGGTATGCCCACCCGCGTCTCGCTGCCCGAGTCGCGGCTGCAAGAGGCGCTGGGTCTACTCGCGTGATTCGCGGTCTCGTCGTCATCTGCTTGCTCTCGTCCGCCTGCTCGAAGGCGGCCATGCCGGCGGACATCGACTCGTTCGTCCCCACCGTCGGAGAGCAGGTGCCGGGCGGGTGCAGGAAGGAGTTCGACGGGCGGCGGTTCGAGATGCGCGGGTACCTCACGCGCTCGTCGAGCACGAGCATCGACAGAGGGCGTGTGCCGCTCACCCTGTGCGCGAAGATCGATGCGCGCGGCGAATGCGCGGGCCGCGGTGCGCGCGTGCTGGTGACATCGCCGGGCGACATCGCTGACCCGCAGTCCGCCGCATTGCGCATCCACACGAAGAACGGTGATGCGACGGCGAAGGACGTGCTCGACGTCGTCGTCGAGGTGGGCACGACCCTCGACGTGACGAAGCAGGCGGTCACGGCCTGCGAGCTCGTGCTCGTGTCCGCAACGAAGACGTGACAGGCACCCGACCGAGACTCGCCGGGTGCGTCCGGTCAGCTCAGCCGTACGTGCCCTTGTCGTCGCTACAGCGATCCTCCTTCGAGGTGCACGCGTGCCCGAGGCCGCGCAGCAGAGCTGCTACGGCAGCGCGAGCGAGATCGTCGTCCCGATACGGACGACCGTCACCCTCGCCAGGCTCGGCACCATCCACGTCACACCCTCCTGCTCGAGCGCTGCAGGATCCTGCTCGCCGAGGACGCCGAGCACGCGCGCACCGGCCGCGACGCCTGCCGCGACTCCACTCGGCGCGTCCTCTGCGACGATGCACGCCGACGGTGCGAGGCCGAGCAGGGCGGCGCCACGCTGGTACGGCTCCGCGTGGGGCTTCCCGTGCGTCACCATCTCGGCGGTGACGACGTGCGCAGGCACCGGTAGGCCGGCCGCGGCGAGGCGCACCTCGAGCAGCCGTCGAGTGGCCGAGGTCACGATGGCCCAGCGATCGGGGGGCAGCACATGCAACAGCTCGCGCGCACCGGGTAGCGCCTCGAGGCCCTCGAGATCGATCTCCTCGATCTCCTCGATCTCGCGCAGGCCGACGGCGGGATCGAGGCGCGGTGCCCACGCGCGCACGATGTCGAGCGCGCGCGTGCCGTGCGGGACCTCGATGGTCGCACCTCCGGGCACGCCGTGCCTCACGGCCCAGGTCCGCCAGCTGCGGTTCACGCTCGCGATGGAGCTCACGAGCACGCCGTCCATGTCGAACAGCAGGCCGCTCGTCTCGACGACGATGCTCATCGCTCCGACTTTCGGTGCTGAAGGCGGACGCCGCAGACGTCGTACCAGGCGAGCAGCCCGAGGATCTTGTAGCTCGCGCCGAGCACGCCGCGGAGGGTGCCCGACACCTTCGAGACGCCGAGCCGCTGCTTGTACGCGGCGGGGATCTCCGCGTAGCGAAGCCCCTGCTGCGCCGCTTTGATCTGCATCTCGACGGTCCACCCGTAGTTCGTGTCGACCATGCGGAGCGCGTCGAGCGACGACTTGCGGATCGCGCGAAACGGACCGAGGTCCGTCGCAGGCAGGCCGAAGCGCGCGCGCAGCCACGTGGCTGCGATCGCGTTGCCGACGAGTTGCTGCGGCGTGAGCGCACCCTTCTCGACACGACCGAGCGCGCGCGACCCGATGACGAGGTCGGCGCGGCCTTCGACGATGGGCCGCACCAGCGCTGGGAGCTCGTCCGGCGAGTCGCTGCCGTCCGCATCGACGAAGACGACGATGTCGCAGTCGTTCGGTAGCCCTGCGATGCCCGCGAGGCACGCCGAGCCGTAGCCTCTACGCGGCTCCGAGATCACGATCGCGCCAGCCGCGCGAGCGATCTCCGCGGTGCGATCCTGCGAGGCGTTGTCGACGACGTACACGTGGCGCACGAACGGAAGCAGCGCCTCGACGACGCCACCGACCGCAAGCTCCTCGTCGAACGCGGGGATGACGACGTCGATGTTCACGGAGACGCGTTCCTGGGCGCTCACCGAGCGAGCGTCGCGCGCACCGCGTGCACCACGGCGCCACCCCTTCTTTGCGTGGCGTCGCGGAGCGGCGCGCGCAGCCCGAACCGGTCGAGGAGCGCGCCGAGGTTCGTGGACGAGAGGCGCTCGACGAGCTTCGCGCCCTCCTCGACGACGAGCGCGCGGATCACGGGACGACCCGCGTTGTGGGAGATGAGGGAGGCGAGGAGACCATCGATGAGCGGGTGCGGCATCTTGGCCGCCGATTCTGCGACCGAGCGGTCGGGCACCTCCGCGAGTCTGGGGAGCAGCAGCGCGAGCTCCTTGCCCGTTCGCTTCGCGGTATCGGCCGAGCTGACGACGTCGACGAGGCGCTTCTGCGCGAGGCCCACGCCGAACTCGACGGCGTCGCCGATGCGCGACTCCACGTCGGCACCGAGCGCGCCGAAGATGCCCTTGCCGGCTGCCGTCGCTGCGCGCGCGCCCCAGCCGAAGACGCCGAGAGACTTCGCGCCGCCCGAGATGCGGTTCATGAGCTCACGCACGGTGTCCTCGAGTACGCGTCGGACCTCGGTGCGTACCGCGGCAGACCCGAGCACGCGCTCGACCTCCTTTCGCGGCAGCGGGGGGAGCTGGGGCAAGAGCGCGACGAGGAGCTCGAGCACGCCGGACGGGATCGCATCGCCAACGCGTCCGCTCCAAGCGTCGCTCGACAGCTTCGCGATGACCGCGTTGCGGATCGGTGAGCCGATGCCGGTCACGAGATCGGCTGCGCGGCCAGAGACCGCGAGCGCGTCGGTGACGGCGCCGATCACCTCGTCGTCGATGAAGTGGGAGAGGCGCAGCTCGCACAGCGCATCGAAGAGGGCGAGGGCTGCTTCGGTATCGGTCGGGGTCTGGTCGGTCAAATCAGCTCACAATGGGCAGTCTGCGCCCTTCGCGGAGTTGTACCGGTGACGCACCCAGCGTGTCGAGCACTGGACCTGACGAAGTGAGGCGCCCGAACGACAGCACGCCCGTGGGGCAGCTCTGCACGCACGCGGAGCAGCGCACGCACTCCGGGTCGGCCATGGGCTCGCCCTTGTTCGCGAAGCTCATCACGTCGATGCCCTGGTGACAGACGGAAGTGCAGACGTTGCACGAGATGCACTTCTTCTTGTCCGCGAAGATGCGGAACTGGCCGAGCCGCGCGTAGACGTGCATGAGCGCGGCGAGCGGACACGCGAAGCGGCACCAGACGCGCCCCGAGAACCAGAAGTAGCAGCCGACACCGACGATGCCGGCGAGGAAGATGTCGACGAGGTGGTAGTAGTCGTACCAGGCGTGAGAGTAAAACGTCGCGTCGACGAAGCGCGCGCCGAGCCTTCCTATCGCGCCGTGCGACCACCAGCTCGCGGCGCGTGCAACCAAGAGCAGCAGCGCCCACAGCAAGATGAGCTGCCCGACCAGGTTGAGCCGG
>JBDTCO010000116.1:0-4077 GCA_039923495.1 Polyangia bacterium
AGAGGCGTTGGCTTGTCGGCCCGCGCCAGCGCCGGGGCACCCCACCCGGCACCCCAGCCGGCGACCGTGGCGAAGAGCCATGCGCGATACACGCCGGCACCGTATCACGGTGCTTTCAGCCTCCGTAAAAAACGTGCGACGCTGCCCATGGTGTCGACCACAGTCAAAGCACATGTCGCCGTTGCGGCAGCCAAAGCACACGTCGCCGTTGCGCTCCGGCGTGCGCGCATCGAGTGCGCGCTCGCGCTCGCCGAGCAGAACCGCGCGCCGGAGGCTGACATCGCGCGGCTCCGCAGCAAGCTGCAGCAATCGATCGTCGTCGAGGAGGAGAGCGCGACGCTCGCGGGGCCCTCGCTCCCGCTCACGCAGCTGGCGGCACGACTCGATCTGACGCCGCTCGCCGAGCGCATGCTGATGGTGTTCCTCGCGCTCGAGCTCGACCCGTTGTTCTCCATCACGGTGTCTGCGCTCGCGGGTGAAGAGCCGCGGCAGGGCATGTCGGCGAAGGTGCTGGCGCAGATCTTCCGCTTCTCCGGTGACGAGGCGCTGGAGCTCGCGCTCGCGCCCGAGCACCCGCTGGTCCGCGCGGCGTTGCTGGAGGCAGGCGGCGCCGCGACGTACCCCGACAGCCTGCGTCCCTATCGCCTCGCGCCACGCGTGGCCACGTACCTCGAGGGCTCGACCGATATCGATCAGCAGCTCCGGCGCGCGGGAGGCATCGTCGAGGTCCCGGAAGACCTCGTGCTCGATCACGCAGCAGCGGCGGAGGAGCTCGTCGATCGCGTGCTCGACAGCAGCGAGGAGACCATCGTCTGCATCGAGGGCATCGACGGCGTCGGCCGGCGTACGCTCGTTGCTGCGGTCGCGGCGCGTCGTGGCCGCGAGGTCGTCTTCCTCGACATCGGGCGTCTCTCCGCCGACAAGGGCAAGGCGCAGCTCGAGCTCCGCGCGCTGCGCCGCGAGTGCTGGCTCCGAGGCGCCGTCCCGCTCATCGCGCGCGTCGACGCGCTGTCGTCGACCGATCCGCGGCGTGGCGAGCTCATGGCCGAGATCGCGGACGCCCTCGAAGGCGACGGCGCGATGCCGGGTGCCGCTTTCATCACCGGCTACTCCGGCACGGAGCTACCCGAGACGCGACGTCGCGTGCTGCGCGTGCGCGTCGACACGCCGAGCTCTGCGACGCGTCGAGGCATCTGGGCGCGTGCGCTCGGCCTCGGTCCGGAGGCGCGCCTCCGCAGCGACGACGGTGAAGGCCTCGGCAGCGACGTGGCGGAGACGGTGCAGCTCTACGCGATGACCCCTGGCGCCATCGGTCGTGCGGCTGCGAACGCGCGCCTCATCTCGCGCGGCCGCATCCCGACGGCGCTCGAGCTGCGCGCCGGGGTGCAGGCCGAGATCCAGGAGCGCTTCGGCGGCATCGCGCAGCGAGTCGATACGTCGCAGCGCTGGGACGACCTGGTCTTGCCGCAGGACACGATGGACGACATCAAGTCGTTCGCCGCGCGCGCCGAGCACGCGTCGATGGTCTACGAGACGTGGGGCTTCCGCCGCAAGCTGCAGAAGGGCCTCGGGCTCGCGGCGCTCTTCTCGGGACCGCCGGGTACGGGCAAGACGATGGTCGCCGGGCTCATCGCGCAGCACCTCGGGCTCGAGATGTACATGGTCGACCTCTCGCAGGTCGTCTCGAAGTGGGTCGGCGAGACCGAGAAGCAGCTCGGCAAGATCTTCGACGCGGCGCAGATGGGCAACGTGGTGCTGCTGTTCGACGAGGCCGACGCGCTCTTCGCCAAGCGCACCGAGGTGAAGTCGTCCAACGATCGCTACGCAAACCTCGAGGTGAACTACCTGCTCACGCGCCTCGAGTCGTTCGGCGGCGTGGCGATCCTCACGACCAACCTCGACGCCTCCGTCGATCCCGCGTTCAAGCGTCGCCTCGCCGCGGACATCCGCTTCTACGCGCCCGAGCACCCCGAGCGCGAGAAGCTGTGGTCCACGATCCTGCCGAAGGAGGCGCCCATCGAGGGCAAGCTCGACTTCGAGCGCCTCGCGGATCGCTACAAGGAGCTGGCGGGCGGGCACATCCGCAACGCCGTGCTGCGCGCCGCGTTCCTCGCTGCCGCCGAGAAGCGCGGCATCGATCAGAGCCTGCTCGAGCGCGCCGCCACCAGCGAGTACCGCGCGATGGGCAAGGTGCTCTGACCTTCAGCGCCGGGGCTTAGGCCTCGGCTCGCAGCTCGCGAACGAGGCACGTCTCGTCACATGGATCGCCGAGCGAGGTCCGACCGCGGCCGGCGGTCAGGGACTATCGAAGCCCACCTTGCTCGCGTGACCCGCGGTCACCTGCACCTGCACCGACATGCGCGCGAACGTCTTCGTGTCGAACAGCGTCACGCGGTGTGTACCGGGCGCGATGGTGTAGCGCAGCGGCGTGTGCCCGGCGTACGTCCCATCGACGGTGACGTCCGCATTGCCCGACGCCATGACGATCGTGCCGAGGCCCGCGTCGTCGTCGACCGCGGCCCGGTGGTGCGTGTGCTTCGGAGGCGCAGCCGGGGGGACGACGACGGGCGCGGGTGGTGCGACCGCGACGACGGGCGCCTTCTCCGCGGCGAGCTCCGCGGCCTGCCGCATGTGGCGCGCCTTGACCGCGAACAGCACGGTGGCCGAGACGACGAACGCGACGCCGAGCCCGACGAGGAACCGACCCCAGTCCCCGACGGAGCTGCGCTCGGCCGGCGGTGCGGTGCGGTCACCCGTGCGACCGGCGAGCGGCCCGTCGAGGATGCCCGTGGTGCCGTGGAGGTGAGTGCTGGCGTCGTGCAGACCCTCCGGCATCGTGTGCGCGAGCTCTGGCAGCACGCGCGTGGAGAGGTCCTGGCGACGATGCACGGGCGCGGTCGGCACGCCGAGGCGCGTGGAGTCCTCGGGACCCGCCTTGATGAGCGTCGGGATGGGCAGCGGGCTGCCTTCCTCCCGCACCACCATCGGCGCGCCCGTCCCGTCGCTGTTGATGAACGGGCTCGTGAGGCGCGGCTTGCGACGCGTGACGAGGCGGACGTAGTCGCGCAGTGGACCGTCGGCGATGGCCCAGTCGGGGACCGCGCGCACGAGCGCCGTGCGGGCCTCACCGGCCGTCGCGTAGCGCTGATCGCGGTCGACGTGCATCAGCTTGGCGATCACCTCGGCGAGCGCGGGCGGCGTATGCGGCGCGACCTCGAGCAGCGGCGGCAGGTTGCCTTCGCGTACGGCGACGAGTGTCTGCCACATGGTGCCGGAGAACGCGCGCTCCTTCGTGAGCATCTCGCGCAGCACGACGCCGAGCGAGTAGAGGTCCGCGCGACGATCGGTGTCGACCTTCTCCTCGAGCGCCTCGGGTGGCGCGTACGCGAGCTTGCCGCGGAACTTGTTGCCCTCGGTCTTCTGGCGGTACTCGAGCTCGGCCTTGGCGATGCCGAAGTCGGTGAGCTTCACCTCTCCGCCGTACGACACGAGGATGTTGTGTGGTGACACGTCGCGATGCACGAGGCCCGCGGGCGCACGATCGATGCGAGCGGAGTGCGCGAAGTCGAGCCCGCGCAGCACCTCCGCCGCGATGTACACGGCCATGTCGACGGAGAGCCGGCCCCGCTCCGTGAAGATGAGCTCCTCGAGGTCGGTGCCCTCGACGAACTCCATGACGATGTTGTGCTGCCCGTCCTCGTCGATGAAGTAGTTGAGGACCTGCGTGATGTTCTGGTGCGGCAGCTGCGCGACGAGGCGCGCCTCGGCCTTGAAGTAGTCGAGGTAGCTCGCCGCCTCGGGGAGCATGCGCTTGACGACGACGGTCTTCTGGAACCCGTCGGGGCCCTCGTCGCGTGCCAGCCAAACCTCGCCCATGCCGCCTGCGCCGATGCGCTCGCGGAGCGTGTAACGACCACCGATGCGCTGGAGTGAGGCCATGCAGAGAAAACGCGTTTCCGAGTATACGGACGTTTTTAGTCTCTCGCGACCTCGTTCAGAACATTGCGCGGTGTGAAGGCCTTGCCGTAGCCTCCACGGCGATGCGACGAGGTGGACTGCGAGCTCTCTTGGGCCTCC
>JBDTCO010000117.1:0-11275 GCA_039923495.1 Polyangia bacterium
ATACTGGTACGCCGCGCTGCCAACGATGCGGGCCTCGTGGTTCGAGCCGCTCATGAAAGCCTTTGCTCAGCTCCTCGACGAGCAATCGCTCTTCCGCGAGATCTTCGGCGTCATATGAGGGGATTCCTCAGGCGCAAAGTGGCCAGGGACGAATGAATTGGGATGTCGTGCGATGCTGGCCGTTTTGTACAGTAACCGATTTATATCAGGTGCCTGGATAGCTGGGTCGTGTCCCCTCCGAGGTGCCCTGTCCCCTCCGAGGCGCCCCTCCGAGGTGCCCCTCCGAGGTGTGTCCCCCTCCGAGATGTCCGGACGTTGCGCGGTCCTGGCCGTTTTGCTCAGGAAGCAATCAATATCAGGTACGTGGATAGGTGGGTCGTGTCCCCTTCTGGTGGGGGGGGCGTGTCCCCTTCTGGGGGGACTCCGTCGGCGGGTCGTCTGCTTGTCGGAGGCCCATCTGCTGGACCAGGAGGTCTGCGAGCCAGTGCCGGAAGCGGGTGGCGGACGCTGCGTCATCGGGGATGCCGACGTTGCAGCTCATCGCAGGCCCCAGCACGGCGGCGCTCGTGAGCGCGAGCGCGGCCAGCATGACGGCGTGCTCCGTGTCGCGCTTCATCGACGCCGTGACCCTCTGTCCGCGCGCGCGGCGCAGCGATAGCGTCGCCTCGACGACCTGGCCGAGCCACTCCGAGCCGACGACGGGCGTGTGGCCACCGAGCGTCAGCCAGAAGATGAGCCTCGCGTGACCCCGATCGGAGAGCACCGCGGCCAGCGCGTCGAAGAGGTTGCGAAGCCGGTCGCCGGCCACGTCCGCGTTCACGATCGCCTCGACGATCTCGTGACGCATGCTCTCGACCGACCGCTCGACCAGCGCGCCGAGGAGCGCTTCCTTGCTGCCGAAGTGGTGCAACACGTTCGAATGCGAGATGCCGACGTCACCAGCCACGTCCTGCAGGCGCACGGCGTCGGGTCCCACGTCGATCATGCGTCGCTCGGCCGCGTCGAGGATCTCTGCGCGCACGAGCGCGACGTCCCGGCGCCGGCGTGGCTGCTTGTCGATCGAACGAGGCATCGACGCACTTTACACCGCCAGCTACAAACAACCCTGTCAGTAGCTATTGACATAAAAGTCAGTAGGCGGCATCTTTGTCGAGAAGGACAGAGGTGGACCATGGCCGCTCGGATCATCAACTTCCAGCCTCGCCTCGCGCTCAAGGCCGCCGTCGCGCTGGCCCGCGACCCGGACGATCTCCCGCAGGTCTTCACGCTCATCGCGTCGCTGTCGTTCGATACGCTGAGCCGGATCGCCGCGCGGTTCGAGGCGACGGATCGTGGTCGTGCGTTGATCGCAGCGCGCCCCGACATCGTGGCGCGGCTCGCAGATCGCGCCGCGCTCGCGAACCTGCCCGACGGCAGCGTCGGC
This sequence comes from Polyangia bacterium, assembly GCA_039923495.1. Classification (GTDB taxonomy): domain Bacteria; phylum Myxococcota_A; class Polyangia; order Palsa-1104; family Palsa-1104; genus JBDTCO01. The sequence goes on from JBDTCO010000117.1 coordinate 1,424, forward strand.
CGCGCCTACCTCGACTTCGTCACGCGCGAGAACATCTCGGCCGAGGGGATCCGCGCTGCAGCGGAGACGGGCGCGACCGGCACGCAGGCGCTCCCGGCACCGCTCGACTACGTGTTCGCCCGCATGCGCGACACGCACGATCTCTGGCACGTGGTCACCGGCTTCGGGGGCGACGTCCTCGGCGAGGTCGCGCTGCTGTCGTTCACCTTCGCGCAGACGAACAACCCGGCGATCGCGCTCATCCTCGGCATCGGGGCCTTCAAGCTGAAGAAGGTCTCCGGCGCACGATCGTTGATGCGCGCGTGGCATCGTCATGGCCGCGAGTCGACGTGGCTGCCGACCGTCCCGTGGGAGGCGTTGCTCGCGCGCCCGCTCGTCGAGGTCCGCGCCGAGCTCGGCCTCCCGCCTCCCGCGCGCTACGTCCCCGTGCGCTCGAACGAGCTACGCGCCGCGGCCTAGGTCTTTCAGCACGCGCATCGCTGCGTTGTGCCCGGCGGCACCGATGACCGAGCCCGCGGGGTGCGTGCCGGCCGAGCACGAGTAGAGGCTGGCGACCGGCGTCGCGTACGGCAGACGATCGGAGAAGCCGAACGCGTTGTCGACGTGGTGGATGTGGCCGCGCGTGATGCCGAAGTACTTCTCGATGCCCGCGGGAGAGAGCGGGAACGTGTCGACGACGAGGTCGCTCGTGCCCGGCGCGAAGCGGTCGCAGATCGACAGCAGGTGCGCGACGTAGCGATCTTGCTCCGCCTCCCACGTCGTCCCGCTCAGCTCGTACGGCACCCACTGCACGAACAGCGCGGAGTTGTGGTTGCCGTCGGGATCGCGCAGCGATGGATCGATGGTGGTGTGGATGTACCACTCGATCGTCGGGAACTCGGCGAGCTTGCCGGCCTTGGCCGCCGCGTAGCCGTCCTTCAACGACTGCATCACGTCCTTCTCGTCGGGCAGCAGGTGAATGGTGGGCCCGAACTGGCCGCGATCTTCCGGCAGACACGTGAACTTCGGCAGCCCGCGCAGCGCGAGGTTCACCTTGAAGGTGGTGCCGTTGCGCTTGTAGCTGTCGAGGCGCGTGTTGTAGTCGGCCGGCAGCGTGTCCGCGCCGAGCAGCTCGCGCATGCGGAACGGATCCGCGTTGCACACGATCGTGGAAGCCGAGAGCTCGCGCCCATCGGCGAGCTGCACGCCCTTTGCGGTGCCTCGCTCGACGACGATCTTCTCGACGCGCGCGTTCACCTCGATCTTCACGCCGAGCGCACGCGCGCGATCCGCGAACGCGTGCGCGACGGCGCCCATGCCTCCCTTGGCGACCATCCACGTGCCGCCCGAGCCGGGCAGCCGACACATGTTGTGCACGAGGAAGTTCATGCCGGTGCCGGGCGTGTCCCACGTGCCGTCGAGGCCGGAGAAGCCATCGGTGACCGCGTACATCGCGCGCAGCAGATCGCTCTTCCACGCGAAGCGGTCGAGGTAATGCGCGACCGACTTCCTGCACAGGTCCACGAACGTCTGCCGCAGCGGTGCGCGCACGTGGCGCTCGGCGGTCTCCTCGATGGTGAGCGGCTCCTCGAGCCACGTCGGCCCGATGTCCTCGCGGATCTGCGCGAGCTCGGCCTGCATCTCGGAGTGCGCGATCCAGTCGGCCTTCGAGAAGAACGACTCCATCTGGCTCTTCACCGACGCATCGTCGGAGCCGAGCAAGAGGTAGCGACCATCCGTCGTCGGCAGGAAGTAGTGCGGGTCGCGCCGCATCACCGGGATGGCGACGCCGGTGCGCTGCATGATCTCGGGCGGCATCAGCCCGAGGAGGTATGCGCCCGTCGAGGTCTTGAGGTGCGGCGCCTTCGCAAAGGGCTGCTCGGTGCGCGTCGCGCCACCGATGACAGCCTTGTCCTCGAGGACGGTCACCTTGAGGCCCGCCTGCGCGAGCATCACGGCGGCACAGAGGCCGTTGTGACCGGCACCGATTATCAAGACATCTCGGACGTCATCAGCCACGGAAGACTCCATACGTGTTCGAGTAGATGAGCTGGATCGCGGCCCACATGCCCCACACCGGGAACGTGAACCAGAGGCCGTTCATGAGGCCGACGAACACGACGAGGTTGAAGCGCGTGTGGCCGACGTACCGCTTGTTGAAGAGGAAGCTGCCGAAGTAGACGAGCGTGCCGTACCACATCTGATAGTTGATGATGAGCAGCATGATGCCGACGGCGCGCGCCGGCAGGATGTCGTACGTCATCGCGACGATGCACAGCACGCCGGGGATGAACGTGGAGAAGCCGTTGCCCACGTCGATGAAGAAGCCGAACGACCGGCGGTTCGCGTACGACTCGTCGAACACGGAGTAGCTCGACCACAGCTCGGCCCACACCGACGGCGAGAACGTCTTCGCGAGCGGCACGCGCACGTTCATGAAGTCGATGACGCGATCGAGCTCGCGGCCCTTGTATTCGACGACGAAGCGCGCGTGCTCGCGCTCGATCTGATCGATGCGGAAGAACAGGCACATCTCCCACAGCGCGATGACGAGGTTGACGACCAGGAAGAACGAGACCGCCATCTGGTCCGGGTCGAACACCCCGTGCACGTGGTGGTGCAACGCGATCGGAGTCGCGGACAGCAGAACGATGAACAGGAGGATGAGCTGGTAAATGCGCACGCGCGGCTACGTTGCCACGGGGCGGGGCGTGTCGAACAGAGCGCTTAAATGCTTCTGGGCTGCTTCGCGCGGGTCACGTCGCGCACGGGGAAGCTGGCGTCGTACTTGGCGGAGACCGTCGACTCCTTCGGGCGTGCCTTGTCGCTGTGCGCGGGTGGCGGCGCCTCGAGCGAGCTGTCGGCGTCGACCTCACGCGCGCCGGCTGCGCCCGACGTGGCGAGGCCCGTGACTGCAACGGCGAGGACGATCGCGAGGCGGGTGAAGGTTCGCATGGTCCGGTGTAGGTGCAACGGCGGGACCAGTCGAACGAGGGGTCAAGCCATGAAGATCAGGTGCAGCTGACCGGGCGGCGAGCCACCTTGTGCCGGGGTGCGTCGTCCCCACAGCGCATGGCACAACCCCGACCGAGCGTCACCGTCCGGAGGGGCCGCAGCCGCAAGCAACGCGGTGGGACGCGGCCCGGAGCAGGTGAGGCGACGGGAGATGCGCTCGGTCTACCACTTGACCTCGCGCTCCCACTGCCACGCCTTCTGGCCGAAGAAGCCGCCCGTGAGCGCGTCGAGGGTGGAGGTCTGCTCGTCGAGGCGGAGCAGCTCGTAGAAGATCTCCTCGTCCTCCTCGGGGCCCGACAGGATGAGGTTCGCGATGAGGCGGTGGCGCTGGTAGTAGAGCGTCGTCACCTCACGCACGAGGTTCTCCTCGAGCGAGTTGAGCGACTTCACGTCGAGCTCCTCGGAGTTGAAGACGAGGCGATCGAGGTTCCACACCGCGCGGACGCGCCACAAAAGGTTGTCCGAGTTGGTGGTGACGCGCTCCTTGTAGCCGTTGGGGTTGAGAGGCTGACCGGCACCATTCACACCACCCGCGCCGATCAGCGACTGCTGCGGGTACAGCCCGTCGAGCGTGTTCGTGTACGTGTGCCCGGTCGAGTTGTCGATGGAGCCCTCGAGCTCGGGGACGAGCGACTTCACGCGCGACGCGGTCGCCATCTTCTTGATGCGCTCGGGCTCCAGCCTGTAGAAGCGCAGCGTCGCGTCCTGCACCTCCTTGCACGTGGGCTCGCTCTTCAAGATCTGGCGGAGCTTGCCGAAGGCGTGGCTCTTGTTCGCCGACTTCGCCTTCGCCGCGCCGGGATCACCGCTATCGCCGGCGGCCTCCGCGTGACCGCCTTCCGACTGCCACGGGTTGAGCGGCGCCGCATGTGCGCTCAGGGCCCCCAGGCTGACCATCAGCGCGAAGACGAAGGTGAGAGCACTAGTTCGATTGCGAGTCATCGAGATTCTCCAGGTCATCCTCGATCGCGACGACCTTCTTGCCGGTCAGCGCGTCGATGTAGTGGGCATATTCTTCGAGTCGGAGCTGCCAGAACAGTCGGGTCTTCGGATCCTTCGGCGGGAAGCGCAGCTGCGCACACAGCTGGCGGATCTCGCGATAGCGCCAGCGCACCTCGTCGAGGACCTTGGTGCGGTTGGTGCGCAGCCCCTGCTCGACCATGCCGAACGGCATCGTGACGTTGCCGTACGCGCCCGCGATGATCTTCGCGAGGTCCCACTTCACCATCACGAGGGCCTGCGGCTCGTTCGTGTTGTAGCCGCCACAGCACGTGATGGAGTTGGTCGCCTGGGCGAAGCGGTAGCGGATGGGGAAGGTGCCGTCGTACGTGACGGTGTTGCTCGGCGAGAGCTGCTGCTTCACCTCGACGATGAGCATGGGCAGCAAGTTCGCGTACCAGCGGTCGTTGAGGCGCGTTCGCGTCGGGTTCGAAATGCCGAGAAACGCAAGGGCGCCGGCCTGGACCTCGTCGAGCGTCATGAGCAGGCGCGGGCCCTTCTTCGCGCGCTGGTGCTCGCGCGGCTCCTTCACGCCGATGCGGTAGATGCCGAACTTGGTGAGCGCCCACGACACCTCCGGCGCGCCCGCGAGCTTCACGAACGGGTCCTGCGCGGTCGTGTTCATGAGCGAGCGCTTGCCGTCGGCGTCGATGAGCCACAGCTGCGTCTCCGTCGCGGCGAGCACCGAGCCTGCGCCCATCGACACGACGCCGACGACGTTCTCGTCCTTGATGAGCTCCTTGGTGCCCTCGCTGCCGAACAGCGAGAGCCCCTTGCCGAACGCGACGTACACACCCTCCTCCGCCGTCGCCATCGCGTTGATGGCCTGCTCGAGCGAGAGCACCGACTCGAAGCTCTGGCCGCGGTTCTCGCTCTTGTAGATGGTGCCGCCGGCGATGAGGAACACGTTCTTCGGATCGGCTGCATCCCACAGGATCTGGTTCACCCTCTCGTCCGCCAGCTTCCTGTCGGGGTGATTGGAGAACGTCGTGCCGCCGTTGTACGAGACGAGCAGGCCCTCGCTCGTGCCGCAGAACAGCACGTTCGGGTTGCCCGGATCGAAGGCGACCGAAAAGCCCATGAGCACGTTGCCCTTGGGCCGAGGGGTGCCGAGCGCGCGGGTCCACACGCCCATGCGCTCGTCGGAGATGTAGACCCCGTTGGGGCCGGCGAGCGCGCCGTGGCCACCCGGCAGCGGCAGCGCGACGTCGAGGATCTCCGTGGACGGATCTTCGAGAGACATCCACGACGCCCAGCGCGTGGTCGGGGTGCCCGACTGCAACAGCGAGATGAAGAGACGGTGGGCCGTGCGCCCGAACGTGCGGCTCAACGCGGGCGGACGCGCGCCACCGAGGCCACGGAGCACCATCGGGTAGTACTGACGCGCCTGGATGACGCTCGCCTCGTACACCGTGGAGCCGCCGTCGCGCGTCTCGAGCACGGTGCCGTCCGGCTGCCCCACGACGAAGCGCTGCGGATCCGTCGCATCGACCTTGAGGAACGAGTACGGGCCGGGCTTGAACGCGCTCGCGACGTTCGTGAAGATCGACTCCTGCGCACCTGCGCCCGACGCCGTGAGCAGAACGAGCGCCGCGCAGACGAGCGCGCGGGAAGGCGTCACGGACTCACCGGCATCACGGAGATGGCGCGCAGCGCCTCGATGCTGTCGATGTGGATGGTGCCGGTGCTGGCCGCGTTGGAGATGCGCACGTACCGCGCGACCGGGAGGCTGGCCTTCTCGAGCTGGAAGCCGGCCTTCGATCCGGTGCCCATGCCAGCGTCGAGCGACCAGGGGTTGAGCACGAAGTAGTTCGTGGCGTCCGTGCTGACCTCGACGATCGGCATCGGGTTCGAGTCGACGGTGGCATAGATATAAAAGTCGTTGCTCGGCCCCACCGGCAGCCCCGGCGGGAGGCCGACCTCGAGGATCTCGGAGCAGTAAAAATCGACGACGAGCCGACCGTTGGGTCCGAGGTCGAAGAACTTGCTGTCGGGACGACCGAGCGCGTCAAAGGCGGCGCCGGCACACGTCGGATCCTGCGCCGTGTTGAGGCTGCAGTCGGGCAGGACCTGCGCACACGACGTGAGCACGCCGTCCTGCTGCACGGTCACGACCTGGTCGGCATACGCGACCATCGGGGTGCCCGCGTCCTCGGGCGGCGCCGTCACGAAGGGCATGCTCGGCGTGCACGCCACACCCGCGCCGGCGCAGAGCACGATCAGCATGCGACGCGTGAACGCCAGCCGGGTCCGCCCGGCGATGGTCGTCGCGGGACGTAAAGGAACCCTCTCGAGGTTCCTTTCTTGAGACTTGAAAGAGCCGGGACGCACGGCGGCGGCACACTAGCACAACCGATCCGCATTTCCGGACGGGGAAAATGCCTCTCCATGCGCCAGATCACGCGGTTGCCTGGTGGACGCTGGACCTACACACTCGGGGGGCTTGCAGCTCGACGTGCCTTCGACCGACGCCTCCACCCCGCCGCCGGTCGCTCGTGCAGCGGACGAGCGCGCGCGTGCGGCGGATGCGACGATCGCGCGCTTCCTCGAGGTGACGCGCACCCGCCTCCTGTCCCGCGCGCGCCTCGAGCGGGCCTCGGTGGGGCTCCAGCTCCTCGTCGGAGGTACGGTGCTCGCGGCCACGCTGCGTGCGCTCGCGCCCGCGCTCGAGCTGCGCGCGCTCGTCGTGCCGGCGTTGCTCGCGTGGATCGTGGGACTGTGGCTCGCCGGTCGCGAGACCAAGCGCCGCCTCGATGCGCTCGCCATCGCCGGGATGCTCCAGCGGGATCGACTGCCGCTCTCCGACGAGCTGCGCTCTCTGCTCGAGCTGCGCGCGAGCCACGCCGACGGCGCGTTCCTCGTGCTGCTCGCCGAGCGCGTCGCCACCCAGATGGGCACGACGCCTCCCGAGGCCGCCGTGCCGCTGTCGGCAGCGCACGGGGTGCTGCGCCGGACGCTGGTGTCGTGCGCGTTCGGGCTCTGCGTCGTCGGGCTCGTCGCGCCGCACCTCCTGCCCGACGCCTGGGCAGCGCTCCGGCGCGGCGCGCCCATCGACGCGGGGCATCCGCCGCAGCCCATCGTCGGGGACATCGAGCTCGAGCTCGAGCCGCCTGCGTACACGGGGTTGCCGCCGCGCACGCTGCCATCGTCGGGTGGCGAGCTGCGCGTTTTGCGCGGCACGAAGGTGCACCTCCGCGCGCGCTCGCTCGGTCGCACGCTGCGCGCCGAGCTGCTGCTCGAGCTCGACGGCAAGAAGCGCCAGCGATTGCCCGTCAAGCTCGGCTCGCCGACGGCGGCGCTGCCCACGCTCGAGGCCGACTTCACCGTCGCTGGCCCCGGGCGTTATCGCTACGTGCTGTGGCGCTGGACGGGCCGCGTCGTCGAGCCGGAGGCGCACCTCATCCAGATCGATCCCGACCTCGCGCCGCGCGTGGAGATGCGCGTGCCGGCGGATCCGCTCGAGCTGTCGGTGCCGCGGCCCGTCGAGCTGGGCATCGAGGCCGAGGACGACTTCGGGCTCGGCTCGGTGTGGCTCGCGTATCGAGTGGGTGATGGTCCCGTGCAGAAGAAGCTGCTCACGCTCGAGCAGCCCACGCCGCGGCGCGCGCAGGGTCGCTACACGTGGGAGCTCGGCGAGCTCGAGCGCGAGGCGACGCTGCCGCCCGGCGCGAAGATCTCGTACTGGATCGAGGCCGAGGACAACGACGCGGTCAGCGGCAAGAAGCTCGGTCGCTCGCGCACCGCCACCATCACCCTGCGCGCGCCCGCCAGGCCCGCCGAGGTCGATCGCGCGAACCTCGAGCAGCTCATCGAGGCCACCCTCGGGCACCTCGCCGATCGTCTTGACAAGCTCACGACGCCGGAGCCGCACGGCGCGCTCGTGGCGCTCGTGGCGCGCTTCGACAAGGTGGCGCACGCGACGTCGGGGTCGACGCCAGCGCTCACCAAGCTGACCACCGACATCGCGCACCGCCTCGACAGGCTCGCGGCCGAGGAGTCGGCCCGTGGAGCGCAGCTGGCCGACAAGATCGTCGCGGAGCTCGAGCGCGACGTCCTTGCGCTCGACGATCTGCGCGGGCGCCGACGGCTCGACGACATGGTGCGCATCGGCAACGAGATGAAGCGCGCGCGCGACGAGCTCAAGCGCCTCATGGAGGAGCTCAAGACCGCCACCAGCGATACGCAGAAGGAGGTGCTCAAGAAGGAGATCGAGCGCAAGCTCGTCGAGCTCGAGGCCAAGATGCAGGAGCTCAGGCGCGCCTCGGCGGACGCGGAGGGCGAGGTCCCCGACGAGTTCCTCAACCGCGACGCGATCCAAAAGCAGGCCGCAAAAGATCAGCCCGACGACATCCGCAAGCTGCTGGCGAAGGGCGACCTCGACAAGGCGATGAGCGAGCTCGACCGCATGAGCAAGTCGCTCGACAAGATGACCGGCGAGCTCGAGCGCGGCCAGAAGGGCCAGCGCGAGGCCGCGGATCCGGCGCAGGAGAAGGCGCTCGGCGAGCTCGAGAACGAGCTGGCCGATCTCGCGAAGGAGGAGCGCGACGTGCAGGCACAAGCGCAGCAGATCCGGGACAAGGCCGCCGAGCGCAGCGCCGACAAGAGCTCCCTCAAGCAGCTGCTCGAGAAACTGTCGCCGAAGCTGGCCGAGCTCGATCGCCGCGCCGACGAGCAGGTGCGCGAGGGTCGCTACGTCGACCGCGAAGATCTCTCCCGCATGAGAGCCGAGGCGAAGAAGATCGGGCGCGCGCTCGAGGGCCAGGATCTCGAGGAGGCGCAGGGCATGGCGCTCGACGTGCGCCGCATGGCGCAGGGTCAGAGCGCGCAGGTGCACGAGGTCGTGAAGGAGCAGGAGGCCGAGGCGCAGGCGCGCGTGGGCGACGGTCCGAGCGAGTCCGTGAAGCGCACCGATCGCAGAGCCGCGGAGCTCGAGCAGCTCGCGCGCGAGATCGAGAGCGAGCTCGACAAGACGGACAGCTCGCGGCAGCCGTCGCTGTCGAGCGAAGAGAAGAAGCAGCTCGACGACCTCACGAAGCGGCAGCAGTCGGCGCAGCAGCGGGGCGAGGGGCTGCGCAAGAAGATGGGGAGCGATCCGTCGCTAGAGGGCCTGCCGCAGGGCATCGGCCAGGGCGTCGATGGAGCCAGGCAGTCGATGGGCGAGTCGACCAAGCAGCTCTCGCGCAACGCCGCGGGTCGTGGCGGTGAGTCGGCGGGCGAGGCCGCGCAGCAGCTCGACGCGGCCCGCAAGCAGGTCTCGGATGCGCGCCACGGCGGCGACCCCAACGACGACCACAGCGACGGCTCCAACCAGCGCGACGAGCCGGTGCGCATCCCCGGCGCCGATGACAGCGCGGCACCGAAGGCGTTCCGCGAGGAGCTGCTGGATGCGATGAAGCGCGGGGCGCCCAAGCGCTTCGAGGAGCAGGTGCAGCGCTACTACGAGGAGCTGGTGCGATGAGGGCGCTCTTCATCCTGCTCGCGCTCGGATCGCTCGGGTCCGTTGCCCATGCGATGCCCGACGACGTGGCGCGCGTGTACGGCATGCTCGAGTCGTCGCGGCTCGACGAGGCGGCGCCGCTCGTCGACAGGCTGCGCAAGGACCCGTCGGTATATCCGTTCGTCGCCGGCGCGTGGGCGTACTACCACGGCGATTACACCGCGGCCGCCGACACGCTCGACAGCGCGCTCTCGTCTCAGGTGCTCGATCCCGAGCTCGTCGCCGAGGCAAAGCAGCTGCGCGATCTCGCGCGCAACGACGCGACCGTCATCAAGGGCTTCGTGCACAGGCGGAGCGCGCACTTCGATGTCGCGGTCGCGCCCGGGGGCGACGAGGTGCTCATCGGTCCCGCGCTCGACACG
>JBDTCO010000118.1:0-15408 GCA_039923495.1 Polyangia bacterium
GAGGACCGCAGCATGCCGAGGGGGGCGTACCAGGCGGCGACCGCGCGGGCCTCGGCATCGCTCACGTCGCCGACCCACGTGAGCGACAGGATGCACGGCGGTGTGATGGTCGCTTCGTGACGACCGATTGTCATGTGGGCTACCTGGCTCGACACGGCGATTGGCTCCAGAATAGTCGATCTGATGTCCACCCGCTTCCTCCAGATCGAGCCCACGACGCGCTGCAACTTCACGTGCGGCTTCTGCGCGGGTCGCTCGATGCCGCAGACTGACCTCACACAGCCCACCTGGGAGGCCACGCTCGCGGCGTTTCCGACGCTGACGCACGTCGAGCTGCAGGGCGAGGGCGAGTCGTTCATGCACCCGCGCTTCTTCGAGATGGTGCGGGAGCTGAGGGCCCGCGGCACGCGCGTGTCGATCATCACCAACGGCAGCTACCTGTCGCAGCACAACGTGGACGCGTTGCTCGACGCGGGTATCGAGCGCGTGTCCGTTTCCATGGAGTCCGCCGACGAGGGCCTGTTCCGGCAGATCCGCGGCGGTCGGCTCGACAAGGTGCGGCGCGGCATCGAGACGCTGCTCGAGACGCGACGTGCGCGCGGGCTCGATCGACCGTCGGTGGGGCTGTCCATCACGGTGCTCAAGAAGACGCGCGGCGAGCTGCCAGGCATCGTCGCGCTCTACGACGAGCTCGGCCTCGATGGCGGCATCACGATGCAGCCGCTCGAGCGCAAGGCCGACTACGTCGCGAACTACGACGCGGACATGCTCGCGCAGACGCTGTCGGACGACGAGGTCGGTGACCTCTACGTCGAGTTCATGGGCGACCGTCGGCTGCGCAAGCTGCAGAAGGCGCGCTCGAAGGTGCCCGGCTTCTACGACGAGCTCATGGCAGGCTGGCGGCCGAGCCAGAAGCGCTGCCCGTGGCTCGATGGTGGCGCGTTCGTCACCAACGACGGCCGCGTGAGCCCGTGCTGCATGGTGAAAGATCCGGCGCACGCGCTCGGCCGCATCGGCGTCGATGCGCCCGAGGTCATCGAGGGCCGCAGGGCGGCGCTACGTGACACGCTCGCGAAGGGAGAGATCCCGGCACCGTGCACGGGCTGTGAGCTCGCCCGCTTCGCGATCATCGGCAAGCCCGCGCTCGCGTACTGGGGCATGCGCGGCCTGTGGCGCCGCATATTCGGCACGCTCGGCTCGGAGCCCATCGACCGCCTGTGACGACTACGGCGCGAGGCTGTACACCGTGTCGACGCCGGTGTGCGGCGTGTCGTGACGCGGCACGCTGTCCTTCGGCAGCCAGAACACGTTGAGCGACTTGCCGACCTGACGGAACTCGCCCGCGCTGTTCACGCGCAGGTACCAGCCGGCGATGACCTCGGTGCGCTTCTGATCCTGGATGTTGAAGATGAGCTGGTGGATCGAGCGCAGCGACATCGACAGCCCGAGCCCTGCGCCGGATGCCTTGTCCTCGGTGGTGAGCATCGCGCCGTCGAACGCGCGGGTGAGGTAGTTGCGCAGCGTGTGCTTCTCGAGGCGCCCGAAGTTGTCGGTGACCGAGAGCATGAGGCGCTGGCCATCGCAGCCGTAGGCGATGCGGACCTCCTCACCCTTGTCGAGGCAGAGGTCGTGACGCGGCCCGATGGACTCGTACTTCGCATGGCCGTGCTCGTCGCGCGGCGCGTGGATGACCGCGTTGAGGATGAGCTCCTCCGCGACGGTGACGATGCCCTGCGTGATGGTCTCGGGGACGTCGAGCGCGTTGAGGTACCGCTCGAAGCCCTCGAGGACGGCGGACTTCTCCGCGAGCTTGGTGAGCACCGCGTGGTGCACGACCACGCCCCAGCTGCCGACGTACTTCTCGATGCCGAAGATGTTTCGACGCAGCACCTTCTCGCACGTGACCAAGAGCTCGCGCTCGTCGAGCATGGGGTACACCGCGCGGATGGCGCCGTGCTTCGCGACCAGGTTGCCGATGTCGTGCTTGTGAATGAGGTCGAGCAGCTGCGACTTGTCCGCGCTGGACGAGAGCAGCACCACGGACGAGATGCCGTCGAGCGCGCGCACGACGGCGAGCGTGTCGGGCGGCTCGTACGCATCGCAGTCGATGATGGTGATGCCGGGACGCTGCGCGAGGATCGCGTCGACGTCGGGTCGATCGTAGAACGTGGTGAGGATGCCGCCCGAGTGGAGCGAGCGAGCCACCTGCCTCCGGTTCTGCCGGTGCGGCGTTACCACCGCGACGTTACCGCTGCCCATCTACCGATGAGTTTATCGATCTCTTCGAGGAGACGCCATGTTTCCTGGGAGCCGATCGAGGGTTTGTCCGCGTTCGAAGAGCACCACGGTGTCGGCCTCGGACGCACCCCAGAACCGCCACTGCGCACCCGCGTACACCGTCCCCTGGTAGCGGACAAGGAGTGGGCGGGCCATCGTCTCGGCGCTCCGACGCACTGCTTCTACCGTCGCTGGTGTTCCGCGCACGAACACGTAGTCGGCGTGCAGATCGTCGAGCGTACGGGCCGTGAGCGCCCCCACGTACTCCGTGTAGCGCAGCGTGAGGTGCGGTCCGAGCAGCGCGAAGTCGTACGGACGCCCCGTGGCGTTCGCGACGCGCGAGCCCGTCGGCAGCGCGTCGAGCACCTCGGGCGGGATACCGTAGTAGTCGTAGAAGCTCGTCGCGCGCACCGCCTCCTCGGGGCTGGGCGTGAACAGCTGGATGCGCACGACGACGAGCACGCACGCAATGACGGCGACGCGCACGACCTCGACGAGACCGCGCGACGTGACGCTCTCACCCACGAGCAGGCGCGTCGCCGGTGCCCCGAGCAAGACGACCAGCGGAAGCAGGTGACGCACCTCGTGAGGCGTGCCGAACCACCAGCTCGCGAGATACAGCAGACCCCACGAGAACGGCAACGCGAGGTGCGTACGTCGTCGCCACGCGATCATCGCGAGGGGCACGAGCGACAGCGGCACGAGCACCGCGAACGCCGCACCGAAGCCCGTTTCGTGCGTGAGCGTCGAGAGCCACGGGTGCACGAGCCACTCGAGGCGGCTCCCGACGAGCTCGAGCTCCTTGTCGGCGTTGAAGCTCCTCGGCAAGAAGAGCCCGCGCAGGTGCAACACCGGCACGGCGATCGGGAACACGGGGTTGCCCGTCAGTCGCAGGTTGCGCAGGTACCAGAACCACGCGGGCACGAGGGTTCCCGCCAGGAGCACCGCCACAGAGGCGAGCGTGCGCCGGCGGCGCGCGAACGTGACGACCAGCGGCAGCGCGCCGGACGCGAGCAGCGGCAGCGCGGCGTACTTGCTCCCGAGACCCAGGCCCAGGCAGAGGCCCGCGCCGAGGTTGCGGAGCAGCGCGTCCTCGTCGCTTTCGTCGACGAGCAGCACGAGCGCGGCGGTCAGCGCGGCGAGCTGCACGACGTCGGCGTAGGCGAGCTGCGACTGGAACACGAGCAGCGGGCACGACAGACAGAGCAGCGCCGCGTACCTCGCCGAGCCACCGATGCGCCGCGCGAGCGCGCCGGCGAGCGGACCCATGGCGAGCGCGAACGGCAGCTGCACGAGGGGGAGGCCGCGCGGTCCGAGCAGGTCGCCGAGCGTGCGGCAGAGCAGCTCCATGTTGCCGGGGAAGTAGCAGACGAGGTCGCGCCCCGGCGGCTCGAGGTGGCCGTTCTGCGCGAACGCGACGGCGAGCGGCAGGTGGTACCAGACCGCGTCGTAGCCACGCGCGACGCTGCGCAGGATGCCGCTCAGCGACAGCGCGAGCGGTACGTAGGCGAACAGGACGAGCGCGTCGAAGCGCATCGGCAGCGCGCGTCGGCGTCGATCGAGCAAGAAGCCGGAGGCAAGACACGCGAGCGCGAACGGCACGAGGTGTCCCGGCGTCGCGAGCCCCTTGTCGACGCGCTCCTCGAAGACGCGCACCTCACCCGCGCCCTCCGTCGTCGCGTCCCTGGGCGCTGCGGCCGGCTCGCCGTGGAAGACGAGCTCGATCTCCGCGGTCGTGCGGTGGCTCATCTGGCCGAGCACGCCGTAGCTCGCACAAAGGAGCGCCGAGCCGAGCACGAGCGCGAGCGCGGCCCTTTGCGCAACGGTCGACCGCGGCGCGATCCGCCGCGCGAAGCGTCGCGCGGCGTCGCCGAAGCACAGCACGCAGAGCAGCGTCGCGAGCATCGAGGCTCAGTGCGACGCGATGCCGGGCGGCAGGCGCGGACCCGGGTGTAGCCCACGTGTACAGACGAGCCAGGCACCGAGCGAGAGCCAGGCGAGGAGGACGATCACGGGTCTTTTCACTCGGCTGCGACTGCCTTCATTGCCCGTCGCCTGTCGCCTGCTTTTTCACTCAGCCACTGATGACGCGGAGCTGCGACGGCTTGCGCGCTGCACCCGGCAGCTCTCCCGTGCGATGACCGCTCGGGTACGAAGGCGTCTGCTTCTCGGCGAGCTTGCGTGTCGACTCGGAGACCTGCGACGGAGCGCGCACGATGCGAGCGGCCGCCACGCGCATGCCCTCGGTCTTGTCGTAGCCCTCCTTGTACTTCTTGTACTGGTACCTGGAGAACACGTGCTCCACGGCGTCCTCGAGCCGGCGCGAGCGGTACGCGGCGAGGAGCGCGCGTGGGATCGTGTCGGGGTAGCGCAGCGCCGCGATCAGCAGCTCGCCGTAGAACGGCACGTTCCGCCAGCGCACGAAGTTGCGCAGGAAGAACGGGTTCGCCATCCGCTTGCGATGCGCGATGAGCTCATCCGCCGTGAAGTTGATGGTGAGCACGGGGCGGTTGGGCTGGCGGTGCGTCCAGTTCTCGTCGAAGTCGGCGGCGGGATCGATCCACTTGTTCTCGACGGCGAGGTCCCACAGCTTCGTGCCCGGGTACGGCGTCGCGTAGTAGAACGCGGTGAAGTCGGCCTTCAGCTCCTTCGCGAGCTGGAACGACTGCTCGAGGTCGTCGGCGTGCTCCTCGGGCGAGCCGATGATGAACGTCGCGCACGTGCGGAGCCCGACGGACTGTGCGGTGCGGAACGCGCCGAGGATCTTCTCCTTCGGCGTCTTGCGCGACAGGATCTTGAGGATGCGCTGTGATCCCGACTCGACGCCGAAGTCGACCTGCACGCAGCCCGAGTCCTTCATCGTGCGCAGGATGTCGAGGTGCACCGCGTCGATGCGCGTCTGGCAGCCCCACTTGATCTGACCGGGCAGCCGCAGCGAGAGCTCCTTGCAAAAGTCGATCACCCACTGCTTGTCGAGCGTGAACAGATCGTCGCAGAAGTAGATCCCGCGCACGCCGTAGGTGTTCCTGAGCTCGGCGATCTCGTCGACGACGTCCTCCACCGGGCGGTAGCGGATCTTGCGACCGAAGATGTTGTGCGAGCCGCAGTAGATGCAGCCGTACGGGCAGCCGCGCGTCGAGAACACGGTGGCGACCTTGCCCATCGAGTAGCCGCGGATGACGCCCGGCGGCGCGAGGTACGGCGTGAAGTCGATGAGGTGACGTGCGGGCCGCGGCAGGTCGGACAGCTCCGGCATGAGCGCGCGCGCGCCATTATCGACGACCGTGCCATCGGCGGCGAGGCACACGGTGCCCGGCACGCCGGTCATGTCGCGGTCGCCGCTCGCGACGCGGCGCACGACCTCGCTCGCGGTCTCCTCGCCCTCGCCGGTGACGACGACGTCCGCGCCCAGCCTGAGCGTCGGCTCGGGGAAGATGGTGGGGTGGACGCCGCCCGCCATGAAGTAGACGTCGCGGGGGAGCTTCTCGCGCAGAACCTTGAGCAGGCCGTAGGCGCGGGACGACGACGCGGTCAGGAAGCCGACCCCGACCACCTCGGGCTTCCAGGCGATGATCTCGTCGGCGAGCGGGAAGGCGCCGGGGTCACCGTCGAAGACCGCGACGGCGTGACCGTCCCTCTCGAGCTGGCCTGCGATGTACAGCACACCGAGCGGCGCGACGACGTTGTTGCCGTCGAGGAGTTGCACGTTGACGAGCGCGATTCGCATGCCGGCTCTACCAACTTAACACGCGAGGCCGAGGCGGTGCGCAGCCCTGCTTTACTTTGGCGCGCGAAGGCCGAACCACATGCGCTGGTCGGTGTCGGGCGTGCCGTCGGAGGCGTCGTGCGGGTAGTCGACGGTGACCGAGCGCTTCCACTGGCGCAGGCCCGGGCCACGACAGCACAGCGGCTGACCATCCACGTCATCGCAGTAGCCGACGAACTCGACGGCGTCGGGGTCGCAGTACGTGCTGGACTGGTTGTCGGTGATCCACGCGTACTGCGCGTCGATCCACTCGTGGAACATGTAGACGTGGGCCGGGTGGGACGAGCCGGCGGTGGCGGGGCGTGTGAAGACCGCGTCGCCGGAGGTGAGCGAGGTGTGCTTCCCGATGTATTGCCAGCCGAGCTCGTGCCGCAGGTAGTCGGACAGCGACGTGGTGTTGATGCGGAGCGCGTAGCCCTCGTACTTGGTGTCGGGCAGGGTCACGCCGCCGAGGTCGATGAGCGCGTAGGACAGGAAGGTGGCGCAGGCCGGGCTGGTCGGACCGTCGAGCCCGAAGCTGGCGAGGTAGGCGTAGGCGTCGTCGGCGACGCGCTGCCAGTTATCGGCATCGACGTAGAGCGCGTCCACGCCCTGGCTGACCGTCGACGGCCGCAGCGTTCGGAGCGCGTCGGAGGTGCCATCGCCATCGCTCGTGGTGGCCGCGCCGGGGGCGCAGGCAGACGCGCAGAGGGCGAGGCCGAGAATCAGGAGAACACGCATGCGCGCGAACGAAGCAAGCGGCGCACCAGGCTTCGTGTCCGTGATCTCGATGGGATAGACCCCAGCGGGCAACTGGATCCGCCACCTGGCCGGGGTTTACAGCGGCGACGGATTCGAGGAACCTCACCGGCGTGAAGGCAAAGCATCTCGTTCCGAGCGCGTTCACGCTCGCCAACATCGGGTTCGGGTTCTTCTCGATGCTGTCGGCAGCGCAGGGCCAGTATTCGCGCGCCGTCTTCCTGCTGTTCGGCGCGGCGCTGTGCGACCTCTTCGACGGCAAGATGGCCCGCTGGCTCGACGCCAGCACCAAGTTCGGCATGGAGCTCGATTCCCTGTCCGACGCGATCTCGTTCGGCCTCGCGCCGGCGCTGCTCGTCTACCTCTCGACGCTGAGCCAGCTCGGACCCGAGCACGACAAGATCGGCCTCGGCGGCGCGTGCATCTGCCTCGCCTACGCGCTCACGGCCGTCGTCCGCCTCGCGCGCTACAACGTCGACGACGGCAAGCTCGGCGGCGTGACCTTCGAGGGCATGCCCACCCCGATCGCCGCCGGCTACATGCTGTCCTACGTGCTCGTCCGCGACTCGCTCAGCCTGCCGATCATCGCCGGCGGCACCTTGCTGCTCGCCGTGCTCATGGTCTCCAAGCTGAAGATCCCCAAGTTCCGTCCGGGCGGCCTGCCGTTTCCGATGCTCATCATCGGGATCGGTACGTTCATCGTCTTCATGGTGAAGCCGAGCGCGCTCACCTGGCACGTCTGGAACGCCTGGAACTTCGTCCTCGTCATCGCCAACTACGTGCAGCTCTCGAAGAAGGGCTATCTCAGCGGCGCCGTGGTCCCCGAGGCCGACGCGCACGCCTGACGTCGCCGATCATCAGCGCGAGCCGATCGCGTCGAGGATCTGGTCGAGCAGCACCTCGTCGAGCGGTCGCGTGCCGAACAGGATCCCGTACGTGTCGTCGAGGCGCTTGATCGTGAAGCCGGTGTTCCACTCCGGCCGCGATGCGCCGTCCGACCGGCGCACGTCGATCATCCACGACTCGTTGTCGAGCCGCGGCCGGGGCGCCGGGATGAAGCTCGCCGCGCGGCCTCCGGGGAGCAGGACGCTCGCCCCGTAGATCATGAGCAGCCGTCCCGAGCCCGGCGGTGCGTCCATCAACATTCCGGACAGGGTGCGCACGCCCCAGCCCCTACGGCGGGCAACCGTCTCGAGGCTCATCGCGAGTGCCGCAGACTGGCGCTCGGCGGCATCGTAGATGTCGCGCACGGGTCGGCATCTTATACGGAAACCGCAACGGACACACGGTTGCCGTGCAAGCGATCGAGAGGCTACCGGGCGCGGCGGCGGCGCACGATGAGGAAGGCGCCCGCGAGCAACAAGAATCCGGGGAGCGTACCGCCGGCCGAGCCGGGCGCCGCAGAGCAGCCCTTGCTGTCCTTGGGCTTGGTCTCGCCGCCGCCGTCGATGGGCGTGGCGCCGAAGTCGGGCGAGGTGACGCAGCTGCAGGCGCCGCTGACGCACGTGGCGGTGGCGCAGGCGTCGTCATCACACGGCGCGCCGTCGGGCACGGGGTCGCCGTTGCAGTTGCCGTTCGAGTCGCAGGTCGCGTTCTGGGTGCAGGCGCCGGGGACGCTGCACGAGGTGCCGGCCGGGGCGACCGTCTCCTCGCAGTCGCCGCTCGTCGAGTTGCACTCGGAGATGCGGCACGCGCCCGACGGGGCGCAGGCCTTCTTGGTGCCGGTGCAGGCGCCGCCGGAGCACGCAGGGCCGATCAGGCACTTGTCGGCGAGGTTGCAGGCGGTGCCGTTGGGCTTGTTGGACGTGGTGCACGGCGCGCCGACCGCGGCCTTCGCGTCGCAGGCGCCGAGGGTGCAGTCGGTGGTCTGCGCGGAGCAGTCCTTCGGAGTCGACGAGCAGCTGCCGTTCGAGCAGCTGCCAACCGTCGCGGTGCAGCCGTTGCCGCCGCATGCCGTGCCATTCGCGACGTTGCTGTCGTCGCAGTTTCCTGTGGACTTGTTGCACGCGGGCGCGGAGTGGCAGTCGCGCTGCACGCACTTCACGGTGTGCGCCGAGTCGGCGACGCATGCGCCGGTCTTGCACGTGTCGTTCGGCGTGCACGCGTCGCTGTCCGCGTTGCAGGCGGCGCCGTCGTTGTAGGCGTAGGAGCAGGCGCCGCTCGTGCAGGTGCCGGCGCTCTTGTAGCAACCCGAAGGCGGCGTCACGCAGTCGCTCGACGCGCAGCACGAGGCCTGCGCGATGCACGTCGCGCCGCACACCTTGTAGCCCGCGTCGCACGCGAACACGCACGCGCTCGCGCCGCAGACGCCGTGCTGGTGGTTCGCGGTGTTGCCTGGGCAGTCGCTGTCCGTGCAGCACGCGTTCGAGGGGATGCACTGGCTGCCGCACTGCTTGTAGCCGCCGTTGCACGTCACCGAGCAGCTTCCGCCCGGACCCGAGCACACGCCGCTCCCGTTGTTGATGCCGGCGCAGTCGCTGTTCTGGCAGCACGCCGCCTGGGCGATGCACTGGGCGCCGCACACCTTGCCACCCGTCGGGTTGTTATGGGTGCACTGGCCGCCGGAGCAGACGTCCGTGGTGCAGACGTTGCTGTCGTTGGTGCAGGCGTTGGCGTTGGCGACGTGCTGGCACGAGCCCGCCTGGCAGACGTCGTTGGTGCAGGCATTCCCGTCGTCGGTGCACGGGTTGGCGTTGGCGACGTGCTGGCAGGTGCCAGCCTGGCAGACGTCGTTGGTGCAGGCATTTCCATCGTCGGTGCAGGCGCCGTTCTCGTTGGTGGCCGTGTGCGCGCAGTTGCCGTTGCCGTCGCAGTAGTCGGCGGTGCAGGGGTTGTTGTCGGTCGAGCAGGCGATCGTGTTCGCCTTGTTGACGTTGTGATCCGGCTCGCAGTCGTTGCAGATCGGCAGCTGCTGCGGTGAGGAGAGGCCGGAGCCGGGCCGCTTGCGCTGCAGCGGGCCGCCACCATCGAGACAGACGTCGTACTCGGTGTAGCACTCGTACACGGTCGGCGGGCACCCTCCCAGGGCCTCGGCAGTGCGAGCACCAGCCAGGCACGCAAGGACGCACAGCACGACCGAGAGGGTCTTCATGATCCCATCATACGCCACAGACGAGCCGCTCACCCCCCTTGCGAGCGTAGATACACCGCAGTACACCGGCGCACATGAGCACGAAGCCGCAGAAGACCGTCGAGACGTTCCCCAACCCGAAGCCGGAGCGCAGCTACGAGATCCGCTTCGAGTGCCCCGAGTTCACGTGCCTGTGCCCGAAGACGGGTCAGCCCGACTTCGCCACCATCCGCATCAGCTACGTGCCGGACAAGACCTGCGTCGAGCTCAAGAGCCTCAAGCTCTACCTGTGGAGCTACCGCGACGAGGGCGCGTTCCACGAGGCCGTCACCAACCAGATCCTCGACGATCTGGTGGGTGCGACGCAGCCCCGGCACATGCGCGTCGAGGGTGACTTTTGGGTCCGCGGCGGCATCCACACCGTCGTCGTCGCCGAGCACGGCAAGAAGCCGTAGGACCCCGACTACGCGCGGCGGCGACGCAGGATCATCAGCATCATGAGGAGCGCGACGAAGAAGCCGGGCGAGCCCGCGCCGCCGGTGTAGTCGCACCCGCTCTTGCCGCCGCCGCTCGAGCTCCCCGTCGGCGCGGCGCCGAAGTCGGGCGCGTCGAGACAGGTGCACTGACCGCCACCACACGTCGCGACGCCGAGCGAGCAGCCGGTCTTGTTGCACGGCGTGCCGTCGGGGACCGGATCGCCGACGCAGGTGCCGTTCTCGTCGCAGGTGCCGTTTTGCGTGCAGGCGCTGTTCGGGGAGCACGTGGTGCCCTTCTGCGCGACCGTCTCCTCGCACGAGCCCGAGCTCGGGTTGCACTCGGCGGTGCGGCAGGCACCCGACGGTGTGCATGTGGTGCGTGTGCCCGTGCAGACACCGCCCGAGCACGCGGGGCCGACGAGGCACTTGTCGGCGAGACTGCAGATCGTGCCGTTCGTGGTGTTGGTGGAGGTGCAGGCGGTGCCTGCAGGCGCCGAGGGATCGCAGACCCCGACGGTGCAGTCCGTAGATTTGGCAGAGCAGTTCTTGGTGCCGGCGCTGCATGTGCCGCTCTGGCATACACCCTGGGCGTCGGCGCAGCCGTTGTTGCCGCACGGCGTGCTGTCGGCGAGCGGCGTGTCGACGCAGTTCCCCGTGGTCGTGTCGCACGCAGCGGGGCCGTGGCAATCGCGCTTCACGCACTTCACCGTGTGCGCGGTGTCGGCGACGCACGCGCCCGCCTTGCAGGTGTCGTTCGGCGTGCAGGCGTTGCCATCGGCGTTGCACGGCGCATCGTCGTTGACCGGGTAGGTGCACGCGTTCTGCGTGCAGGTGCCCTGCGCCTTGTAGCAACCGCTCGGCGGCGAGGTGCAGTCGGTCGACGAGCAGCACGCAGCCTCGGCGATGCACGTCGTGCCGCAGGCCTTCCAGCCGCTGTCGCAGGCGAGCACGCAGGCGCTGGCACCGCAGACGCCGTGCTGGTGGTTCGTCATGTTGCCGGGACAGTCGGTGTCGACGCAGCAGGCGGTCTGTGCGATGCAGACGGAGCCGCACACCTTGTAGCCGCCGTTGCAGGTGAGGCTGCACGTGGAGCCTGCCGACGGACAGACGGCCGAGCCGTTTGCGATGTTCCCGCAGTCGGTGTTGGTGCAGCACGTGCCGGCCGCGATGCAGGTGCCGTTGCAGGTCTTGCCGCCCGACGACGAGTGCAGGCACGTGCCGGTGTCGTTGCAGGCGTCGGTGGTGCAGGGATCTCCGTCGTCGGTGCAGGCGGTGCCCGCCGGGGCCGGGTCGACGCTGTCGATGAGGCACTGGCAGGTGCCGGGCAGCATGGCTGGTGTGGGATTCGTCGACCACGGGACGGACAGCGGCTCCCCGCACGAGCACACCCGCGTGGTCCTCATGCAGTTGGTGGTCGTCGACGCGCACGGGCCGCCGGACGTGCAGACGAACGCGGTCGCAGCGCGCGGCAGGACGCAGACGAGGGCGCACGCGAGAAGGACATGCCTCATGGCCCTCATCATACCGCTGTTTGGAATCGTGCGCGGCAAGGGTGGTGGTGCGGCCGGGGACGATCTAAACTCCGCATCCCATGATCGGCAGCGTAATCAAGAACCTCTTCGGCACGAGTCACGAGCGCGAGCTCAAGCGCATCGTCCCGCGCGTCCAACGCATCGGGCAGCTCGAGCCTGCGTACATGAAGCTCTCCGACGCGGAGCTGCGCGGCAAGACGGCCGAGTTCAAGCAGAAGCTCGACAACGGCGCCAAGCTCGACGACATCCTCGAGGAAGCGTTCGCGACGGTGCGCGAGGCCTCGCGGCGCGTGATCGGCATGCGCCACTACGACGTGCAGCTCATCGGCGCTGCCATCTTGCACCGCGGCGCCATCGCCGAGATGCGCACGGGTGAGGGCAAGACGCTCGTCGCCACCGCGCCGTGCTACCTCAACGCGCTCGAGGGCAAAGGCGTCCACCTCATCACGGTGAACGACTACCTCGCCACCCGCGACGCCGAGTGGATGGGCCGCGTCTACAAGTTCCTCGGCATGTCGATCGGCACCATCGTTCATGGTCAGAACGATCGGCAGAAGCAGCTCAACTACCGCTGCGACATCACCTACGGCACGAACAACGAGTTCGGCTTCGACTACCTCCGCGACAACATGAAGGACAGCATCGAGCGCTACGTCCAGCGCTCCTTGCACTACGCGATCGTCGACGAGGTCGACTCCATCCTCATCGACGAGGCGCGCACGCCGCTCATCATCAGCGGCCCGGCCGAGCAGTCGGTGGAGCTGTACTCGCGGGTCAACGGCATCATCCCGTCGCTCAAGAAGGACATCGACTACACCCTCGACGAGAAGGCGCACTCCGCCATCCTCACCGACCAGGGCGTCGATCGACTCGAGAAGAAGCTCGGCCTCTCGCACCTCTACGATCCCGAGAACATCGAGTGGCTCCACCACGTCACGCAGGCGCTCCGCGCCAACACGCTCTACAAGCGCGACGTCAACTACCTCGTCGAGGAGGGCAAGGTCGTCATCATCGACGAGCACACCGGCAGAAAGATGCCGGGTCGTCGCTGGTCCGATGACCTGCACCAGGCCATCGAGGCGAAGGAGAACGTCGAGATCGAGGAGGAGACGCAGACCTTCGCGACGGTCACGTTCCAGAACCTCTTCCGCATGTACAACAAGCTCGGCGGCATGACGGGCACCGCGGACACGGAAGCCGCCGAGTTCCATCAGATCTACAAGCTCGACGTCGTGGTCATCCCGACGAACAAGCCGATGCAGCGCCAGGACATGTCCGACCTCGTCTACAAGAACGAGCGCGGCAAGTTCAAGGCGGTGCTCGAAGAGATCGAGATGCGGCACAAGAAGGGTCAGCCGATGCTCGTCGGCACCATCTCCGTCGAGAAGTCCGAGGTCCTCGCGTCGATGCTGCGCAAGCGCGGCATCCCGCACAACGTGCTGAACGCGAAGTTCCACCTCAAGGAAGCCGAGATCGTCGCGCAGGCGGGTCGCTACGGCTCGGTCACGATCTCGACCAACATGGCCGGCCGTGGCACCGACATCTTGCTCGGCGGCAACGCCGAGTTCATGGCGCGCGCCGAGGTCGGTGGTCCCGAGGCCGCGGCGATCCCCGGCGCCGTCGACGATGCCACGCCCGAGTACAAGGCGGCGCACGCGAAGTACAAGGCGCAGTGCGACGCCGAGAAGCTGCTCGTCTTCGAGGCAGGCGGCCTGCACATCCTCGGCACCGAGCGCCACGAGTCGCGCCGCATCGACAACCAGCTGCGTGGTCGCGCCGGTCGTCAGGGTGACCCCGGCTCGTCGCGCTTCTACCTATCGCTGGAGGACGACCTCATGCGCGTCTTCGGTGCGGAGCGCATCTCCGGCCTCATGGAGCGCCTCGGCATGGAAGAGGACGTGCCGATCGAAGCCGGCATGGTCAACCGCTCCATCGAGAACGCCCAGCGCCGCGTCGAGGGTCACAACTTCGACATCCGCAAGAACCTCCTCGACTACGACGACGTCATGAACCAGCAGCGCAAGGCGATCTACGCCCTGCGCAAGCAGATCCTCGAGGGTCGCTACACGCCCGAGCTCAGCGAGGACGACAAGAAGAAGAACAAGCCGCTCCCGCCGCCGCCCACGGAGTCGGGCGACTGGACCATCGAGAGCCTCGGCGAGAAGGTGAGGCCCCGCGTCGCGCAGATCGTCGACGGCTTCCTCGCCGGCGTCACTGCCCCCGAGACGGTGCCCACCGAGGACGACGAGGATGACGAGCCCGCGGCGCCGGTCGCAGTCGTGCCCGGTGCGCCGCTCGATCCCGAGAAGCTCACGCACGAGCTCTACCGCGTGTTCGGCGCGGTCGTCGACGTCGACAAGGAGGTCGGCCAGGGCGACAAGGCGCGCACCGCGGTCGTCGACAAGGCGGTCCGTATCGCGGCCGAGTCGCTCATCCAGCAGCGCGAGCGCGTGCTCGATCTCTCGCACGAGCTCATCGAGAACCTCATCTGGACGCACTGCCCCGACAAGACGCACGCGGAGGACTGGAACCTCGACGCGCTGAAGGACGGCCTTCGCGAGCAGTTCAACATCAACATCGACGTCGAGGTCCCGCTGCTCGAGCGCGAGACCCTGCTCGAGAAGATCTGGCCGCAGGTCGAGACGTTCATCCAGGCACGCGAGACGGAGCTCGGCCCGCTCGCGTTCTACTTCTTCGCGCGCCACTTCTACCTCGAGGACATCGACGCGCAGTGGATCGACCACCTCAAGTCCATGGACCAGCTGCGTGAGGGCATTGGCCTGCGCGGCTACGGGCAGAAGGATCCGAAGATCGAGTACAAGAAGGAGGGCTACACCCTCTTCATGTCGATCATGGAGCGCATCGGCGCGAACGTCGGCTCCAAGCTCTTCCGCGTCCGCGTCGAGAAGAACGAGCCCGCGCCGCAGCCGCGCCAGGTGCCCGCGCAACCTGCTCCCGAGCCCAAGCTCGAGTGGAAGAGCAAGGAGCGCAAGATTCGCCTTCAGCACGGTGACGCGGCGACGGCGAACGCGACGCCTGCAGCGGGGGCTCCGGGCTCGCAGGATCTACCGCCGATGACCGCGTCGGATGGCGAGAAGCAGACGCCCATGGTTCGCGAGGCCGCGAAGATCGGCCGCAACGAGCCGTGCCCGTGCGGCTCGGGCAAGAAGTTCAAGAAGTGCCACGGAGCGTCCGCCGCGGCCTGAGGCACATTGTCACGCGTGTGGCGTCAGCGCGACACGCCTCGGCGCTCGATCCAGGCACGTTGTCTCGGTCCCCGCGTGGTTAGCACCACGGCGGGATCGGGCGATCTGGCATCAGGCGTGCTCGGAACGAGACGCCATGACGTCTACCCTTCGCCTGAGCTTCGCTCTCGCTCTGCTTGGCTTCGCTGCGCCCGCCTTTGCGCAGGTCGAGGTCGAGGTCAATCCCCCTCCGCCCATCTACGTCGCGCCGCCTGCGCCCGTCTACGTGCCTCAGCCCGTGTACGTACCTCCGCCTCGTCGCTACTACACCGGCCCGCGTCGTCGCTACTACCAGGAACCGCCG
>JBDTCO010000119.1:0-16533 GCA_039923495.1 Polyangia bacterium
TGAAGCTCGTGCTCGATGGATTCCAGGACGATCAGGAGCTGCGCGAGCTGTTCTTCAAGGAGGCGCGCCTCGCCAGCTCGCTCGCGCACCCCAACATCATCAACGTCACCGACTTCGGCCTCGACGATGAGCTCGGCTACTTCGTCGTCATGGACCTGCTCGAGGGCGAGACGCTGCGCGATCGCATGCGGCAAAAGCGCCCGACGCTGCGCTTCATCTTCGATGTGCTCGATCAGGTCGCCGGCGCCGTGCGCTACATCCACGCGCGCGACATCATCCACTGCGATCTCAAGCCCGAGAACCTGTTCCTCTCGAAGATCGAGGGCGAGCCGCGGCGCTCCAACGAGATCAAGCTGCTGGACTTCGGGCTCTCGTGGCGTCGCGAGACGATGCCCGATCCGAAGCTCGGCGGCACGCCTCCCTACCTCGCACCCGAGCGCCTGCGCGGTGCGCCACCGTCGCCGCTGTGCGACGTCTACTCGCTCGGCATGGTGCTGTACGAGCTCATCGCCGGGCAGCTCCCTTACTCCGGCACGGTGCCGCAGCTCATCGAGCAGCAGCTCACGGGTCCGGTGCCGCCGCCGCCGTCGACGCTCGCGATCGAGCCGCTCGACGAGCGCGCCGACGCGCTCGTGATGCGCGCGCTCTCGCGAAATCCCGCGCATCGCCACGCGTCGGCCGAGGCGTTCCAGTTCGAGCTGCGCGCGGTCATCAGCATGATGGGCCTCAAGCCGAGCCGTCGCTCCGGTTCGTCAGCGCAGGTCCCGGCGCCGCCCGCCTCGCAGCAGATCCGGGCCGTGAAGCTCGACGCCCGCCCCTCGGTGCAGGAGGCCATCCCGACGCCGGCGACGCTCACGTCGGCCGAGCAGATGCGGCTCGTACACCTCGTGGCCGAGAGCCCTGTCCCGCTCGGGATGTTCGATCTAGAAGGGCGCGTGAAGCTCGCGAACCGATCGTTCGTGGAGACGCTCGAGGGCATCGACATCCCCATCGCCACGTTCAACGAGCTCGCGATCACCCAGCGACACCCCGAGGTCCAGGCGATGTTCCAGCGCGCGCTCGAGGGGCATGCCCCGGCGAGCCGCGTCGTGCTCGCCGGCGCCGAGGGTGACGAGCGCTCCACGATCCTGTGGGTCGCGCCGTTCTTCGAGGACGGCGTCGTCGCGGGCGTGCACATCACCGTGACGCCCTCCAGCGGCGCCTAGGAGCCCGACCCCGTAAGGGACCGTGTCGCGGGCAAAGCTTTTAGCCGCGGCACGGTCGCGTTTCTTCCGGAGACGCGGTCCGGTCAGCGTCGTGCGAGCTTGAGCAGGTTGTGGGCGGTGCACAGCATCGCCCACTCGCCCTTCACCGCGGTCAGCCCACGCAGCGAGAAGCGAGCGAGCTGTCGCCCCGACTTCACCTGCCCGAAGACCGGCTCGACGGTCGTCTTTCGCAGCCGGTAGCGCGACCGATAGCCGCCGCGATCGATGCGACGTCGCATCTCGACGGCGAGCGGGCCCCGCGGCGATGATCGTCGACTCGACGACTTTGCCTTCATGCGTTCCTTCTTCACGGCGACGTAGCCGCGAATTCTCCGACGGCGCAGCGCGCGCAGGTTCGCCTCGGAGAAGTAGCCGCAGTCCGCCGACAGCTCGCGCGGATTGCGTCCGAGGTTGCGACGAATGTGGTCGAGCATCGGGACGAGCTGGTCGTTGTCGTTCTGCTTCGCGATGACATCGCACGCGACGATGATCTGGTGCGCGCCGTCGACGGCAGCCTGACAGTTGTATGCCTGGATGAAGCCGTCGCCGGTCTTCATGATCTTGCTCTCCGGATCCGTAAAGTTGAGCTGCGCGCGGTCCGCGGGCTTTGCGTCGCTCGACACGTCACCGCTCGGCTGCGGCGCGCCGCCCATCGGTGGGCTCGGATCGTCGTCGGGCTTGCGCGCCTCGGCCTCGAGCTGCGCCATCGCGGCCTGGATGCGCTGCCGACGCTGTTCTTTGTTCACCACCCAGTCGGGCAGCTCGTCGCCGCTTCGTTCGACACCGTGCTTGCGGTCGTCTTCCCCGTCGAGCGCGTCCGCTTGATCGAACCAGCTCTGCACCTCGAGCGCGAGACGCGGCTCGGCTTCCTTCATGCGACCGTAGCTCATCGCTTTTCGCTTCGATGCGTTCGCCTTGATCTTCGTACCGTCGAGAGCGACGTGACCGAGCTGCGCCATGCCGGCGCGCTGGCAGAGGCGCAGCACCTGCTGGAAGAGCGACGCGAGCGCGCCGAGGTGCCGCTTGCGAAACTTCCCGATGGTGCGGAAGTCGGGCTGGCTGCGGCCCGTCACGGCCATGAAGTCGACGCGCTCGACGCACGCTTTCGCAATG
Organism: Polyangia bacterium; assembly: GCA_039923495.1. Classification (GTDB taxonomy): domain Bacteria; phylum Myxococcota_A; class Polyangia; order Palsa-1104; family Palsa-1104; genus JBDTCO01. The sequence goes on from JBDTCO010000119.1 coordinate 2,358, forward strand.
CGCCGCGACGAGTAGATGCCCTGGCAGTACGCGTACATCAGCAGCGCCGTCATCATCACGGGATGAAACGGCGGGAAGCCGCGCTCCTCGCCGTACTCGGACATGATCGCGGACACGTCGAGCTCGTCGCGAAATGTGTCGCGAACGAAGTGGGCCAGATGGCCGTCGGGGACGAGCTCATCCACCGACGGCGGCGAGAGCCAGCGCTGCTCGACATCCCACGGTCGAAACGTCTTCGCCATGCGAGGAACTGATCACAGCCGAGCACGTGCTGTCGATCGAGAACGAGCGAGGCCGTGTCAGCGGGTGCAGATCGCGAGCGCGCCCGGAGCGACCGACCGAGCGCTACCTGAGGTAGCGCGACCGAGGGAGCGAGGACGTAAGCCGCGAGCTGCGCCCGATGACGCGGCCGGAGCAGGTCACTTACGGGGTCGGGCTCCTAGCTTCTCAGCAACGCGAGCGCGTCCATGGTCCACGCCACACCGATGTGGACGAGCACGCCACCCCAGATGGAACGACTCTTCATCGCGAGCGTCCCGAGGACGATCCCGGCGAAGATGGCCGCGATGGTCTCGAGCACGGGCTTGCCGAAGTGGATCATGCAGTACGGCACCGCGACGACGAAGATCGCGTAGGAGCCGAGGCTGCGACGCAGCAGGCCGAGCAGCACGCCGCGGAAGAACACCTCGAGCGCGACGAAAGTGGACGCGTACGCGAGCTCCCAGATCGCCAGATCGGCGACGCTGCGGGTCGCCTGCCGGTAGAACGGATACGTGGCCTGGAACGTCGGTGCCCAGCTCGCGACGAGCAGCACGGGCGCCACGCACACGTAGATCGCGCCGTAGATCGCGAGGTGCCGACGTAGGTCGCCCACGCCGAGGTACGCCTCACGCCACGGCACGCGCGCGATGCGCAGCGCGACGAGCGGCACGATCCCGTAGCCGATGAGCTTGCTCGCAGCCCACCACAGGTAGCTCCACAGCTCGTAGTCCGGGGAGAGCGCGTGCGCCGCGAACAGGGTCGAGAACACGTCGCGATCGCCGGCGTACTCCTCGAACACGAGCACGAGTGCGCACAGCACGAGCGCACCCGGCACGCGCCAGTCGAAGCGCGCCGGCGGCTCCGGCGCTTCCGACTCCCACACGCCGGCGAGGCGCCCGAGCACTACTTCTTTTGCAGGAGCAGCTGCGCGGCCGCGCGCAGACGACGACGGACGAGCTCCTTGCCGAGCACCTCCATCGTGTCGAAGAGCGGCGGCGCGGCGGTGCGACCCGTGATGGCCACGCGCAGCGCCATGAAGAGCTCCTTCGTCTTCCAGCCGAGCTTCTCGGTGTATGCGCGCACGAGCGGCTCGATGACCGCGACGCTGTAGCCCCGCGCGAGATCGAGCTCCTCGACGAGGCCGCTCAGCGCCTCGGCGGTAGCGGCGGCGTCACGCGTCTTCGGCACGAGGTCGGACAGGACGTGCGTGTAGTCGAGATCGCCCGCGAGGAAGTACTCGATGGCGGGGATGAAGTCGTCGAGGCGGCGGATTCGCTCGTGCACGAGCGGCACGAGGCGACGCAGCATCTCGTCGGACAGGCGCCAGCTGCGGATGCGCTGGATGAGCCCCTCGGGCGAGAGGTCGCGGATGTAGATGCCGTTGAGCCACGAGAGCTTCTCGAGATCGAACACGGGTCCACCCGCCGACACCTTGGACCAGTCGAACGCCGCGATCATCTCGTCGAGCGTGAACTTCTCGCGGTTGTCGCCGATGGAGAAGCCGAGGAGGCCGAGGAAGTTCACGAGCGCCTCGGGCAGGAAGCCGGCGTCCCGGTAATAGTCGAGCGAGACGGGATTCTTGCGCTTCGAGATCTTCGACTTGTCCGCGTTGCGGAGCAGCGGCATGTGGAAGAACTTCGGTGGCTCCCAGCCGAACGCGGCGTACAGCGCGAGGTGCTTCGGCGTGGAGCTGATCCACTCCTCGGCGCGCACGACGTGGCTGATCTTCATGAGGTGATCATCGACGACGTTGGCGAGGTGGTACGTGGGGAAGCCGTCGGACTTGAGCAGGACCTGGTCGTCGACCTGGATGTTCTCGAACGTGACCTTGCCGCGGAGGCCGTCCTCGATGACGGTCTCGCCCTCCTTCGGCATCGCGAGGCGCACGACGTGCGTCTCCTTCGCGTCGACGCGGCGCCTGGCCTCGTCGCGCGGGAGGCGGCGGCACAGGCCGTCGTAGCCGGGCGGCTTCTTCTCTGCGCGCTGTGCGGCACGCAGCGCACCAAGGCGCTCCTCGGAGCAGAAGCACGGATACGCCGCGCCGTTGTCGACGAGGATCTGCGCGTGCTCCGCGTAGATCGCGCTGCGCTCGGACTGACGGTACGGGCCGTACGGGCCGCCGATGTCGGGGCCCTCGTCCCACGGGAGGCCGACCCACGACAGCGCGCGGAGGATGGCGTCCTCGCTCTCCTTCGTGGAGCGCGTGCGATCGGTGTCCTCGATGCGCAGCACGAACTGACCGCCGTGCTTCTTGGCGAAGACGTAGTTGAAGAGCGCGATGTAAGCGGTGCCGACGTGCGGATCACCCGTCGGTGACGGCGCGATGCGGACGCGAACGGGAGTCGACATGGGGCGAGGTGGTACCAGCCTGCGTCGAGACGGTCAAACCCCGTGCTAGCCTTGGCGTCGATGACGAGAACGATCCCGGTGCTCGCGACGCTGCTCATGCTTGGCCTGACCAGCGGCGGCGCGCACGCCACCACGATGGTGCCGCTCGATCTGAAGGGCCTCACCGACCGCGCCGAGGCCGTCGTGTCGGGCCACGTCACGGCGACCAAGTCGTCCTGGTCGGCGGGCCACGACGCCATCTACACGGACGCGACGCTGCACGTCGAGCGCGTGATCACGGGGGCCATCACGGTGGGACAAGACGTGATCGTGCGTCGCGAGGGCGGCAGCGTCGACGGTGTCGGCATGATGGTGTTCGGCGCGCCGGAGCTCGTTCCGGGGGAGGAGGTCGTCGTCTTCCTCGAGCACCGAGGCGCGGCGCGCTACGTCGTCGGCATGGCGCAGGGCAAGATCGACGTCGCCACCATCGACGGCAAGAAGCAGATCCGCCGCAACCTCTCGAGCGTGCACTTCACCCGCACGCCCACCGTCGAGGAACAGGCGCTCTCGCACATCGACACGGTCGATCAGCTCGCGGTCGCCGTTCGTCGCTTCGCGCAGCAATCGAAGTGAGGCCTTCACTCGGCCTGGCGCTGGCTGTGCTGCTCGCGGCGCTGCCCGCGAACGCGTACGTCCGCTCGCGCACCCCGCACGGGACGGCCACGTCGTGGCGCTCGAGCTGCGCCATCGTGCAGCCCGACTCCGGCGGTACGCCCGATCTCGGCAACGACGTCACGTTCGCGACGATCCACTCGTCGATGCAGGCGTGGCGCGACGCGGTGCAGGGCTGCGCATACCTCACGCTCACGTACGTCGATCCCGCGCCGCTCGAGGCCCACTACGACGGCCTCAACGTCATAAAGTTCCGCACCGACAAGTGGTGCCACCCCGACGACAGCCAGTCCAGCGACGTCTGCTACTCCACCGTCGCTGCGGCCATCACGACAGTGTTTTACGTCGACAGCCCCGGCTCGAGCAACGACGGGACCCTCCTCGACACCGACGTCGAGCTCAACGACATCAACTTCACCTTCCAGGTCGTCGATCCTGCGGCGCCGCTCTCGATGACTCCCCGCAGCGGCACGTCCATCGCGGACCTCGAGAACACGCTCGTGCACGAGCTCGGTCACCTGCAGGGTCTCGATCACACGTGCAAGGACTCCGCGACGCCGAGCTGGGAGGTCGACGACAGCGGCAACCCACCGCCGGCCTGCTCCGCCGTCGGGACGCTCCCTGCCGCGGAGCTCGACAGGATCGTGAACGCGACGATGTACAACAGCGCGACGCCCGGCGAGACGAAGAAGCGCACGCCCGAGACCGATGACGTGGCGGGCATCTGCGCTGCGTACCCGCTCGCCAGGGCACCGAGCAGCTGCAAGGCAGCGAACATCTCGGGGTACGGCAAGGGCTGCAGCTACAGCGACCGCGGCGAGTTGCCGCGGAGCCTTGCCGTCCTGCTCGTCGCCCTCGCCATTGTCGCACTGCGTCGTCGGAACGCCTGACGCCGACTGCTCCAGGCGCCAGCGTTGCGAGCCGCCGGTTCATCGCGCCTCACCGCCCCGCGTAAACGGCCGAGACCTGGCTCGGCGTTGGGGCAATCGGTCAGGCATGCGCGTTGCGTAACCGAATCACATGCGACCGCTCGCGCCCGCCCGTCCCGCCCACCTCTCCTTCGAGAACCCCGAGGACGAGACCACCAACCAGACCCGCGCCGCACTCCGCGCCGCGCTGGACGAGCTCGTGCTGCCCGAGGACGAGAAGCTGGACGAGACGGTTCGCATTCCCAGGCTCTAGTCGTCGTCGTCGACGAGGAGCCTGGCGCCGAGCACCACGACGCCGATGGCCAGCGATGGCGGCAGCAGCAACCACCACCGCGCATGCTGCGAAGCCTGCGCGAGGAGCTCGCCCCACGACGCCGTCGGTGGCGAGACACCGAAGCCGAGCGCACCGAGCGCCGCTTCGAAGAGCACGGCCTGACCGAGCCCGAACGCCGCGAGCACGCGCGCGGGCCCGAGCGCCAGAGGCAGCACGTGGTGCCACGCGATGCGCGCCGCGCTCGCACCGAGGCCACGAGCCGCGAGCACGTGGGGCGAGGCCACGACTCGCAGTGCCTCGGCCCGCGTGAGGCGCGCGGCGAACGGCCACTCGGCGAGCGCGATGACGAGCGCGAGCTGGAGCGCCGAGCCCCCTCCGCGCAGACCCTGTACCGCGAGGACGAGCAGCAGCGCAGGGATCGACAGCGACGCCTCGATGAGTCGCGACAGCGCGACGTCGACCCACGGCCGCAGCGCACAGGCGATGCCGACGAGCGCGCCGAACGCGAGATAGACCGCGACGGCGAGCGGTCCGATGACGCACACGACGCGAGCACCGTGCACGAGGCGCGCGGCGACGTCGCGACCGCGATCGTCGGTGCCGAGGAGGTGCGCCGCGCTCGGCGACGCCAGCGGCACCAGCCTTCCACCAGGACGCTGCGCATACGGACCGTAGGCGATGGGCGTGCCGACGAGCGACGTGGCACGTGTCGCGAGCGCTTGCTGATCGAGACCGCGCAGCGCGTCCGGCGCGGCAAGGCAAGGCAGCACGTACGCGTGTCCATCGACGACGCAGTACAGCGGCAGGTCGGACGCCAGTAGATCGGCTGCCGCAGCGACGAGCGCCACGCACAGGAGCAGCGCGATGCCGACTCTACGCCGCATGGTCCAGCCGCGGATCGAGGCGCGACGCGAGCAGATCGACCGCGAGCGTGCAGCCGATGGTGATCGCCGCACCGACGAGCACGAGGCCCAGCAGGGTCGGGACGTCGCGCGCGGCCAGCGAGTCGAACGCGAGCAGGCCGAGCCCCGGCAGGCCGAAGATCGACTCCACGAGCACCACGCCGGAGAGGAGCGCCGGCAGCTCCAGCGCGACGAGCGTGACGAGCCGCAGCGCGTGCGTGCGCAGCGCCGCGCGCAGCAGCCTCGATGGGGTTGCACCAGCCGCGCGTAGCGTTCGCAGCGCGTCGCTCTGCAGGGCCTCGTCGAGCGCGCGCGCGAGCTGGCCGTGCGTGCGCGGCACGAGCAGCGGCAGGAGCGCGACGGCAGCGCACAGGAACGTAGCAACGGAAGCGCCGTACGGCGCACCGAGCGCGAGCAGGCCGATCGCCAGCGCGGGCACCGGCAGCGCGTACACGAGCGTGAGCACGAGCAGCCGCCGACGCCACAACGCGAGCGGCAGCGCGAGGCTCCACGTCATTATGAGAGAGAGAGTCGCGAGCAGCGCGGTGCTCGGCAGACGCTCGGCCACCTTTTCCGAGACCTCGCGACCGTCCACGAGCGACCGCCCGAGATCGAGCCGCGCGACGTGGGCGAGGTAGCGCAGCCCGCGCGTACTCGCCGACCCGGAGAGGCCGAGCGCGTCTCGCAGCGAGGCGCGCGCGGCGGCGCTCGACGTCGCGCCGAGTCGCTGCGCGCTCACGTCGCCAGGCACCAGCTCGAGCAGCACGAACGTGAGCACGCCGACCAGCGCGAACGAGACGACCGCACCGAGGACTCGCCTCACGGCGCGACCCGGAACGCGTGCGTCAGATCGAGGCCGTCCGCAGAGGGACGTACGCCGCCGAAGCCAGGTGCGACGGCCGTCTCGGTCTCGGGCGAGACGAGGAACGTCATCGGGCCGCGCTGGTGCAGCAGCCGATGCAGCTCGCGGTCGAGCGCGTGGCGCGCGTCGGGATCATCGGTGGCGCGGATGCGCTCGAGCAGCGCGTCCGTGTCGGCGTCCGCGTAGCCAGCCCAGTTCTGCTCGTCACCGGCGCTCGAGTGGAGCAGGCCGAAGTTGTCCTGCTCCGGCGCGAGCGTGAGCTGCAGCGCGGTGACGTCGAAGTCGTGGCGACGCAGCCGCTCGAGGAGCCGCGCGAAGTCCAGCCGCTCGATCACGAGCTCGATGCCGACGCGCCGCAGATCCTCCTCGAGCAACGTGGCGAGCTGCTCGACCGCCGGCGAACCAACCGTCGAGAGGAACGTGAGCTTGTGGAGCTTGCCGCCGAGCGCGCGCGCGGCCACCGGATCGTACGGCCACGGCGCGACGTGCTCGTCGTACGATGGCGTGCCCTCGAGATAGGGCCCGCTGTGCAGACGCGCGTGGCCGTCGAACGCCGACGTGATGAACCGCGGCAGATCGAAGAGGTGTCCCAGCTGCGCGCGTGTCTGGGGGCTCTGGAGCTCCGGCCTTCGCGTGTTCCACAGCGCGAAGAAGAACGCGCGCGGCGTGTAACGATAGATGCGGTGACCCGGCAGCGCGCCGTGCTCGCGCGGCAGCCGGTTCAGCACGTCGAGCTGACCGCGCTCGTACAGCAGGTAGGCCGCCTGTCGATCGCGCACGAAGACGTACTCGATGCCATCGAGGTGCGGGCGCTCGCCCCAGTAGCCCTCGACGCGCCGCAGCTCCACGTCCACGCCACTTCGCCAGCTGGCGACGCGATACGGCCCGGTGCCGATGGGCGCGCGGCAGAACGACGTCGTGCGCAGGTCGGCCTTGTCGAGCAGGTGACGCGGATACATCGCGATGTGCGCGAGCGCCTGCAAGAGGAACGGCGCCGGCCCTGGTACCGTCAGCACGACGGTGTACGGGTCGGGCGATGCGATCTTCGTGATGGGCGCGAGGTCGCTGCGCTGATCCGCGCCGAGCGTTGCGTCTCGGGCGCGCTCGAGCGTGAAGACCACGTCTCCGGCGTCGAATGGCACACCATCGGAGAAGCGGACATCCTTCTGCAGCGAGAGCACGAGCTCGTGGCCTTCCCGGCGCCAGCTCCGCGCGAGCCGCGGGTGCAGCGTGCCGTCCGGACTCTGCTGGAAGAGCGTCTCCATCACCTGGTTCTCGGTGATCGAGCGGACCCACGCCTCGTGGTTCACGAGATCGCAGAGGCCCGCAGGCTCGGCGTCGGCGTGGACGCGGATCGTGCCGCCTTCGAGGGCCTTCCTGTCGTCCCCCGGACAGCCCAGCGGCGGGCACACGACGACCACGGCGCTGCCAGGCGCGGGCTTCTTGTGTACACAGCTCGCCAGCACGAGCACGGCGGCGACGGCGAGCATGCGCTCCACGTGCCGAGCTTACCTGACAGCCGGCAGCGGCGGGCGTCCGGCTTGGCGTCGATCGCTCGTCATGGTAAGACCGCTGCCCATGCGACACCTCTTCGCGGTCACCCTGCTCTCCCTCGGCCTCGCCGCTTGCTCCGGCGGCAGCTCCGGCGCGTCGCTCGGCTCGGAGCCGTCGAACGCGCTGCCTCCCATCAAGGTCGACCTTCCGCCGCAGCCTGCGTTCCTTCCGCCCGACGTGCCGATCAAGACGGCCGAGGGTGTCTACTCGATCTACGGCGTTCGCAAGGAGAAGGCGACGACGCTGACGAAGGACGTGAAGGTCAAGGGCTACCTCCTCGAGGTCTACGTCTGTCCGGTCTGCCCGAAGGGTCAGACGTGCAAGGCCTGCGACCAGCCGCACTTCTTCATCGGCGACAAGCCGGACACCAAGAAGGAGAAGGCGCTCATGGTGGTCGACTATCTCGCGCCGAAGCAGAAGCCGCCGATGCTCACCGTCGGCAAGCAGTACGAGATCGCGGGGAGCTTCAACATCAACTCCCCCACGGGCTTCGGCTCGTCCGACGGGCTCCTGGTCTTCAACAACATGACCGACGACAAGAACGTCGTGTTCCAGTCGCCCACGGCGAAGCTCGAGGAGAAGGCGCAGGCTGGTGAGGCCATCGAGGCCGCGTTCGCGAAGAAGCGCGAAGCCGCGAAGAAGAAGTAGTCCCCTTCCGGGAGGCACCGGTGCGACAGGCGCTTCGCTCCGTTTTCATCTGGGTGTGCATCGCGACGATCACGTCGTCGATGTACGTCGTCGGTCTGCCGGTCTTTCTCTTGACGGCCGTCTTCGATCCGCTGCGCGTGATCGGACACAGGTATGCGACCTACTGGGGTCGCATGATGTTCTATCTGAACTCGCGCTGGAGCTGCCGTGTCGTCCACCCGGAGCGCGTGCCGAGCAACCGCGCGTTCGTGGTCGTGTCGAACCACGAAGGCGTCGCCGACATCATGGTCACCTACCACCTCGACCTCCACTTCAAGTGGATCTCGAAGGCGTCGAACTTCTTCGTCCCCTTCATGGGCTGGTTCATGTTCCACGCCGGCTACATCCCGCTCCGTCGCGGCAGGCGTGACTCGGTCCGGACCGCCATGGGCCGCGCGCGCGACTACCTCGAGCGCGGCGTGTCGGTGCTCTTCTTCGCCGAGGGCACGCGCAGCCTCGACGGCATCGTGAAGCCGTTCAAGCCGGGCGCGTTCCGCCTCGCGATCGAGGGCCAGTTCGACATCCTCCCGATCGCCATCGCCGGCAGCGCCAACGCGATCCCCAAGCACTCGTGGAAGTTCTCCGAGGAGCGCACGCCGATGAAGCTCGTGGTCGGCGAGATCATCTCCACGAAGGGCCTCACCGAGTCCGATCTCGACGCGCTCGTCGAGCGCAGTCGCAACGTCGTCATCGAGCTCAAGGCCGAGGGAGACGCGATGATCGATCGCGAGCTCGGCCGCTCGGCGCCGCAGCACGCCTCGCGCCCCGTCCCCGCGACGTAGCCACCGGATCACTGATCTGTTGATCGCCCGGCAAAAGGCGTGGTAGGTACGTCGCGCTTCGGGGCGTTAACTCAGCGGTAGAGTGCCTCCTTCACACGGAGGAAGTCGCAGGTTCAATCCCTGCACGCCCCACCAGGAAAGACGGTCACGCGTCACCGTCAGGATGAAGCTCGCCGTGCTTCTCTAAGCCGTCCACGGGCTTGACAGCGTGCCGGCCAACCAGGTCGCGCGCGTGGACGCGCACGATTCAGAAGGCACGGACAGAGTGGCTCAGCGGCCGAGCCGGAAGGTACGCACCACGCGCTGCTTGCTCCGCGCCCGCGACGTGTCCTTGCCGTAGCTCACACGCAGCACGTCGTCGTCGTCGAAGCGCAGCACGTCTGGCTCGAGGTCCATGAAGCCCTCCTCGCCTTCGACGCCCCAGCGCCAGCGGCGCGTACTCCGCACGTCGCGATCGGGCGGCGGTGCGGGTGCCGGGCCGAGCTCGCGGATCCGATCGGTCGCGAGCTCGAGCGCGTAGAGCTTGATCTCATCGCCGAGCTTCGGGTCGTAGCTGACGAAGGCCACGAAGCGGCCATTGGTCACGAGCGCATAGGCAGCGTACCGGTCGCGCTCGAGCGCGGTCGCGCGCGCCTTGCCGTCCTCGGCCACCAGCTCGAGCGATGGCATCGGGAGCACGACCCCGATCTCGTGGATCGAGCCCACGAGGAACGCATGCGCGACCGGCGACCAGCCGAGGCAGCGTCCGCGGCCCGGCAGCTCCACCTTGCCCACGCTCCGACCGGAGGCCGCGCGCACCTCGAACGTCGTCGCACCCTCGGGACCGTCGTGTCGCGCGAGCAGCGGGTAATGTCCGCTACGCCACAGCGACGTCGTCACCCCCTTTGCGCACTCGGTCGGCGGCTCGACAGCCTCACCGTCGAATGGTCCCGCGTACGCGAGACACGGTATGCAGAGCAAGAACAGCACGAGCCTCATGTCATCCCCTCCACAACCGCATCGCGACGCATTCGTGTTCCGCGTTGGAAGCGCAGCGCAACCGCGCCTCTGTCGCGAGCCGCGTAATGATTGCACGCGACAGTCCGCTTTCGAAACGACATGGAGGTTCAATGATCCGTAAGTGTGCAGTTCTCGCGGTGCTGGCGGCGGCAACCATGTTCGCAGGGACGGCTCGCGGCGACGAGGGCAAGCTGGTCTTCGCGACGCATCCGATCCAGTCCGAGAAGGACCCAGGGACAGCGGCAAGGCGCGCGAGGTGATCATCCTGCCGCACCTGCTGGAGCTACCGCCGGGGCCACACACGATTGCGTTGAGTCTGTCCGGATACGACGGCGCCCCGACGGCGCTTCACCTCGATCTATCGAACGGCAAAGAGAAGTGGCCCGCGCTCGCGAAGAGCCTGCCGCCCAAAGAGGCAGCCCCCCTGAGGTCCACATGCCCAAGGCTGGCGCGCACCAGGCCCTCGCGGCCGCGCTGTCCGGGCCGGCGCAATCGATCTTGCAGAAGCCGCTGCGCATCGTCGTCACGGATTACTTCTCGTCCGAAGATCTCAACACGAATGTTCCGTCGCACGTCGCTAAGGCAGCCGTCGCGGCGAAGTAGCCTCCGACCACGCAAGGACGCCGCCGAAACGCACGCTGTGAGCGCGCTTGCGGAAAAACCGCGCGCTCAGGGCGTGCCCGTCCTTACGTGAATAATTGGTCGAACCACTGTTCCGCCAAGTAATTCTGATAGGTTGAGCACGCTATTCGTGTAAGCCCCAGGTTTACATCCCAGATCGAAAGTGCTACCTGCCACAGACCGCGGAATCCTCCCGCGCAAGGAGCCGTACGAACGATGGCCGATACGAATGGATCCGGGCACATGCTGGGTGGTGGAGCGCGGTTCGTCCCACCGCTGTACACGCAGCCCGCGGGTGAAGCCGAGAGCGACGAGAACTGGGGCTTCGCCGACACCCGCTTCGTCATCGACGACAACAACATCGTCAAGCTCACGGGCAAGCGCTACCTCGTGTCCGACCAGGAGCTGCCGCACCTCGTGCCGTGGGTGAAGGCGACCCTCGCGCTCGACGTCCAGCCCAAGAAGAAGCACACGTACACGTTCCCGCCCGAGGCGCTGCCCGCGCCGGTGAAGAACGAGGCCTTCTACACCGACGCCCGCGCGCTGTTCGACGATGCGCAGCTCACGTTCGATCCCATCGTTCGCCTGCGCCATGGCCACGGCCACACGCAGGAAGAGGTGTACGCGGTGAAGTACGGCCAGCTCGGCCGCATGCCCGACCTCGTCGCCTACCCCGACAACGAGAAGCAGATCCACGCGCTCGTCACGCTCGCCTTGCAGCACGACGTCTGCCTCATCCCCTACGGCGGCGGCACCAACGTCTCCGAGGCGCTGCGCTGCCCCGAGAACGAGGCGCGCATGATCGTCTCGGTCGACATGCGCCGCATGAACAAGATCCTCTGGATCGATCCGGTCAACCGCATGGCCTGCATCGAGGCCGGCATCGTCGGACGGCACCTCGCGGAGCAGCTCCGCCGCCACGGCTTCACCATGGGGCACGAGCCCGACAGCATCGAGTTCTCGACGCTGGGTGGGTGGGTCGCGACGAACGCGTCCGGTATGAAGAAGAACAAGTACGGCAACATCGAGGACATCGTCCTCGACGTCACCGCCATCACCGCGATGGGCAAGCTCGAGCACCGCGGTCAGGCGCCGCGCGAGTCGATCGGCGTCGATCCGAAGCTTTGGATGTTCGGCTCGGAAGGCCGCCTCGGCATCATCACGAGCGTCGTCGTGAAGCTGTTCCCGCTCCCGGAGGTGCAGCGCTACGGCTCGGTCATCTTCCGCGACTTCGAGGCCGGCGTTCGCTTCATGTACGACCTCGCCATGCACGGCGACTGGCCGGCCAGCGTGCGCCTCGTCGACAACATGCAGTTCCAGTTCGGACAGGCGCTCAAGCCAAAGGCCGAGGGCTGGCGCGTCCAGAAGAGCAAGCTCGAGAAGTTCTTCGTCACCAAGGTGAAGGGCTTCGAGCCCAACAAGATGACGGCCTGCACGCTCGTCTTCGAGGGCACCAAGGCCGAGGTCGCTCGTCAGGAAGAGGCCGTCTACCGCATCGCCGCGCAGCACGGCGGCATGAAGGGCGGCGCCGAGAACGGGCTCCGTGGCTACCAGCTCACGTACGGCATCGCGTACATCCGCGACTTCGTCATGGACCACTTCATCCTCTCCGAGTCGTTCGAGACCTCGGTGCCGTGGAGCCAGGTCTCGTCGCTGTGCGAGCAGGTCAAGGAGCGCGTCCGTCGCGAGCATGCCGCGCGCAAGCTGCCCGGCAAGCCGTTCGTCACGTGCCGCGTCACGCAGATCTACGAGACGGGCGCGGCCGTGTACTTCTACTTCGGGATGTCCCACGAGGGCGTCGATCACCCGAGCGAGGTCTACGCCGAGATCGAGCGGGCCGCGCGCGAGGAGATCATGAAGCAAGGCGGCTCGCTGTCGCACCACCACGGCATCGGCAAGCTGCGTCAACGCTACCTCCCCGAGGTCCTGTCACCGACAGCCCTTGCCTGGAGCCGCGACGCCAAGCGCGCCTTCGATCCCCAGAACATCTTCGGTTGCGACAACCAGCACGCACCCGGCGAGGCGGCCAAGCCCGCTCGCTCTTCCGCCACGAAGGAGGCCGCACAGTGAGTTTCGACATGGAGCACGGCGCACCGAACAAGCGCGTTCTTCTCACCGGCGCGACGGGGTTCGTCGGCAAGGTCGTCCTCGAGGAGCTCGTCCGTCGTCGCGAGGAGCTCGGCATCGAGGAGATCCACCTCGTCATCCGTCGCAGCCTCAGCACCGACGCGCGCGTGCGCTTCGACAAGACGGCGCGCTCGAAGGCCTTCTCGATGCTTCCGACCGGCTGGGAGAGCATCTGCCAGGTCGTCGAGGCGGACCTCGGTGACGCGAACGCGCTACCGCGTCGCATCGCGCTTGCCGAGCGCATCACCCACATCATCCACTGCGCCGCGTCGGTCGAGTTCGATCTGCCGGTGTCGCAGGCCGCGCAGGCAAACATCACGTCCGTCCTCAACATGATGGCGTTCGCGCGCAAGTGCACGAGCCTCGTGAAGATGGTCAGCGTCTCCACCGCGTACGTCACGCCACACCCGGGCAGCAACGTCCCCGTCGAGGAGCGCCTCGCCCCGCTGCCGCGCGCCCCTCGCGAGATGTACGCCGAGATGCTCGCCGGCCCGAAGGAAGCGGGCGAGCTCGACGCGCGCCTGATGGCCGAGACCGGTCACCCGAACAGCTACACGCTCTCGAAGTGCATCGCCGAGCACATCCTCATGGAAGAGCGCGGCAACGTCCCGCTCACCATCGTGCGGCCGAGCATCGTGTCCGCTTGCAACGAGCAGCCGTTCCCCGGCTGGATCGACAGCCGCGCGGCATTCGCCGGCTTCGTCGCGCTCATCGGCATGGGCCACCTCCGCGCGGTCAACGTCGACCCGAAGTCCGCGCTCGACATCGTGCCGTGCGACGCCGTCGCATCCCGACTGTTGCACTGCGCGTTCGTCGAGGGTCCGTACGACGATCTGCAGATCCGCCACGCCGTCGCCGGTCGTCGCAACTCTCCGACGATCCAGGAGTGCTGCGACCTCATCCTCAACCAGTTCAAGCTGCACCCGCACGACAAGCCGACCGCGCTCGCGTGGGTCGGCAAGGGTGGCCTCCGTTTTCGCGCGTACGACTGGACGCTGCACAAGGCACCGATCGTCGCCGTCACCGCGTTCTCGAAGGTCACCGGCAAGAAGCGCCAGGCCCGCGCGGCGGCACGTCTCGGCGACAACATCGACGCGCTCAACACCGCGTTCCCGTACTTCACGCACAACACGTTCGACTTCCAGTCGTCCCTGCCGTTGCCCATGTCGTTCAACCGC
>JBDTCO010000120.1:0-3500 GCA_039923495.1 Polyangia bacterium
GAGTCGATCCACTGGCTCGAGGAGTTCCTCTGCAAGTACGACGGCGTGCTCGTCACCATCTCGCACGATCGCCACTTCCTCAACGCGATCTGCACGCACGTCGCGGACATCGACTACAACACCATCATCGTCTACACGGGCGCGTACGACGACATGGTCATGGCGAAGAGCGAGGTGCGGAGTCGCGTCGAGTCCGAGAACGACGACCGCCAGAAGAAGATCTCGCAGCTGCAGGACTTCGTCGCGCGCTTCGGCGCCGGCACGCGCGCCTCCCAGGTCCAGAGCCGCAAGAAGCAGATCGAGAAGCTCGCGCTCTCCGACCTCAAGCGCTCCAACATCGAGCGGCCGTTCATCCAGATCATCGTGAAGAAGCCGTCGGGCAAGCAGACGCTCACCGCCGACCGACTCACCAAGCGCTGGCCCGACGTGAACGTCTGCGCCGACTTCAGCCCACTCGTCACCAAAGGCGAGAAGATCGCCATCATCGGTGGCAACGGCGTCGGCAAGACCACGCTGTGTCGCATGCTCGTCGGCGAACTCGAGCCCGACGCGGGCACGCTCGCGTGGGGCCACGAGGTGTCCATCGGCTACATCGCGCAGGATCACGGCACCGCCATCCCGCACGGCACGACGGTCGATGAGTATCTCCACTCCTTCGACGAGCGCGCGCACCTCCAGGACATCCGCGGCCTGCTCGGCAAGATGCTGTTCAAGGGCGAGGAGGGGAAGAAGAACACCACGAACCTCTCCGGCGGCGAGGCCGTACGCCTCCTGTTCGCGCGCCTCATGCTCCAGGGCGACAACGTCCTGGTCCTCGACGAGCCGACCAACCACCTCGACCTCGAGTCCATCGTCGCGCTCGGCGACGCGCTCACCAAATACCAGGGCACCGCGTTCGTCGTGACGCACGATCGCGACCTCATCGATAGCTTCGCGACGCGCATCTGGGCGTTCGAGGAGGACGGCGTCATCGACTTCCACGGCACGCACGACGACTACCTGGCTCAGCGCGGCAAGGCGAAGAAGAAGGCCCCTTCCCGGGGCACGGCCTCGCCCTCCGGGCACAAGGAAGGCCAGGCCCGCGGGTAGTGCCCGGCCCGGGCGCACCACGCTTCGAGCTCGTCGGGCTCGCGGATCTCAAGATCGACGAGGAGCGCACCATGAAGCGCGTGCCGCTGTACGCACGCCTCAAGGACGCGCTCATCGATGACGGCTATCGCTTCCGCGTGCAGCGCGAGGGTCTGCCGATCGACTGGCACCGCGCGCTGTTTCTCAACCTGTCGTTCTGGTCGGCGGGTGACAACGCGGACGTCGTGGTCGATGAGCGTCTCCCCGCCGATGTCGTCGCCCACGTCGCGTGGCACCACCTCGCGCGCAGGTCGCTCGGCAAGTCCGGCGCGACGGTGGACGGCATGCTGCTCGGCGAGTCCATCGCGAGCGCGTTCGACGCCTACCTCATCGGGCGGCTGCTCACCGACGCGCCCAAGTCGGAGTTCGTCGAGACGCAGGTCGAGGCGATGGCGGAGGTCTCGGGGCTTGCCGAGAAGCAGTTCGCCAAGCTGCTCGAGGGCCTCGCGCTCGACCCCGTGGCGTCCTTCGGTCAGCTGCGCACGCTGCTGTTCGAGCTGTCGACGAGCCTGGTGCGGGCGACGGGCCTCGAGGACGCGGCGGCGCGGCTCGCCGCACACGCGCAGCACCCGCTGTTCCCGCTCGTGCACCACTACAACCTGTCCAACTGGATCCTCCACAGCCGCGTCTACGGTCCGCGCATCAAGGCGCGCATCGATCCGGGGGTGGCCGGCGTGCATCGCGAGCTCGCGGCGGCCGACAGCGCGCTCGACTGGCTGGCGCGTCAGTGGCTCGGCTCGGTGTAGTCGTCGCGCTGGGCCTCGTGTCCAGCGCAGCGTTCTCGTTCACGGCAGCGGCCGAGCCCGAGGTCTGCTTCACCCCGGGCGCCGACTGCACCGGCGTCATCGTGCGCGAGCTCGGCGCTGCGAAGAAGACGGTGCGCGTGCAGGCCTATAGCTTCACGAGCGCGCCCATCGCCAAGGCGCTCGTGGCCGCGTCCCGACGCGGCGTCCATGTCGAGGTCATCCTCGATCGCTCGAACCGCACCGGTCGCTACTCGGGGCTGACGTTCCTCGTGCACGAGGACGTGCCGACGAGCGTCGATGCCGCGCACGCCATCGCGCACAACAAGGTGATGATCATCGACGACGAGGTCGTCATCACCGGCTCGTTCAACTTCACGGCCGCCGCGCAGAAGCACAACGCGGAGAACCTGCTCGTGCTCCACGATCGCGCGCTCGCCGGGCGCTACACCGCGAACTGGCGCGAGCACCTTGCCCACAGCGTCGCGATGCCTAGCCCTTGAGATCTGCGATGCGCCAGAAGTACCAGCTCGCGACGCTGCGGTAGGGACGCCAGCGCTCGCCGCGCGCGAGCATCTGCCTCTTGGTCGGCAGCTTTCGCTTGCGGTACGTGCGCGCGAAGCCCTTCTGGATGCCGAGATCGTCCACCGGCAACAGATCGGGGCGACCGAGACGGAAGATCAGCAGCATCTCGACGGTCCAGCGGCCGATGCCGCGCACCTCGGTGAGCGCCTCCACGAGCGCCTCGTTGTCCATCGTCTGCGCCTCGACGAGGGTGGGGATGGAGCCCTCGGCTGCGCGCCTTGCGAGGTCGCGGATCGCGAGCAGCTTGTTGCGCGACAGGCCCGCACCCCGGAGCGCCGTGTCCGATGCGCGCAGCAGCTGATCCGGCGTCGGGCCGACGTGGCCGTGCGGGAACAGCGCGCGCACGCGAGCCCAGATCGTTGCAGCCGCGCGGCCCGCGAGCTGCTGGTACACGATGGACTCGGCGAGCGCGACGAAGATGCTCGGCGTGCGCTTCAGCTGCACGGTGTACGGGCCGATGCGGTCCATCATCCTCGCGAGGTCTGCGTCGCTCGCGCGCAGGTGCGCGACGGCCGCCACGGGATCGAAGTCGAGCGTGGCGTCGCCTTCGAGATGCGCGGCCTCCATCGCGAGCATGCGCAGCTTCGCGACGACGTTGCCGACCGGGCCGATGCGACCGTCGCTGGTAAGGATGCGGTGCGAAGGCACGAGCACGTCGTACCGGTTCTTCGCGAGCGCCTGCGTGACCGAACGCACTGTGCCGCCCATGCGCGCCGCGACGTCTGCGTCGCTCGCGGTGCCCCCGAGCTCGACGGCTCTCGCTGCCTCATAGACACGTCGAGCCGCCGGTGTGGTGTGTCGCCAGTCGATGGCGATGCTCGACAGATCGCGGACGTCGCCGGCAAGGTGGGCGACGACCTCGGCGATCACGCTGGCGATCGCGGCCGAAGGCTCCGCCAGCACGAGGTCTGGTGCGACGAGCTTCAGGCGATCACGCGTCCTCGCTTCGGTCTTCTCGGGTAGCGCCAGCGCGATCACGCCGTCGTCCGTCCACGCGATCGCCGAGCGGCCGACGGCGGTGTCGAAGAACGCGAACCTCATCGG